>VBGM01000025.1 GCA_005880855.1 Chloroflexota bacterium
CGGGGGCCGGCGTCGCGGGACGGGCTGCGGCAGGTGCGGCGGCGGTCTTGCCGCCGACGGCCGCCAGCACGTCGTCGCGCGTCACCCTGCCGCCCAGGCCGCTGCCGCGCAGCGTGGTCGGGTCGAGGTTGTGCTCGGCCGCGAGCTTGCGGACGGCGGGGGAGAGGCGGGCATTGCCGTCGCCTCCGCCCGGTGCAGGGGCCTGGACCGCCGGCCCGGGAGCCTCGGCCGCCGCTTCGCTCACCGCCGCCTGGGGCTGCTTCGCCGAAGGCTCGGCCTTGTCGGAGGCCGCGGCGGCGGTCTCGATCTGTGCGATCACCGCCCCGACCTGGACCGTCTCTCCCTGGGCAGCGGTGATCTTGACCAGCTTGCCCTCGAACGGCGAGGGGATCTCGGCGTTGACTTTGTCGGTAATCACCTCGACCAGGGGCTCGTCGCGCTTGACGAAGTCGCCCTCGTTTTTCAGCCACCTGTCGACGGTGCCCTCGGTGACCGACTCACCGAGCTGCGGCATCTTGATTGGCGAAAGGGCCATAACTGGCTAGCTCCTTTCTCCACGGGTAAAGATCAAATTCCGAACACCCTGAACCAAAGTGTAGCGAGGGAGTCTGAATACGAACTCTGACCTGCCCAGGCGGCTGTTCGCCGTCCTCAGACGATTCCAAGCTTGGAGTGATAGCTTCGAGGCGTGGCCCAAGCGCCCATCGCCACGAGCGCGACACGAGACAACGCACTGTCGCTTCTGCGCGACCTCACGGCGGCGGTAGCGATTGGGGCGACGGCATTGCTGGGCGTGTTCACGCTGATCGCGGCGCTGACAATCCCTGGCCAGAACGGTTCGAACCAGGGCACCGCCGGTACCGCCGACACCGGCAACCCCAGCCACTCGTCCGATGATTCAAATCTGCAGCCGCCCATACGGGGCGGGTTACAGCAGGCCGGTGGCGGAGCTGCCGTCGCGGTCAGCGGCGGGTCGAGGTAGCCCCGCAAGCCGAGCCTGACTAGGCCAACTTTCGTGAGATCTGTTTCATCCGAATCGTTAAGTCACATTTCGGTTCTATTTCGTTCACTTGACGACATAGTCGACTTATGCTCGCCGTAGGGGCCGGGCGTCGGGGCCGAGTCGCGTGCGACGGCCACGGGATTGGGGAGGGGGCGTCCGGCCCCAAATTTGGGGTACCGCTCCATTTGCACATGCATGTGCGGCGGGATTCGTAGTCGAAAACATTGGAGGCGACGCCCAGAATCGAACTGGGGATCGAGGTTTTGCAGACCTCTGCCTTGCCACTTGGCTACGTCGCCGCGCCCTTCGTGAACCGATTCTACCGTCGGCGCCGTCCGGCTCCGAACCCGGCCGTTAGGCTTGGCGATCGAATTGGGAGCAGAGGACTTCCGCGATGTCATGGCCCGCCTCGCAGCCAGCGTGGTGGTGATCAGCGCCCGCGATGGCGCTGGGTTCCGCGGCCTGACCGCGACCAGCCTCGTCTCGATCTCGGCCGAGCCGCCCATGGTCCTGGTCGGCCTCGAGCGGCTGGCCGCGACCCGCGACGCGGTGGTCGAGGGGAAGGCCTTCAACGTCAGCGCGCTAACCCGCTCGCAGGAGTTCATCGCTGAGCGTTTCGCGGGCCGGGCGCCGGCGGTCGCCTGGAGCGACATACCGCACCACCTCGGCGCCAACGGCATCCCGCTCATCGACGGCTGCGCCGCCTGGTTAGAGTGCCGGCTGGCCCAGGTTCACGAGGCGGGCGATCACGACATCTGCGTAGGCGAGGTGGAGAGCGCGGTCAAGGGCTCCGGCGAGCCGCTCATCCTCTGGGACCGTGCGTTCTGGACCCTTCGTTAGTTAGTACGGCAGGTCGTCCTCTTCCATGCCGAAGTGATGGCCGACCTCGTGAAGGATCGTTCGCCGAACCTCCTCCACCAGCGCCTCCATCGAATCGACCGCCAGCTCGTGGGAGCGCTTGTACAGCGTGACCCGCTCAGGCATCCCTTCACCGGCGCCGAAGGCGGTCGCTCCCTCGTACAGGCCGAGGAGGCCTTCCGGCGAGCGCTCCTCGATGATGAAGATGGTGTTCTCGAGGTACGGCTTGAACTCGTCCGGGATCGAATCGACCGCGGCCTGCGCGGCCGCCTCGAACTGCGCCATGCTCACGTGCACATATAGATGATCGGAGATGCGGCAAATGAATGAGATCAGGAACGTGACCGTGGTGGGCGCCGGGACGATGGGCTCGCAGATCGCGCTGCAGACCGCGCTTTCCGGCCGCTACCAGGTCACGCTCGTGGACGCGGTCGCCGGCCAGCTCGAGCGCGCACGGGCACAGAACAGAAAGCTCGTCGACCGCGCGGTCGAGAAGGGCAGGCTGACAAAGGAGCGCGCGGGCGACGCGCTCGACTGCATCAACGAGAGCGGCGATCTCGAAGCCGCTGCCGTCAAGGCTGACCTCGTCATCGAAGCGGTCATTGAAGACTTCGAGACCAAGAAGGACGTATTCACCGCGCTGGGCAGGGCGACCGGTCGCGACGCGATCCTGGCCAGCAACTCGAGCACCATCGCCATCAGCCGCCTCGCCGACCTCACCGGAAACCCAGCTCGCTGCTGCAACATGCACTTCTTCCACCCGGTGACCGTCATGCAGCTGTGCGAGGTGGTCAAAGGACCGAAGACATCTGACGCCACCGTCAAGGCGGCGACCGACTTCGTGCGCAGCATCGATCGCACCCCGGTCGTGTTGAACAAAGAGATCTGGGGCTTCATCGTCAACCGCATCCTGTTCGCCGCCTCCGAAGAAGCCATGCACCTCCTGGAAGGCGGCTATGCCAGCGCCGAGGACATCGACATCGCCGTGCAAAAGGGCCTCAACTGGCCGATGGGTCCATTCCACCTGCTCGACTTCAGCGGCCTCGACATCTTCTACGGGGCGATGAAGGACCGCCACCGGCAGGGCGAGGGCGGCGACGCGCCCGAGGTGCTGCGCAAGCTGGTCGAGGCGGGCGATCTCGGTCGCAAGACGGGCAAGGGCTTCTTCGAATACGAGAAGTGAGCACGGGGGCAAAATAGGATCGCCCCCGTAGCCCAATGGCAGAGGCAGCCGGCTTAAACCCGGTCCAGCGCGGGTTCGACCCCCGCCGGGGGTACACCCCTCGGTGCACGCCCCTAAAATCTGTTGAGTGCCGCTCCACCTCGAAGAGGATCCGGACGAGCCTGACGAGCCCGACCAGCCGGGAACGCCGGGCGATGGGCAGGTCTCGACAAGCCACATTCCATCTGTGGGCTTGCCCAGTCGCGAATGGGAGTACGCGACCCGCGTCCTGACTGTCGCGCAGGTCGTCGACGGAACGAGCCTGGTAAAGGCTCTCAAAGAAGCTGGAGCGGATGGCTGGGAGCTGGCTGACGTGGTCGACGGGGGGGAGAAGCGAGTGCTCCTGATGAGGAGACCGAAGCGCTCGTCACAAGAGGCGAGACGCGTCGGATTCGCACCTCCCACGCACAACTGACCGGGCCGGCGCCGCGGCGTAAGCGGCGCGTGCTGGTCGTCGAGGACGATGCGCCGATACGCACGCTCATCGCCGAGGTCGTGCGTCTGCAGGGCCACGAGGTGCTCGAAGCGGCCAACGGCGCGCAGGCGATCGAGCTGGCGGCGAGCGGCCAGCCCGACCTGGTGTTGGTCGACTGGGTGCTGCCCGACATCAGCGGCACCGAGGTGATCCTCGAGCTGCGCAGGCAAGGGCTCACGGGCCCAGTGGTGATGCTCACCGCGCGCTCAGCCAAGATGGACGAGGTCGTCGGGCTCGAGGTCGGCGCCGACGACTACATCACCAAGCCCTTCGACTCGCGAATCCTGGCCGCCCGAATCAACGCCCACCTCCGCCGCGCCGCGCTAGCCGAGTCAGGTGGTGGGCGTGAGGGGCTGCTGACCGTCGGCGCGCTGCAGATCGACAACGCCGCCCGCAGGCTCAAGCTCGGCGAAGACGAGATCCCTCTCACGATGACCGAGTTCAACCTGCTCGCGGTGCTGGCCGCCAATCCAGAGCGGGTGCTGACGCGGGCCCAATTGCGAGACAAGGTCTGGGGCTACCCCCACGACCTCGACGACCACTCGGTGGACCCGCACGTGCAGCGCCTGCGCCGCAAGCTCTCGGATTACACCAACTCCGGGGTCACCCTCGAGGCCGTGCCGGGCCTGGGTTACCGACTGTCGGTCCGGCCCGTTTCAGACTAGGTGGATCTGAGAAGAGCGGAAGGCGACCCGCGGCCGATCGGAATCTTCGATTCCGGTGTGGGCGGGCTCACGGTCCTGCGTGCGATCCGCGAGCGTCTGCCCATGGAGCCCACCATCTACGTCGCCGATCTCCTCCATTTCCCGTACGGCCCACGCTTTCAGGACGAGGTCCGGGGCTTCGCGGTCGACATCATCCGCTACCTCGAAAGCCGTGACGTCAAGCTCGTGGTCATCGCGTGCAACACGGCCACCGCCGCCGCGCTCAATCACGCGCGTGAGCTTTTCGAAGTCCCGATCGTCGGCGTGATCAGCCCCGGCGCGCAGGCCGCGGTCGAGACCACCAAGAACAACCGGGTCGGGGTGATCTCGACCGAGGGCACGATGCGCAGCCAGGAATACCTGCACGCAATCAAGGAGATCGACCCGATGGTCGGCGTGTATCAGAAGGCATGCCCCGAGCTGGTCGACATCGTCGAAGCCGGCGAAGCAGATTCACCACGAGCGGAGGAGGTGCTGCGGCGCGACCTCGAGGACATCGTGCGCCTTGGCGCCGACACGCTCGTGCTGGGCTGCACGCACTACCCACTGCTCAAGCCGGCCATCGGGCGCGTCTACCCAGGCCGCTTTGCCCTCGTCGACTCGTCTACGACCACGGCCGCCAAGGTGGAGCGGCACCTCGACCACTCGCGTCTGCGCGCAAAGGGATCCGCGCCGCCTCACGAGATATTGGTGACGGCGATGCCGCAGCAGTTCGACGAGGTCGCGGCAAACATCTTCGGTGAGGGCGTCCGCGCGCAGGAGGTTCAGCTCTGGGAGAAGCAGACCACATAGAGGACGCGTCCAATCTCTTTGGACCGGTCGCCGCCGACCTCGCCGCCATCGAGTCCGGCCTGCGGACGCTGATCGCGGCGGACCCCGATGTGGTCTCGGCTCCGATGGCCGATCTCTTTGCCGCCGGTGGCAAACGCATTCGCCCGGCACTCGTCCTGCTTGCGGCCAGGATCGGCACCTACGACCTCGAACGCCTGACTCCCGCTGCGATGGCGGTTGAGCTAACGCATGCGGCCACGCTCGTGCACGACGACGTGATCGATCGCGCGATGGTGAGGCGCGGGCGTCCGACCGTCGCCGCCCGCCTCGGCGACGAGCCGGCCATCGTCGTCGGTGACTTCTACTTCGCCAAGGCTTACGAGCAGGCAGCGAACACCGACTCGCCTGAGGTCGTCACCATCCTCGCTGACGCCGTGATGAAGATTTGCGCGGGCGAGGTACGGCAGCAAGGCATCCGGCATCAGTACGCAGCGACGCTCGACGAGTACATGTCGCGCATCGAAGCCAAGACCGCGACGTTGCTCGCGGCCTGCTGCGACATCGGCGCCCTGCTGGGCGGCACCGATGTGGGTGCACGCGAGCACCTTCGCGCTTATGGCCGCCTGCTCGGCCTCGCGTTTCAAATCGCCGATGACGTGCTCGACTACACGGGCAGCGAAGACGAGGTCGGCAAGCCGATCGGTCACGACATCGCTGAAGGATTCGCGACGCTCCCGCTCATGCTCGCGATGGAGGAGCCATCGGTAGCCGGCCGCCTGTCACATGTTCTTACCGCAGGACATGCGGTGAACGCGGATGACGCAGCCGTCGTCGTAGCCCTCGTGCGTGAGTCGCGAGGCCCTCAGCGCGCCCTCGAACGCGCGCGTTCATTGGCGACCGACTCACGGCGCGAACTCGACTCGATTGATGGCGGCGAGGTCGTAAAAACGCTGTCGGCGCTCACCAACTACGTGGTAACCCGAAAGCTCTAACCTCTTCGTCGTGGGTCCCCTCAGCAGGGTCAGGCTCGTGGGTGTCGGTCCCGGACACCCGGGCCTGGCAACGGTTCAAGCTGTCGAAGCAATCAAGGAAGCCGATGTCGTCCGCCACAGCGACGGCTGTGGTGTGGGGTTGCTGCATCACGCGCGTCCCGGCGCCGACGTCGGTCCTCTCGACTCCGCCGACGAGGTCGTGCGCCTGGCGCGAACCGGCCGCAATGTAACCGTCCTGTTCCCGGGAAATCCTTATGCGTTTTCAAACGGCACCGAGATGGCCGAGCGCCTGCATCGCGCTGGTGTCGACTTCGAAGCGGTGCCGGGCCTCATTCTCGAGCTCGCCGCGCCGGTGATGAGCGGCATCCCACTCACCATCGAGGGCCGGTCGGCATCGATAGGTTTCGGTCTGGTCAAGGGCGCGGAAACGGTGGTGCTGAGGCTCGCGTCGGGTTGGTGGGAGTCGGGCATCACCGCGCTCCTGGCCGACGGCAGAACCCCACAGACGCCGGCGGCCCTGATCCTCAATCCTGGCCAGCCGGGGCAGCACCGCGTGAGCGCGCCACTCGGCGAGCTCGCGCGCAAGGCAGCAACCTACGGGCTACGCGGAGACGCGCTGCTCGTGCTGGGACCGGGGGTAGAGATGTCGGAGCAGTTCGACACGATGGCGAAGCGCCCGCTGCATGGCCGCCGAATCCTGATCACCCGCGCCCAGCATCAGGTCGATCCGTTGCGACGTGAGCTTGTCGACGTGGGCGCCGCGGTCGTCGAGATCCCCACGATCGAGGTCCGGGCCATGCCCACCAGCGATCGCGTCCGCAAGGCGATCGCCAACCTGGGACGGACTGCGCTCGTAATCTTCGCCTCGGCCAACGCCGTCGTCATCTTTTTCAAGATGCTGGTCGAGACCGGCGTCGACGCGCGCGCCCTTCACGCGTCGAAGTTGTGCGCGATCGGCCAGGAGACCTCCGAGATGCTCGAGAGCCACGGCCTTCGCCCCGAGCTCGTCACCTCGGAGTACACCGCCGAGGGGCTGGCCAAGGCGCTGGAGGGCTGGGAGATGGAAGGCATGCGGGTGCTCGTGCCTCGAGCAGAGGTCGCGCGTGACGCTTTACCATCGCTGCTCGCAATGCGCGGCGCCGAAGTCGAGATCCTTCCGGTTTACCAGGCGGTGTGTCCTGCCGCGGCCGGGCCGGCCCTGATGCGCCTGTTCGGAGCCGAAGGCGTGGATGTGATCAGCTTCACGAGCTCGTCCACCGTCGCCAACTTCGTACGAGCCTTTCCGGACGACCGGTTGCCCGCTGTGCTCGGTGACGCCGAGGTGGCTTGCATGGGACCGGTGACCGCGGACACGGCCCGAAAGCTTGGACTGCGGGTCGACATCGTGGCCCGTGAGTACACGACGCATGGCCTGGTGCAGGCCATCGTCGAGGCGGCGGCGAGACGATGAGCAAATCGAAACGGCGCGCAGAAATCCGCCGTGCGGCCGTCGACCCGGTTTCAACGCCCGACGCCGAAGCGGTCGAGCTCCCGGAAGCCTGGAAGAAGCGGCCGTGGGTGCCCTACTCGATCATGGCTATCGTCATCGCCGCCGTTGTGGGGTCGGGCCTGGCGCTGCAGCAGGCGGTTACCCAACCGCGTGCCACGGCGCTCGCCGGCTGCAAGACCTCTACCGCGGTGGGGGTGCACGCGTTCATCTCCGCGCAACCCATCTGCATCATTCCCAACCACAAGTACACAGCCACCCTCAACACAACGCAGGGCAAGATCGTGATCGAGCTGCTGCCCGACACAGCGCCGGTGACCGTGAACAACTTCATCGTCCTGGCGCTGAACGGGTACTACAACGGGAGCTCGTTCTGGGACAGCGAGGATTGGGTCGTTCAGGCCGGTGACCCGAACGGCAACGGGACCGGCGGCCCAGGCTACAACCTGCCCGAGGAGCCCGCGTCCTTCCTCAAATGGAACCCGGGATCGGTCGGCATGGCGCGAATCCCCGGCGGCCCGATCAACGGCAGCCAGTTCTTCATCGTCAAGGGCACCTGGCCCGGGAGCGGGCCGACGGCCACCTACAACCGGTTTGGGACGGTGATAGCGGGAAACGACAAGCTGCAGGCGATCACCTCGACAGACAAGATCAACTCGATCACGATTGCGGTGACCTGAGACAAGGCTGATCGTCCCTTTACAGGCGGCGGACTATAATCCGGCTGATGCCCATACACCCCTTCTGGATCATCGCGATAGTGGTCGTCGTGCTCATCGTTTTCGGGCCTGGGCGCTTGCCCGAGCTCGGGGGCGCGATCGGCAAGGCCATGCGCGAGTTCCGCAAGGCGACCTCAGAGCTGACGAGCGAGGTAACCCACTCGACGCAGCCCGTGACGCCGCCCCCGTCCGCCGCCGCACCGCCTGCAGCGCCGGCGCCAACCGAGAGCACCCCCTCGCAGGGCTCGGAGTCAGCCTCTCCGTCCAACCGCTGAGGCTCGTCCCGTGGCGATCCTAGACAGAGTCCTTAGGCGCGCGCCCCGACCTGACGTACCGGTCGAAGAACAGCGCATGTCTGTGATCGAGCACCTCGAGGCGCTTCGGCGGATGCTCATCGTGATCATCGTCGCGTGGGGAATAACGACGATCGCCGGGTTCGTCGTATCGGGTCAGGTGGTCGAGTGGCTCGTGAGCAGAGCCGGGCTCGGGCATGCGGTTTATCTGGGTCCCGGCAGCTTCGTACTCACGCGCCTCCAGGTCGCCATCTACATCGGTTTCATCATTGCGGCGCCGGTGGTGATCCAGCAGATCTGGTGGTTCGTGAGCCCGGGCCTGCACCGGAACGAGCGGAAGCTGACATTGCCGCTCATCGTCGCCACCATCTTTTTCTTCGGTCTTGGCGTGGCCGCGGCACTGTATGCGCTGCCTCTCTACATCCGCGTTCTCAATTCCTTTGCCCCAACCAACGTCACGTACCTCGCGGACGTTGCGCAGCTCGTCGGGTTCATCCTTCTCATGGTCATCGGCTTCGGGGTCGTGTTCGAGCTGCCCGTCGTGCTCGTCGTGCTCGGACTCTTGGGCATCGTCAGGTCGCGCTGGCTGTACAAGAACCGCATCTGGTGGTTCGTGGGCCTCGCCCTGGTCGCCAACTTCCTGACCCCGGGCGTCGATCCGCTGACGCCGCTGCTCATGTTCGTGCCGCTGTATATCTTTTTCGAAATGAGTGCACTGATCCTCAAACTGAGCGGCCGTTGAGCGCGACCACCACCGTGAAATCACGCCCGGACGGGCGCCAGCCCGACCAGCTTCGCCCGCTGAAGATCGAGCTGGGCGTGAACGTTCACGCGGAGGGCTCGTGCCTGATCGAGATGGGGAGGACTCGGGTGTGGATCACTGCCAGCGTCGAGGATCGTGTGCCCGCTCATCGCCGCGGCAGCGGCCAGGGCTGGATCACGGCCGAATACTCGATGCTGCCCCGCTCGACCCACGACCGCGGCACGCGCGAGGCGATCCAGGGCCGCATCGGCGGCAGGACACACGAGATCCAGCGGTTGATAGGTCGCTCCCTGCGCGCGGCGGTCGACATGGGCAAGATCGGCGAGCGAACGATCACCCTCGACTGCGACGTGCTGCAGGCCGACGGCGGCACGCGCACCGCGTCGATCACCGGGGCGTTCTGCGCGCTGTACATGGCCGTCAAGCGCATGAAGGACGCGCGCATGGTGAGCGAGCTGCCGGTCCGCCAGTACCTGGCCGCCGTGAGCTGCGGCATCGTCGAGGGCACGCCGATGCTGGACCTCGACTACACAGAGGACTTCCAGGCCTCGACCGACCTGAACTGCGTCATGGTAGAGGATGGCCGCCTGGTCGAGCTGCAGGCGACTGCGGAAGGCGCTCCCTACCAGCGGTCCGAGCTTGACGCCATGCTTGCCCTCGCGAATAAAGGCATCAAGGAGCTCATCGTCGCTCAGAAACGCGCCATAGCTTCGCTTGGCTGAGCGCCGGCTTGGCATTGCCACTGGCAATGCGGGGAAGCTCGGCGAGTATCAGATGTTGCTGGCGGACAAAGGCTTGACCCTGGTCGCCGTCGACCCGGGCGTCGCCGAAGTGGGAGCGACTTACGCGGAGAACGCGCAGCTGAAGGCAGAGGCGGCCGGCGTCGCGATGGAGCTGCCCGCCATCGGCGACGACTCGGGGGTGGAGGTCGCGGTGCTGAAGGGTTACCCGGGCATCCACTCTGCCCGTATCGGACCGACCCAGAAGGAGCGTACCCAGGTCCTCCTTGATCGCCTAAAGGGTCATCCGCGCCCCTGGCTCGCGCGGTTCGTGTGCACGATCGCCCTGGCCGTGCCCGGGCGGCCGACCGAGTTCTTCGAGGGCGAAAGCCGGGGCGAGATCGTGCCTGAATGGCGCGGCCAAGCGGGCTTCGGTTACGACCCGGTGTTCCTCGTGCCCGAGGCGAACAAGACGTTCGGCGAGATGGACGCGGAGGAGAAGGCTCGGTACAGCCATCGGGCGCGAGCCGTGCGCGCGATGATCGCCTCAGGCGCGCTCGAGCGCCTGCCCGGCTGAGTTGTCGGTGCTGTTCCTCGCCATGATGTGGTGGTACCCGGACGGCACTCCCACGTTTGGCTTCTGGTACGCCGCGCTCATTGCCTCGCTATTGATCGCAGGCGGGATCTGGGGACTGTTCGCGCCGGAATCACTCCGTACTCTCTATTTCCGCCTGCTCCGTGGCATTCGCACCATCCGGTCGGATCGAGCGGAGGTGCCGAGCACGGGTTGGGGCTGGGGCTCGCCCACATCGATCCGCCTGTCGAGCGTTCTTGCCATCGCGCTGGCAGCGGGCTTCATGACCTGGGTGCTGTTCTTCACGGTCCCAGGCCGCGTGTACTAGCCTTTCAACGTCCCCCGACAGCTAAGGGGGTTTGCGTTCGGCGCGGGCGATAGCTTAGCTCGAGAAAGCGCTGGTTTGGTATTGGGCCTATGTCGGACGATGGTGAGTTCATTCAGCGGAGGAAAGCATGACCGATCACAAGGTGGCAAGCCGGGAGGAGTGGCTGGCCGTTCGCGAGGCGCTGCTCGCGCGCGAGAAGCAGCACACGCGGATGGGCGACGACCTGGCGCGGCAACGGCGCGAGCTGCCTTGGGTCCGGGTCGAGAAGGAGTACAGCTTCGAGACCGACGAAGGCATCAGGACGCTCGCCGAGCTGTTCGACGGTAGGTCGCAGCTCCTCGTCTACCACTTCATGTTCGGCCCGAACTACGAGGCAGGGTGCCCGACCTGCTCCTCTAGCGCCGATGCC
>VBGM01000228.1 GCA_005880855.1 Chloroflexota bacterium
GCCCGAAACCGATGCCTCGGCGAGTCGAGGTAAGTCCCAGTGTTGCCGCACAGGTGCAGAGAGGCGATGAAGAACTCCGACTTCCCGCCGTATCGCGACGCGTCGTAGTCGTTGAGAATCTCCACCCGCGGGGTTGGCAGCGGACGGTAGGTTTCCATGCCCTCCACGATCGGGTGGCTCAGGTCTATGAAGCGACTCACGGCTGCGCCAAAACGGGAGTTCTTGGCGGAGGGAAGTCGGACGGCAAGCCGGTAGCCACAGCCTGGAAGAGTGCCTCGAGTGCGGGCAGACCCTGGAGCTGGTGCAGGCCGAGATCTCTAAAGCTGATGCCGGCGCCTTGCGAGCCGTCGACCGCGTCGTGGGCAGCGCGCGAAAGCACTATTTGCCCGCCATGGGCTGCGAAGCAGACACGAGCCGCAGTGTTGACGGCAATGCCCACGTATCCCGCATCGGTCAGCGTTGGACGGCCGGTGTGCAGGCCGACCCTGACTCTGACCAGCAGGGCGTCTGGCCAGGCCGTCGCGAGGACGTTTCGCTGAATGAGAAGCGCGGCATCGAGAGCCGGCGCCGCCTGCTTGAAGACCGCGAACAGCTCGTCGGCGCGGACGTCGACCTCGCGGCCACCCGACTTGCGGATGGCGCCGCGCAGCAGCTTGCGGACGTCGGCCAGCAGCGCGGAGTAGCGATCGCCAAGCTGGCGCACCAGACCGGTCGAGTCCTCGATGTCGGCCAGCAAGAAGGTGACGAAGCCTGTCGGCAGCGTGCGAACCTCGCTCGCGCGAGCCTCGTCCTCCCCTCGGATACGCACGTTCTGCAGCTGGCCTGTGATGAAACCGACGGGCACGATCCCGTACTTTTTCGCGGCGTTCAGAAGCCTCGTTCGCGCCCGATCGCGGGCCGCTTCGTCTTCGAAGGTGGTCTGGTTGAAGCGCGAAAGTGCGTTGCGGACGTGGCCTTCGTCGTTGATCGGCAGGCGGCGACGCCCGCGAGCATCGATGTATGCGAATGCACTGTTGGGCAATTGGGCACGCGCCTTGGCGTCGAGATAAGCCATAGGTTGGAGCTGCCATGATCCCAAAATTCAGCCTCTCATAGAAGGAGCGGGCTCGTGGCGACTTGTTGTAGTATATGGCGACAATGCTTACCGTACCAGAGGCTGCTCGCCGGACCAAGCGCGACCCGGAAACGGTTCGCCGCTGGATTCGTTCAGGCCGCCTCAAGGCGACCAGAATCGGCCCTCAATACCTAATCGACGAGAAAGACTTGGCCCTCCTGGCCAGAGATACGACGTTGCCGCTCGCTACGTCTTGGCAAGGCACCGCCACGGGCGAGCGCATGCCTGACGTCGTAGCTGCAATTCGCTCATCGCGCAGAGCACGCCGATTGGCTGATTGTTGACGCTGCGGTCGTAATCCCAGTCTCTCTGTCAGAGGCCAGTCTGAAGTCTTTTGGTCGAGAAGCTGGTCGCACCCCACCTGATGAGCCCATCATCCGAAAGTCACCCCTGGTTTGTCGCCGGGTGGTAAGTGAGAAGTACGACGCCGGAGCTAAACGCCTTGGCGCCGGTGACATTCAGGGCGACGGTAGGTGCCTCGTTGAAGAGGCGCTTTCCGTGGCCCAAGACGACCGGGTAGACAAGAAGCCGAATCTCGTCGAGCACGTGCTCTTGAAGAAGACTGTTCACCAACCCGCCGCTCCCGAAGACCAGCAGATTCTGACCTTTCTCTTCTTTGAGCTTGGTGACCTCCAGAGCCAGGTTGCCTCTGATGATCGTCGAGTTGTTCCATTCGGCTTGTTCGATCGTGGATGAGACGACATACTTCGGCATGGCGTTCATCTTCTCCGCATACCAGCCTCCGTCGGTCATCTTCGGCCAGGCGGCGGCGAAGCCCTGGTAGGTGACCCGTCCAAGCAGGAGAGCATCACTCGCCTTCAGTAGATCGGCCGCGTCGGTCGTCTCCTCTTCAGAGCGGCCTGAGTACTTGAAGCTCCACCCTCCGAGCTCGAAACCTTCCGCGCCACCCGGGTCCTCCACCACCCCGTCCAGGGTCACGAAGATCGATGCAATGACTTTCCTCACCTGTGATATCTCCTTAATTCGTGATTTGTCACGCTCAAGCTGCCACCTCCACCTCGGAGATCGAGGCGGCGGTCGCCGGTGATTGGCTGTGGCGGACGGCGACCAGGGCGATCAAGAAACCGGCGATCGCGATGGTGCCGGCGATCTCGAACGCGGAGCTGAAGCCGGCCGTGAGGGCGCCGTTCACGGCAGCGTGGGTGTGGGCGCCGGTGGCCAGCTGGTTCCTCGTCACCGTCGTGGCGATGGTTCCCATGATCGCGATTCCGAGCGAGCCCCCGAGCTGCCGGCCGACGTTCAGAAGCGCAGAGGCCAGCCCTGATTCGTTCGGCGCGACTTCCGATATGGCGGTGACGCCCGTGGAAACGAACGCCATCCCCAGGCCGATCGCGAGTACGAGCAGTGGACCCAAGACATCAGTCACGTAGTTGGCGTGCGCGGTCACCGCCGAGAGCCAGAACATGCCGGTTGCCGCCAGCAGCGCCCCGGTTGTCATCGGTACGCGTGGACCGACACGGCTGATCAGCCTCGAGGTGAGGCCTGCCCCGACACCGATGCCGAGCGCGGTGGGCAGGAAGGCAAAGCCCGCCTGGAGGGGGCTGAAGCCCAATACGTTTTGCAGGAACAGGGTGAGCAGGAACAGCATTCC
>VBGM01000229.1 GCA_005880855.1 Chloroflexota bacterium
AGTGAACCCTTGGCCTGGCCGAGCGCGAGGGTGACGAAGTTCACGCGCTCCACCACGGTGTTGGAAGAGATCCACGCCGCGTTGTTGGGCCAGCCGCTCACGTCAGGTGGATCGAACAGGCTCTGCCCCATTCCCGAACCCGAGGCGACGATCAGCTTGCCGAGTCCATGCGCGCCCAGCGCCCGCGCTCCGTGGACCATGAACTCGGTCGGCGATTTCAGCAGCGCGCGGTAGCTGCCGCCGGCTGTGAACTCCGGGCTCGTGAAGACCGCGTGCATCAACGCTTTCATGTCGTACTTGCTGCGGCGGAACGGGTCGGCGAGGCGACTGATGTATGACGCCGCCGGCTGACTGGTCACGAAATGCTCGGCCACCCTCGACGCGATGAAGGACGCCGTGGCCTGCTGCGCCAGGATGCGATCGATGACGCCTTGCGTGTCGAGCGGCCCCGTGTGCCCGAGGAACGTCACCGTTCCCTTGTAGGCACGCCGCTGGTTGAACACTCCCGGGCGCTGCGTGCTGTAGACCGGAAGCTTGCGCGTGACCATCTTGGCCTGGTCCACCGTGACCGTGGCGGTGGAATCGGGCGGCGGGATCTGCCAGCCGGCCAGGGCCTTGGCGCTCTGGCGCACATCCTCCTCGGTGTAGTTGCCGGCGCCCATCGTGAAAAGCTCCATGAGCTCGCGGGAGTAGTTCTCGTTGGGGTTGGCGCCGGTCGAAGTCGCCAGGTCGAGGTAGCGCAGCATCGCTGGGTCGGTCGTGACCTCCATGAGCATCGAGCGCAGGTTGGTCAGCGCCATGCGGCGCCAGGTGAGGTTCTGCCAGTACATGAACGTGTTGTCGGCCGCCTTGCGATAGTCACTTGTGAAGTGCCCATGCCAGAAAAGCGTCATGCGCTCGGCGAACGGCGTCGCGCTGGTGAGCATGTGGTCGACCCACCACTGCTGCAGCTGCTGGACGGCGAAGCGGCCGCCCGGAACACTCGCTGCTGTCAGTGCGGGCGGCTCCTGGGGTTTGGTCTCGAGCAGGCGATCGACGGTCTTGGTGTAACCGTCCGACAGCGCCGTATCCAGCTGGGCCGGCGTGTAGCCGAAGGTCGTGCGCCGCAGCAGATGCATCACCTGTGCCGACTCGCGACCCAGCGGCGAGACCCAGTCCGTGCCCGTCGCCGAGCTGGAGCGCGAGATGTTCTGGATGGTTCCACCCACCAGACGCGCCGCGCCCACTCCGATGCCGGTGGCGACGGCGGCCGCCAGGGCCTGCCGCCGAGTGATTCTGCGGCGGGCGGGCGGTGCTGTTTCGACGATCGGATCGGGCGACCTCAGTGCCATGTGCTCATTCAATTCGGCGCGCCCATCGCTGGCATCACCCAAATGTGAAGAATTCGTAATCACGTGCCCATGAGCTCCGACGCCGCCAACGCTCCCCGCTGCCTCAATCGATCCGGCACGTACGAGGCCTGGTACGTGACGGTTGCCGACCCCGCTTCGGCCCGAGGGTTCTGGCTCCGCTACACGACGCTCAACCCGGCGTCAGGCGTATCCACGAAGTCGGAGTCCGCGCTCTGGGCGTTCGCCTTCGATCGCAACCAGCCACGAGCGAACTGGGGCGGCAAGATGACGTTGCCGCTGCGAGCGCTGCAGACGTCGTTTCGGCCATTCGGGCTTCGCCTCGACGGCGCCCGGCTCGAACGCGCCGGTTGCTCTGGGCAGGTGCATACGGAGCGCGGGTCGATGCGGTGGGACCTCTCGTGGGAGTCGCGCGAGCCGCCGTTTCCATTTCTCCGACCGAGGTGGCAGGGGCTCTCGTCGGTGGCCAACATCGGCGCGCAGCCTGCCCTGTCGATTTCGGGAACGGTTGAGCTCAATGGAGAAACGCACACTCTGGACGCCGCGCCGGGCGGCCAGCAGCACACATGGGGCTCGAGTCACGCGCTCGCATGGAATTGGGGTTTCGCATCCGGGGCTGATTTCTGGGTCGACGGCGCCACCTCCCGGGTGCGTTCGCGACTCGGTCGCGTGCTGGTTGGGACTGCTGTCGGCGCGCAAGCGAGCGACCAGCGCTTTCTGTTCAACGGCCCAGTTCAGGTGCTGCGGAACCGCGGGCCCATCTCGCCGCACGGCTGGGAAGCGGAGGCGCGTCTCGGCGACCGCATCCTGGGCGTCACGATCACTCCCCGTCGCGAAGACCTGATCGGTGTCACGTACTCGGATCCGCGCGGCGGCAGCCGCTTCTGCTACCACACCGAGGTCGCGGACCTCGAGCTCCGCATGACCCGCGGCGGAAATACCATCGCCTCGATCACCCGGCCGGCCTCTGCGGCTTTCGAGTACGCATCCGACGTACCGCTCGCCGGCGTGCCGCTGAGGGTCTAGCTCAGCTCCGAGGCCAGGTGTCGTGCGTTGCGGGCGGCCAGCGCCATGATCGTGATCTGCGGG
>VBGM01000026.1 GCA_005880855.1 Chloroflexota bacterium
CGCCGGCGCTGGTGACCGCCTTTGCCAGCTTGTTGCCACCACCGAGACGCCCGGCGACCGTGATCAAGACGCGGGTCGAGGCTGGAACCTCGACCAGCGCGGCGGCGAAGCCCTCGGCTCGTGCCGCGGGCAGCATCGTCACGGCGACCACGCGATACGGGTCGAGGAACGGGGCTTGCAGCACCGAGTCCTGAAGGCGGGCGGCGTTGAGGCCCTGGCCTTCGAGGCGTTCGAAGCCGAAGTCGGAGACGAGCTCCGAACGCCAGCTGTCCAGGGTGGCCTTGGCCTTCTCCTCGATGAGGAACCGCTCGTCGCCGTGAAGCAGCAGGATGCCGGCTTTGGTTTTGGGGTTCGCCATGAGCTTTCTGCTCCGATCGTAACCCGGCTCTGGATTGGGCAAGGTGATCGTGCCCTCCTGGTCGGTGCGCAGGACTGTCGGTGGGATACCTCGCGCCAGGCGCCCCGATGCGAGCGAAGCGATTACCTGTGCCCCCGAGACGGCGCGATCGAGTGCGGGCGACAGCAAGCTGCGCCCGGCACTGGGCAGCAGCAGATATGTGCAGGAGCCTCGCAATCGGGCGGCGGCCAGCGTCTGTGCGTCGGTGTCCAGATCGCTGAGATCGCAGAAGCTGCGGCCGGATGGCGCAATGACACGCAGCCCGAGATAGGCCGCACCCACCAGGTCGCCAGGCGCGCCGGGCTCGGGCGCCAGCACCTCGAGCGTGAAGCCGGCCGCCCGAATTACCTGGCCGGCGAGCACGGCCGTGATACGAGCGCCGCGCGCTGCGGCCTCAAATGCAGCGGTGCGCCAGGCCGAACCGGAGAGCCGCACGCCGGGGATGACGAGCATATCCGCAGGACGGTCGAGGCCGGCCAGTCCGCCGACGTGGCCCAGACCTGGTGCGGTGATGGCCAGGACTTTGAGCCTTGACTGCCACGGCGGGAGGATCTGCCCGAGCTCGTCTTTGAGCCTGGCCGGGCTGGGGCCCGCGTCGATGAGAATGGCGCCGGACGGTCCGCGGAACAGCACCGCCTGGCCGTTGCCGACCGCGAGGACGCTGGCCTGCGGCGGCGAACCAGCCCAGATCGCGAGGGCGGCGCCCGCAATGACGGCTGGCGCCAGGACCGCGGCGCCGAGAGCTGTCACGCGTCGGCGGCGGTCGATGTGGCCGGCGACTACGACCGCACCGAGGCTCGCGTAATACGCCATTCCAGCCCAGGGCGGAAACCGCACCACCGGAAAGGCTGCGGCGGGCAGGCGCGCGAGCAGGTACGCGACCTGCTCCATGAAGAAGAGGAGGCCGGCGAGGGGCATCGCAGCGAGCCGGGCCAGCTCTGGAATGAGGGCCAGGGGTCCGAGGGCGAGGCCGGCGACGATGATGGCCGGAAGGATTGGCAGCACGAGCGCGTTGGCGATCGGCCCAACTGGCGAGATGACGTGGAAATCGGCGGCCATCATCGGGAGCGTCCCCACCTGCGCGGCGCAGGTGACCGCGAACGGCTCGCGTACCACGCGCGGCAGGCGGCCCAGGCGCCGCTCGATCGAAGGGGTGAGGAGGATGATCGCGGCCGTGCCCGCGAACGACAGCTGGAAACCAACGTCCCATGCAAGCTCGGGACGCCAGGCGAGCATCGCGGCGGCTGCGGTCGCGAGCGAGGTCCAGACATGCGAGGGGCGGCCGATTCCCGCGGCGGCGATGGCCAGCGCTCCCATGAGTGCGGCGCGTATGGCGGCGGGAGTCGCCCCACCAGCAATCGCATAGAGACCGATGAGGCAGAGGGCAGGCCACATCGCGTAACCGCGAAGAAACGGCTTGAGCGCGCCCTGGACGATGCGGGCGAACACCGCGACCTTGAGCCCGCTCAGGACGAGCAGGTGGACGAGGCCGGTGGCGATCAGGGCTTGCTGGAGCTCGGGCGGGATCCCGTGGCGGATGCCAAGCACCACGCCGAGGAGAAGGGCGGCATGCGGGGCCGGCAGCGCCGCGTCGAGGGCGGCCGTGTATCGCTTTCGGAGCCAGGTGGGCAAGGCCTGGAGGCCTGACGCCGGACCGGTGACATTGATTCCGGTCGTGTCGAGCTCGAGATATGCGTTTCGCTGCGCGAGGTAAGCGCGGCGATCAAAGGCGGGAAGGTTTCTGGGCAACATGAGCCTTCCGCTTGCGATGATCTGATCGCCGAAGCCGGCGTCCTCGGGTCCCCGCCAGCGCACCAGCAGGTTGCCGATGTCGGGGATGGCGGATCCCCCAACGACGACCAGGCTGGGTTCGACGAGGACCTCGGATCCACCCCCTGCGGCCCGACTGTCATCGGCGACGCGGCCGCTGATGGTCGCGTTCTCGCCCGCGATCGCCGCTGCACGGGCTGGGGCCGCGGCGTCGGCGGCCGGCAGCTCTGCACGACCGATACCGAGCAGGGCCGCCACCAGCGCCAAAGCGATCACGGCCGGACGGACGGTGATGGCTACGGCAAGGCACGGGATGGCGAGGGCGACCGCGACGGCGCCCAGCCACGCCTGCGACGGCGCCACGACTACCGTCGCCGCCAGGGCGACCGACCAGGCGAGGGCGATCACCAGGGCGGGGAACTGATCGACGGCGCGCAGGTCGCGAGTGCTGCGGAGGTCGCGAGTGCTGCGGAGGTCGTTCACAGCGTGAGATAGCGCCGCGCGATTACGAAATCGGCCTCGCTCATGCCAAGGATCTCGACCAGCTCGCGTGCGTTCTGGAAGCCGCCGAAATTGGTGCGGTAGTCGATGACCTCCTGGGCGAAGGCGCTTGTGAAGCCGGGTACCACCTCGAGCTCATCGAGCGTCGCTGCGTTGAGGCTGACTCTGGAGAGGACGGTGCCGGATGCACCCTTGGCGAACGGAACTTTGATTTGCTCGCCGTCTTTGAGGCGACCGGCCAGGTTGGGCAGGCGGGTGATGTCCGCCTCGACCGAAAGGCCGCCGGCGGCGGCAATGGCGTCGTAGACGCGGTCCCCGCGCCTCATTCGATACAGGCCCGGGTGCTCGACGGCGCCGACGACGTGGACCAGAAGGCCGGCCGGCGCGGGCACGTTCGCGGCTGCTGCGGCAGCCGCCGTGTCAGGCGATGCCGGGTTTGGCTTGGCGGGGCCGGATGTGTATGCGTACGCGCCCGCCACCGCGCCGATACCCAGCAGCACCGGAAGGGCGACGGCAAGGAGCCGCTTCCAGCCAGGGATGAAAGTGATGTGATCGCGCATGGCCTCGAGGCTAGGGCGCGCGTGGGCGGGCGCAAACCCAGCCTGTTAAGGCCCCGGGTTCGTGCGGCTGGTTCCGGGGGAAGGATTCGAACCTTCGGTCGAGGATCCAAAGTCCTCTGCCTTACCTCTTGGCCACCCCGGAAAGGCTGCCTGGTGGGCGCGGTCGCCTCGCTCCGGTCGACGCACGCTCGAGGCTACAGAGTATGCAAAACGCCTCGGTGGCCCCGGCGGGTTACGCCGAGGCGACGGCCGGCGTTGGGTCCGTTGGTGAGAATCGTGCTTCTGGCCCTTCTCGTGGTCGCCACGACGGCGTGTGGCGCTTATCGATTTCCGGGCGCGGGCTCGACGGGCACGGGGACGGTCAGCGGCCAGGTGACGGTGGTTCCGTGTGCGCCGATAGCGCCGACGACGCAACCTTGCAAGGTCGCGCCGGGTTCGGGGCTCGAGATCGATTTCACCCGCGGCGGTGGCACCGTCGCCGCCCACACAGACGGCAATGGGGCTTACTCGGTCGAGCTGCCGGCGGGAACCTGGAAGGTGAGGTTCAAGGGCTATGTTCGGATCATCAAGGGACCTTCGACGGTGACGGTGAGCCCAGGTTCGAGCGTGGTTGCTGACTTCGTGGTGGACTCGGGAATCCGCGTTTCTAATTAGTTAAGGAACCATCCCTAACCCCCACCCACCCGAGGGGGGTGGGGCGGCCGTGGGGCAGAATACGGCGCTTCGGGGATGAGGGCAACCCTGCCTGTTAAGGCAAGGGCTACCGGACGAGGTTGATCAGCTTGTCCGGGACGAATATGACCTTCGACGGCCGGCCCCCGTCCAGGGCCGCGCGGACCCGCTCGCTCGCCAGCGCCGACGCCAGCGCTTGATCCTCAGAAAGCCCGGCCGCCACGGTCAGCCGATCGCGCACCTTGCCTCCGACCTGAACTACGAGCGTGACCTGCGGCTCGGCCGCCGCCGCGGCGTCGAACTCCGGCCATGAGGCATCCGCGAGCAGCCCCCGGTCAGGTCCGCCTTCGCCCAGCCGCTCCCACATCTCCTCGCTCACGTGCGGCCCGATCGGGTTGAGCAGCTTGACCAATGTGCGGACCGCGTTATCCCAGCCGGTATCCTTCACTCCTCCTGCCTGCAGGTAGTCCTGCATCGCGTTGGCCAGCTCCATCAGGTACGCCACCGCCGTGTTGAAACGAAGGTCGTCGTAGTCGTCGGTGACCTTCTTGACGGTTTGCGCGACCTTGCGGCGAAGGAGAGTTGAATCGACTGCAGCGGGCGAGGCGCCGGTCACCTCGATCGATTCGGGCTCGAGCACCAACCGCCACACCCGGTGCAGGAATTTCACGACCCCGTTCACGCCTGCGTCGTTCCACTCCACGTCCTCTTCGGGAGGGCCGATGAACATCTCGTAGATCCGGCCCGCGTCTGCCCCCTGCTTATCGACCAGCTCATCGGGTGAGACACCGTTGCCCGCCGACTTCGACATCACCTGTCCGAAGCGCTTGACCATGCCCTGGTTGAACAGGCGCATGAACGGCTCGGTCACATTGATCATCCCGGCGTCGTAGAGCACCTTGGTGAAGAACCGCGAATACAGCAAGTGCAGGATCGCGTGCTCGACCCCGCCGGTGTACTGGTCGACCGGCATCCAGTGGTTCGCGAGCTCGGAATCGAATGGTTGCTCCTGGTCATGCGGACTCGCGTAGCGCAGGAAGTACCAGGAGGAGTCGACGAATGTGTCCATGGTGTCGGTTTCGCGCTTTGCCTCGCGTCCGCACTTCGGACACGTCGTGCGCCAGAACTCAGGATTGTCAGCCAGCGGCTTGTACTCCTTCGGCAGCACCACGGGAAGCTGGTCGATGGGTATCGGCACGATGCCGTCGACCTCGCAGTACACGATTGGAATCGGGCAGCCCCAGTAGCGCTGCCGCGATATGAGCCAGTCGCGCAGGCGGTACTTGACCGTGCGCATGCCGAGGCCCTTCTCCTCCAGCCACGCGACGACACGGTCGAAACCCGCCAGGCTGTCGAGGCCGTCGAACTGGCCGCTGTTCACCATCAAGCCCGGTCCGACGTACGCCTCGTGCAGGTCGTCGTCCTCGCCGCCTGGCGGTCTGATGACCTCGCGGATCGGCAAGCGGAACTTCTGAGCGAATGCGAAGTCGCGCTCGTCGTGCGCAGGTACGGCCATGATCGCGCCGGTGCCGTATGTCGCGAGCACGTAATCGGCGACCCAGATCGGGACCTTCTCGCCGTTGACCGGGTTGATCGCGAAGCCGCCGGTGGGGACGCCGGTCTTCTCACGCTCGGTCGACAAACGGTCGATCTCGGTTTCCTTGCGCGCCTTCTCGACGTAGTCGCGCACGCGCGCGCGATTATCGTCCGCCGTCACCTTCTCGACCAGCGGATGCTCCGGCGCCAGCACCATGAACGTCGCGCCGAACAAGGTGTCCGGTCGCGTCGTGAAGATGCGGATTGTTTCGCCTTCGTGGCCGGCCACAGGAAAATCGACTTCTGCGCCCTCGCTGCGCCCGATCCAGTTGGTCTGCATCAGGCGCACCTTGTGCGGCCACTTGTCGAGCAGCTGCAGATCGTTCAGCAGACGCTCGGCATAGTCGGTGATCTTGAAGAACCACTGCTCGAGGTCGCGCTTTTCGACCTCCACGTCCGGGTGGCGCCAGCAGCGGCCATTGATGACCTGTTCGTTGGCGAGCACGGTTTTGTCCACCGGGCACCAGTTCACCGGCGACATCGCGCGATACGCGAGCCCGCGCTCGTAGAAGAGCAGAAAGAGCCACTCCGTCCACCGGTAGTAATCCGGCATGCACGTGGTGACCTCGCGATCCCAGTCGTACAGGATCCCCAGCATCTTCAGCTCACGCGTGGCCTTGGGGATGTTGTCGAGCGTCCAGGTCTGCGGATGCAGGCCTCCCCGCTTGATCGCGGCGTTCTCAGCCGGCAGGCCGAACGCGTCCCAGCCGAAAGGATGCAGCACCTCGAAGCCTTGCATGCGCTTCATGCGTGCGAGGACGTCGCCCATCACGTAGTTGCGAGCGTGGCCGACGGTGAGGTCGCCCGACGGGTACGGGTACATGACCAGGTCGTAGTACTTCGGCTTCGGCGAGCTGTCCGACGCCTTCATCACCCCGCGTTCGGTCCAGATCTTCTGCCACTTCGGCTCGATCTCCTGCGGGATATACGTGCTACGTCGGGGCTTTGCCACCATGTGGATTGAATATTAGATGCGCGAGTTCGTGGCCCACGATCGAGGCCAGCATCACGAGCGCACCCACCGCCTGCAGCGCGCTGAAGCGCTGCCCGGCAAGCACAACCGCCGCAACCAGCGCCCAGGCCGGTTCGGTCGTGAGTATCACCGCCGTCCGGCTGGCACTCAGGTGCTGCTGGGCCCAAGTCTGAATGTAGTAGGCCAGCGCCGACGCAAACACCCCGGTGACGATGATTGCGAACCAGACGTACGGGCTTGGCATCCCCGCCCGCCACTGGAACGCCCCTCCGCCGGTGAAGATGAGCGCGCTCATGCCCATCTGCACCATCGCGAGCGGTGCCGACCGCAGGCCTGGCGACCAGCGGCTCAATAGCACGATGTGCAGCGCATAGAGAGCCGCGCACACGACTGTGAGCAGGTCGCCGAGACCGAATCCGGCGGGTCCGCCGACAAGCATCACAGTGCCGATGAGCGCACCGATCACCGCAATCACCGTCCACCTGTGGAGAGATGTGCCGAAGATCCGATCGATGAGTGGCGTGAACACAACGAAGAGCCCGGTGATGAGGCCCGAGTTGCCGGGGCTCGTGATCGACAGGCCGACCGTCTGGGTCAGATAGCCGCCGGCCAGGACTGCGCCGGCGATCGCTCCGACCCACACCTCCCGCCGGGTCGGCAGCCGGCGAACAAGGATGACCATGACGACGAACGCGAGCACGAAGCGCAGTGCGAGAAACGGCAGGGTCGGATACTGTGAGATCGCGTCTTTGACCAGGACGAACGTCCAGCCCCAGACCGCGGTCACCAGCAATAGAAAGAAGACGTAGATCAATGAAGCGACTGTGGGCGCCCTGGCGCATGGACTACATCACCGGCGAGCCGAAGGCTGGCTGCCTGTTTTGCCGCGTGCTCGAAAACCTCGACGACCCTGACGCGGATCTCGTCGTCTGGCGGCCCCAGGGCGCGATCGTGATGCTGAACAAGTTTCCGTACAACGCCGGGCACGTCATGGTCGCGCCCGCGGCCCATCGCGGCGAGCTCGATGCCCTCGACGATGCCCAGACCGCCGACCTGATGCGCGCCACCCGCCGTGCGATCGCCGTCCTCCGTGAACAGCTGAAGCCGGAGGGCTTCAATGTCGGCGCCAACACGGGCCGTGCCGCGGGCGCCGGCATTCCAGACCACGTGCACCTTCACGTGGTTCCGCGTTGGAACGGGGATACGAACTTCATGCCGGTGCTGGCGGAGGTCAAGGTCGTGAACGAGCACTTGGTGATTACAGCCGCGAAGCTGCGGGAGGCTTTCGCCTCCAGCTGACTCGACCGCCGACGACGGTCGCGACGACGCTGTCGCCGTCGACCACGGTCATGTCGCACAGCATTCCTTTGTTCAAGGCGCCGGCGTCGGCCTCCATTCCCACCGCAAAGGCGGCGCTCGAGGTGTAGCCGCGCATGGCCGAGGTGCGAGAGATGGACAGCTCGGGGTGCCATTTCGCGCGGCTCCGCCAGTTACTCGCGGCGTCGATGCCGAGCAGTGGGTCCGCAGTTTCCACCGGCGCGTCCGAGCCGAAGACCAGGCGCGCACCTGCACGCTCGAGTGCCCCCCAGGCGTACGCGTTCAGGGTCACTTTGGGCCAGTACTGGTCCGCGAGCCCGCGGTCGGCCACGGCATGGATGGGCTGCATCGAGGCGATCACGCCGATGCGCCCGAAACGCTTCATATCTTCTGGATCGACGCACTGCGCGTGCTCGATGCGCGGCCGCCACAGCCGCCACGCCGAGCGATGGGGCTGCAGGGCGTCGAGAGCCCTTCGCACCGCACCATCGCCTATGGCGTGCAAGCACACGTTGAGCTGCGCGCGAGCGCACCGGACGATCATGTCGTTCAGATCGTCATTTCCGAGACGCGCCGTACCCGAACCATCGAGCATCTCGGCTGTGCGGCTGCCCAACGAGCCGTCGAGAAACGCTTTCACGCCCCAGATCCGCAGCCAGTCGTCGCCCCAGCCCGATCGCACTCCCATTCGCTCGGCGTGGTGGAGGTCGGCGAGCGGAATGTTGTAAGTGATTCTTAGCGGGAGGCGGCCCCGTGCGTGGAGTCTTTGGAGCGAGCCAAGTCCGATTGCGCTGTCCATCGAGTGCACGGCGGTGAGCCCGAAGCGGGCGAGGCCGGCAAGTGCTCGAGTCATCGCGGCGTCGAGCTCGGCGTCAGCTGGACGCGGCATGATGCCCTCCACGAGCCGCATGGCGGTCTCGCGAAGGATTCCGGTGGGCTCGCCTCGCGCGTCGCGGTCGATGACTCCACCGGGCGGGTCCTCCCTGTTGCGATCGACGGCGGCCTTCTTGAGCGCAGCTGACGAAACCCACGCCGAGTGGCCGTCCTTTCTATGCATGTAGGCAGGACGGCCGCCCGCGGCCACATCGAGGTGCTTGCGAGTTGGAAAAGCGGGGTTGGGCCAGGCGTCGTTGTACCAACCGGACCCGACGACCCAGGCGTCTTTCGGGAGCCGCAAGGACCATTGGCTCACCAGCTCCAACGCCTTCTCCAGGCTTGGCTGGCCGGTCAGCTCGAGCGTGAGGTGACGGTCGGCGAGCCCCTCGAGGTGGATGTGCGCATCGATGAGCCCCGGCCCCGCGGTGCCCCGCAGCCGAACCACCTCGGCGCTGCGCCCGGCTGCGGCGCGAGCCCTCGCGCCGACCGCGATGATCCTTCCATCAGGTCCGGCGGCCACCTCTGGCTTGCAGCCGGCGAAGAGGACGGCGCCGGTTTTCACAGGCTAGGGGTCCCCGCGAAATCGAAGATGTCGTGGGGTCATAGACCGTAGGTCTTGGCGATGATCTCCTTCATGATCTCGTCCGAGCCGGCGCCGATCCGCCCGAGGCGCGCGTTGCGCCACGCCCTCTCGACCGGGAACTCATGCATGTATCCATGCCCGCCGAGAATCTGGATGGCGTCGTCAGCGACCTCGCACGCGACCTGAGTCGCGAGCAATTTGGACTGAGAGATCTCGCGGACCGGGTATTCGCCCTTGTCCCACTGCGCGGCGGTCTGGTAGACGAACGCCTGCACCGCCGCGATCTTCGTGCCCATGTCGACCAGCCGGTGCTTGATGACCTGGAACTGCGAGATGGGCTGGCCGAACGCCTGCCGGTTCTGCGCGTAATCCATCGTGTACTCGAAGATGCGCTGCGCCCCCGCGATTGCTCCCGCCGCCGCGATCATGCGCTCGCCCTGTAGCTCCCACATGAGGTTCTTGAAGCCGTCGCCCTCATCGCCGATCAGGTTGGCGACCGGGACGCGGCATTCCTCGAACAGCAGCTCCGCCGTGTCGGACGAATGCATGCCAAGCTTCTTCAGCGTGCGGGTGACCTGGAAACCGGGCGTGCCCTTCTCGATAACGAGCAGGTTGTAGCCCTTGTGGCCGCGCTCGCGGTCGGTCTTTGTGACGACGAGTGCCCAGTGGCAGCGGGCTCCGCTGGTGATGAAGATCTTGCGGCCGTTGACGATGAAGTGGTCGCCGTCCCTGCGTGCCACCGTCGTGATCCCCGCCACATCGGAGCCCGCATCGGGCTCGGTAATCGCGAGGGCCGCGATGTGCTCGCCTCGGATGGCGGGCACCACCCACTTGCGCTTCTGCTCCTCGGTCCCGAACTTGAACACCGGAGGCGTCGCCATCTCGGTCTGGACGTCCACCGCCATGCCCAGCCCACCGAGTCCCGCTCTGGCCATCTCCTCTGACAGCACCACCGCCGAGAAGTAGTCGCCGCCCTGGCCACCGTACTCTGGCGGGTAGCGCAGGCCGAGGAAGCCGAGCTCGCCGAAGCGCTTGAAGATGGAGTCGGGGAAGGTCTTCTCCTCCCACTCCTCGAGGTGCGGCTGGACCTCGCTGGCAAGGAACTTACGGATGTGGAGGCGAAGCTCCTCATGGGCGTCCGTGAAGTACATCGGGATGGAGTGTAGGCCGGAACGTGTCGGGGGCTGCTTACGGTATGATTCGCCGCCTGGATCCCCTTCGGGAAATCACGCGTGCCTGGGAGATGGATTGGGCTCCGTAATCAAGAAGCGGCGCAAGAAGATGCGCAAGCACAAGCACAAGAAGATGCTCAAGAAGACACGATGGGCTCGGCGCGCCCACGCGTAGGATGACCCGCTAGATGGGCTGGTGGATCGTCCTCGGGATCGTCGTCCTCGTGGGCCTTTGGCTAGTCTTCACATACAACGGCCTGATTTCGGCCCGCAACCGCACGCAGGAAGCGTGGTCGGAGATCGATGTCGAGCTGAAGCGGCGCCACGACCTGATTCCCAACCTGGTCAACACGGTGCAGGGCTACATGGGCCATGAGCGCGGGACGCTGGAGGCTGTGACCAACGCCCGGGCGGCCGCAGTCGCGGCGGGGGCTACGGGCGACCCGGCCAAGATCGGGCAGGCCGAGAACATGCTCAGCCAGAGCCTGCGCAGCCTGTTCGCGGTGTCGGAGAACTACCCCGACCTGAAGGCGATCAGCGCGTTCACCAACCTCCAGGAGACCCTGACCGCGACCGAGGACAAGATCGAGTTCTCACGGCGCTTCTACAACGGCAACGTGCGCGACTACAACATCAAGCTGCAGACCCTCCCCACATCACTCATAGCGGGAGCGCTGGGGTTCAAGGCGTTCGGTTTCTTCCAGGCCGACGACGGCGACCGGGCCGTGCCGCAGGTCAACTTCGGCAACATGCCACAGGCCGGAGGTCCTCCAGGTCCGGGCTCCCTGCCCCCGGCGGCCGGTTCTTCGGGGCCGCCGTCGATGGGCTCGTCCGGGCCACCTCCGCAGAGCTAGCGCAGCCGCGCGATAAGGCGGCTGAAACTCGCGCCTCCTTCTACACAATTGGCCGCTGGCCGGCCTGTCGCCGGCGCATTTTCGGAGGAGCGAGACATTACACCTCGGGCGCCGACGTGCTGGAGGATGACTCGTTGAACTTCCAGAAGATCCGGCAGGAGGACTTCAGCGCCAAGACATCGTTCGAAGACGACTTCCAGGCGGTCACCTAGGCAGACCTCGCCCAATCGGAGTCGAATCGGGACCCGTACGCCGCGACCGCGTGCGGGTCCTGCGTTTCGATGTCGAGCTCGTGGTTGACACCCAGCCCGGACAGAGTCCAGTTCGCGGAACCCAGGACCAGCTCGTTGTCAAACACTCCGACCTTGGCGTGGAGCAGCGCACCCTTGGGAATCGGGTACCACCGCACGTCTACCCCGCTCGAGGCCAGGACCGAATACGCGTGCCTGTTGTACGCCTGGTT
>VBGM01000027.1 GCA_005880855.1 Chloroflexota bacterium
CGCCACCAGCGTGCAGGCCGCCATCGCGATGCTCGGTGAGCGCGGCCCCGCGCCCCTGCGAGCCGAGTTCCGAATCATCGCCGGCACCACCGTCGGGCGCCGCCAGGCATGGAGCGCCGCGCGCCACCGCATCCGCGAACCACTTTTCGACATGCTCGCGGCGGCAGTCCTCATCCAGAGCCCGGGTGGCGGTGAGCTGGCGCCTTTGTTCGCCGATCTCGAGGCATCCGTGAGCGGTGCGCAGGAGGTCGAGCGCGAGGCGCGCGCGCTCCAGGTGCAGGCCCGCTCGGCCGCGGCCATCATCGTCTCGCTCCCGGTTGTCTTCCTCGTCGTGCTCTCGGCACTCCGCTCGCCCTATCTCGATGCGTACCACGACCCGGCCGGCCAGGCATTCCTGCTCGCGATGCTCATCGTCATGGGATGCAGCTATATGTGGATGAGGCGTCTCCTGTTGCTGCCCGGCCTGCAGCGTGTGAGGCTCAGCGATGCCTGATTTGATGGTCGCCGCCGCTTCCACGTTTACCGGAGTGCTGGGCGCCGGTGCTGTTCTCATCCTCGGGGGTGCCCTGCGCGTCGATGCCGCGCGGCGGCCGGCACTTCGCGTGAGCGCCGCATCGATTCGCGAAGCCATTCATCTCGACAAGGGGCGCTCGTGGCTCGAGAGCGAGCTCCATCGCGGGGGTTGGCGTGAAAGCCCCGAACGGGTGGCCGCATTAGCCATCGCTCTCTCGGGCTGCCTGGCGATCCTGGGGACGACCGGCGCATCGACGATGCCGGGCGGCGCGGCCGCGGTCATTGGTCTGTTCGGCGCGCTGGCCGGACTGTTTCTGCCCTGGCTTGCGCTGAAGTCAGCTGTGGCGCAGCGACGTCGGCGCCTCGAAGCCGAGCTCGTCCCGCTTCTGGAGCTCTTCAGCCTCGAGCTGGGCGGCGGTGGCAGCCCGGTTTCGGCGCTGGGCTCCGTCACGATGCAGGTGCAGGGCGAGCTGGCGGCCGACCTGCGGCGGCTTTTGATCGCTTCGCAAGTAGCGGGGTCGGCATCCTTTGAGTCGCGCCTCGTCGAGTATTCGGATCTCGCGCGAATTCCCGCCATCGGAAGCCTCGCCACCATCCTTGCTGCCAGCCGCGAGTACGGAACCGGCGTGGTGCAGGGCGTGCGTGCCCTTGCCACTGACTTGCGGCGCGCGCAGCGCCGCGAGCTCATCGCGCACAGCCGCCGCGCGCTCAACCACGTCCTGCTGCCGGCTGCGGTTGGCGTCCTATTGCCGTTCCTCGCGGTCCTGATGTTCCCAGCCGTTACGGCGCTGGAGAGGAATTTGCGATGAAGCGCTGGTCACGCGGAACCGCGCTGATGGAGTTCGCGTTGGCATGGCCGATCATCTTGCTGCTCGTGCTTGGGGCGGTGCAGATCGCAGTCTGGGAGAGCGAGGTCAGCTCAGCGCACGATGCGGCGCTCGCCGGAGCAAGGGCCGGAACAGTCGTGGGTGGCGGGGTCGCCGTCGCGGCACGCGTGGCGATTCGGGCGATGTCAGCGAGCTTGGTCGGCGTCGGCGCTTCCGGCTGGTGCCCGCGCGACGCGCGGCCCGTGCCCCGAGGCGTCTGGGTCTGCGCGACCGATCTCGGGTCTTCGTTGCAGGTGGACGTGGGTGGATCGGTACCGGCGCTGGTCCCAGTCTTCGCGGCCGGCAGTCTTCCGCTTCGCGCCCACGTCGTTCTCGGCAAGGAGAGATTTGCGCGATGAGACTGCGAAGCGGTCAGTCGCTGCTCGAGCTTGCTCTGTGTGCACCGGTAGTCGTGTTGCTCGCGCTGGGCGTAGCCGCGGTCGTGCAGCTTCAGGACGCCGCTGCCGGGCTTGATGCCGCCACCCGAGCTGCGGTGGATGTTGCATCGCGGGCGCCTGATCCGCGGATTGCCGACACCGCTGCCCACGCACGCTTTGCCGATGTGGTGTCCGCGTACCCACTTCGCGGTGCGGTTCTGCGTATCTCGTTTGGGAATTTCAATCGCGCAGCGGACCTGACAGCAACATCGGAGGCGACTGTCGACGTGAGCTGGGCCGGGCTGGTGCTGCCCAGCCAGTTCAGGATCCGGTCGCAGGCTGTCGTTCGGCTGGAGCCATGGCGCACCCATCGATCCGCCTGATGCGCACTCAGCGCGGGCAGGTGATGGCGTTCATCGCCATGGCGCTCGCAATCGTGCTCGTGCCGTTGGCTGCTTATGCGGTCGACATCGCCACTGTGAGCTCAGCGGCCGCAAGACTTCAGGAGGCGACAGCCATCGCCGCCATGGAGGCGGCGCAGCAGTTGAATACACCAGCATTCCGGAGCAGCGGAGTCCTGGTCATCGACATGGACGCCGCGCGCAGCGCAGCCCGCGCTGTGCTGGCCGCCGAAGCGCCGGCTGCGTCGCTGACCTCGGTGAGCGTGCGCGGGGTCGAGGTCACTGTCGAAGCCGGACAATTGGTTCGCCTTCCGTTCGATTTCTTTCCAATGCGTGCCGCGCACCTGCAGGCCATCGCATCGGCGCGCCTGACGGCGGGCTACGACGGGCCGATCAGCTTCTGGTTGAACGTGTCCGCCAGCGATTCGAGTGGAACTCTGTAACGGTCGAGGCGGCTCGACTGGCGGCTGCGCGCAGGGCGGAAGTGCACTTCGTAGTCCGTGCCCATGGTGGCTGCAACCGAAGGCAGCTGATCGCTCGGAATGACCAGGCACGTTTCGTGGAAACGGCGCTCCGGCAACAACCAGGCAAGTACGACGATGAAGGTCGTCGGTTCGGCCACGAAGTTCGATCGATTCACCATGACCCCGATGCGGTCGTGCGGTTCTTTGAGGCGGCCCGTCTTGACCTGGATCGCTAGTGTTGCTCCGGTCGCCAAGCGCCGGATCAGAACCTCCGCAGTCTCGTTGTCAGGAAAAGGGCGAAACAGGCCGCAGTCCTCGAGGGTCGCCAGGCGCCGCTTGACCTCTTGCTCGCCCCAGAAGCCGAACACCCGGTCCTCATCGGATACTGGCTCAACCGGAGCCGGCGGAGGTAGGGCAAATCTCCTCGCGCCAAGTCTCTCCGCGAGTCCGTCGAACGGCACCAGGTTTTCGGTCCATTTGTGACCAGGGATCGGATGAGTGGGCATGTTCGCCACCAGGAGCACTCGACCCCGGTCCACGATCCTCGCGGCTTTCTTCTTGAAGGTGGCTGCGTCGGCCACCAGCGCGAATGGTCCGAGGTGATCGCCGTCCAGGTGAACGCCGATGACGACCTGATCCAGGGTGAACAGATGGTTCTCGTAGACGGCGATGGGGGCTTCGTCATGTTGGACCGAAGTCTTGCCCTTGACCTGCAACGCCAGGTAGGCTCGATCCGATAGGCGGTGGATCACTGCGTCAATGCCGCGGTCGAGCTCTGGTAGGAAGGGGTGCAGGCCGCCGGCTGATTGAGTGATTAGGTTCGACCACACGAGAAACTCAGCAGCCTGTCCGATGGCGTCCTGGCTGCCGTGGGGCCAGGCGGCATCGAAGTCCGACATGGTGTGAGCTAGGTGAGGCCCAGCAGCCGCTTGCCGTTGCCGACGAGGACTTTCTGAAGCGCCACCTCTGGGATCTCGAGCGTCTCCAGCTCGTCCAGGCATCGCTGAGGCTGGATGAAGGGGTAGTCGCTCCCGAAAACGAACTGGTTCTGCAGGCGGCCTTTCATGTCGCGGATCACCTCGGCAGGGATGTATCGCGGCGCCCAGCCTGAGATGTCGATGTAGATGTTGGTCTTGTGCAGGGCCATTGCCATCAGCTCTGCGTGCCATGGATAACCGAAGTGGGCGGCGACGATGTTCAGGCTTGGAAATGAGGCCGCGACCGCATCCAGACGGATCGGGCGTGCGTAATCAAGGCGGATGCCCTGCCCACCGGGCTGGCCCGCGCCGATGCCGCTCGTTCCCGTGTGGAACAGGAGGATCAGGCCGAGCTCCTCGCAGCGCTCGTACAGCGGCCAGTGCTTTTCGTCATCTGGTGCGAAGGCCTGCAGCGAAGGGTGGAGCTTCACGCCTTTCAGGCCGAGTTCGCTGATGCGGTCGAGCTCGGCGACGGCGCGGTCGCCCTTGAGGGGATCGACGCTGCCGAAGCCGGTGAATGCTTTCGGATGGTCTCTGCAGGCTTGCGCCACCAGCTCGTTGGGCACGCGCGGTCGCCCGGTCGCGGTTTCCGCGTCCCACGCGAGCAGCACGGCGAGCACGTCAAGTGCTTCGTAGTCGCTGGCGAGCTCGTCAAGCGAGCGGCGCGCGACCTTGGAGCGAAAGTAAGACTCCGCCGCCTCCACATAGCCCTTCATCGAGACGTCCAGCCACTCGGGAGTGGGGAGGTGAACGTGGAAGTCGATGGCCCGCACGGCGGGGCCGATGATAGTTGCATGCAAGCCTCTCTGCTGGTGCTCGCCGGCGGCTCCAGCCGCCGGATGGGCCGGCCGAAGGCCTGGCTCGAGGTGGGGGAGACCAACCTTCTGCGGTGGATGGTGGAACGTCTGGGGCCCGCGTTCACAGAGGTGATGGTCTCTTTCGCCGAGCCCGAGCAGTTGCTCGAGTTGGTGCCGTACAGGCTCGTGTTCGATCGCAAGCAGGAGGGCGGGCCGCTCGCCGGCATCGAGGCCGGCCTGGCGGCCTCGCGTCACGAAGTCATGTTCGCGGTCGCCTGCGACATGCCTTACGTCACGCGCGAGGTGGCGGAGATGGCGGTCGCCGCGGCCCGTAGATGTGATGCCGCGATGCCGCGCGTTGGCGGCCGCCCCGAGCCGGTATGCGCGGCATATCGCCGCTCAGCGCTGCCCGCGGTAACCGCTGCGCTGGAAAGTGGCCGCCTGAAGGCGGCGGACGTGGCCGATGGGCTCGACGTCACCTGGTTGGAAGGTCTCGACCCAGATCTGTTTCGAAGCCTCAACACGCTCGAGGACTACCAGCGCTTTCATGACGATTTCCCGGCGCAGCGATAATGGCTGTCTTGTGAAGATCGTCGTCACCGTCAAGCAAGTACCCGACCCGAACTCGACAAGCGTCCTCGAATCCGACAACACACTCGCCCGCGACCGCGAGGTCGTCCTCGACCCCGGCGACGAGTGCGGCATCGAGGAGGGACTGCAGCTGAAAGAGGCCCATGGCGGCGAGGTGATCCTGGTCTCGATGGGTCCCGAGCGGGCCAAGGATGCCATCCGCAAGGGGCTGTCGATGGGCGCCGACCGCGGTGTTCTCATCAGCGATGACCAGCTGGCGGGCGCGGACGTTCTGCTGACGGCCCGAGCGCTGGCGGCGGCGATCAAGCCCGAAGAACCCGACCTCGTCATCTGCGCGACCGAGTCGTACGACGGCAGCACCGGAATGGTGCCGCCGATGCTCGCCGAGCTCCTCGGCCTGCCGCAGCTGACGATCGCCAAGAAGGTGGAGGTCGACGGGTCGACGATCAAGGTGCACCGCCAGACCGCCGACGGCTACCAGGTCGTCGAGGCGTCGACCCCCGCGCTGATCACAGTCACCGCCGGCATCGCCGAGCCGCGCTACGCGTCGCTGAAAGGCATCATGGCCGCGCGCTCCAAGGAGATCAAGCAGGTCGGTCTGGGTGACCTCGGAATCGAGCGCGGTGAGGCGGGCGAGACCATCGAGGGCATCTCCGACGCCGAGGCCCGCAAGGCGGGCGCGATCATCGAGGACGACGGGACCGCCGTGGATCGCATCATCCAGGTGCTCGCCCAGGCGAAGGTCGTTTAGTGGCGAAGGTCTGGGTATACGCAGAGCTCAATGCAGGCAAGCTGCAGTCGACCGCGCTCGAGCTGATGGCCAAGGCGCGCGAGCTGGGCGATGTCGATGCGATCGCGCTGGGCCCGGGCGCCAAGGCCGCGGCTGCGGTGTTGGGCAAACACGGCGCGAAGGTGGTGCACGTCAACGAGGACAAGGCCTTCGACGATTTCATCGCCGAGCCCGCGGCGGACGCCCTGGCCGCGCTGCACGAGAAGGAGCCGCCCGACCTCATCATGTTTGCGTTCACGCCCGACTCGCGCGATATCGCTGGCCGCCTGGCGGCTCGACTCGGCAAAGGGCTCATCTCGAACGCGGCCGACGTGGCCGCCAAAGACGGCGGCTTCGTCGCCAAGGTGCCTTACTTCGGCGGCGCGAAGCTCGCGTCGATGCGGGCCAACGCGAAACCGGCGATCGTGCTGGTGCGGCCGAAGTCGTTCGAGCCGTCCGAGTCCGGCGGCACCGCCGATGTGAAGGAGCTCGCCATCTCGATCGGCGAGGGATCGAAGCGGGCCAAGATCGTCGAGCGGGTGGCGGAGGCTTCCGAGAAGGTGAAGCTCGAGGACGCCAAGGTGGTCATCAGCGGCGGCCGCGGCATGGGTGGGCCCGACAACTTCCCGTTGCTCGAAGCCCTTGCAAGCGCACTGGGCGGCGCGGTTGGCGCGAGCCGGGCCGTGGTCGACGCCGGCTGGGTGCCCTACTCGATGCAGGTCGGCCAGACCGGCAAGTCGGTGCGGCCCGGGGTCTACATCGCGGTCGGAATCTCGGGCGCCATGCAGCACACGGTCGGGATGAAGGCGTCGAAGGTCATCATCGCCATCAACAAGGATGCCGAGGCCCCGATCATGAAGATGGCCGACCTCGGCGTGGTCGGCGACGCGCTCAAGATCGTGCCCGCGCTGACCGCCGCCGTCAAAGCCAAGAAGGGCTAACGGACCGACAAGAGGCCGAGAGCCTGCTCGCCGAGCGCATCGAGCGGAGGCGCGAGCGCGATTTCGCGGCCGCTGATGAGATTCGCGAGCGGCTGCGCGCCGGTGGTTGGGAGGTGCTCGACGGCCCGGGCGGCAGCGAGCTTCAGGCTCTGAAGCCGCCACCTGCGTCAGGTGATGCGCCTATGCCTCGAGCCGTAACGCTGCTCACCGTCGTGCATGGCTGGCTACCTGATGTGGAACGGTGGCTGCTGTCGGTCTTCACCCACTGCAAATCCGACTTCGAGGCATTGCTGGTAGACAACTCAGGCGACGCGCGGATGGCCGGCTGGCTCCAGACGCGCGCCGCGGAGAGGCTGCGATTGGTCACCCTCGACCCGCCGTTGGGCTTCTCGACGGCGGTCAACGCCGGCATCCAGGCCGCCGCTGGTGAGGTGATCGTCCTGTTCGACCCCGGCGTGGAGCTCACCGGCGACGCGACCTCGCCTCTGCTCGAAGCGCTGGAAGACCCAACAGTTGTTGTGGCAGGTCCGTTTGGCCTGCGGGGCAAAGGCACGCTCAAGGAGTTCGAGGAGGACGCCGGCCCGGACGTGGATGCCATCGAGGGCTACTGCATGGCTTTCCGCCGATCCGATGCATCGGCCGTAGACGGGTTCGACCCCAAGTTCAAGTTCTATCGCATCGCCGACATCGAGTTCAGCTTCCGGCTGCGAGACCGTGGCGGACGCGCGGTCGCGATTGCAGGGCTGCCACTTCGAAAGCACGAGCACCGCCTGTGGGAGGCGACAGCCCCGGACGAGCGCGACCGTCTTTCGCGCCGCAACCTCTACCGGTTCCTCGACCGCTGGGGGAAGCGCGAGGACCTGCTGACCGGGCCGCGGACCGAGCCTCAATAGAATGCGCATCGTGAGCGACGATTTTTCGGCGGAGGTCGCCGACCTCCAGACACGCCGCAAGAAGAACCTCGCGATGGGCGGGGCAGAGAAGATCGCGAAACAGAAGGAGCGCGGCAAGCTCACCGTCCGCGAGCGCCTCGACCTCCTGTTCGACCCCGACACATTCGTCGAGTTCGGGCTGCTTGCGCATCAACAGCCCGTGCGGGGAGGAGAAATCGATGCGGATGGCACGCCCGCGGACGGAGTCGTCACGGGCCACGGCCTCGTCGATGATCGCCAGGTGTGGGTGATTGCGTACGACTTCACCGTCATGGCGGGCTCGATGGGCGCGGTGGGGGAGCAGTTCAAGGCCGCCCGTGTTCGCGAGCTTGCGCTGCGCTACCGCAAGCCCATCGTCTGGCTGCTCGACTCCGCCGGCGCCCGCATCCAGGAGGCGGCCGGCTCGACCTTTGCCGGCACCGGCTATCTGTTCCGCGACCAGGTGGTGATGTCAGGCGTCATCCCGCAGGTGGCTGCGATGCTCGGCCCGTGCGCGGCCGGGACTGCATATATCCCGGGTCTCTCCGATTTCGTGCCCATGGTCAAGGGCACGTCTTCGATGTCGCTTGGCGGCGCGCGACTAGTCAAGGCGGCCACCGGCGAGGACGTCACCGACCACGACATGGGCGGCTCGCAGGTGCACTGCTATGAATCCGGCGTGGGCGACAACGAGGTCGCGGACGACGCCGAATGCATTGCCTCAGTAAGACGGTTCCTCTCGTACCTGCCCTCGAGCAATCAGGAGGCGCCTCCGTTCGGGGACACCACGGATCCTCCGGACCGGCTGGTGACGGAGCTCGAGAAGATCGTGCCCGCCAACCCTCGCGCGACCTATGACGTGCGGCGGGTGATCAAGGCTGTGTTCGACCACGAATCCTGGTTCGAGGTCAAGCCGACCTGGGCCAAGAACATCGTGATCGGCTTCGCCCGCGCTGGAGGCCACGCGGTGGGCGTCGTCGCCAACCAACCGATGCAGAAGGGTGGGATCCTCGACTCCGATGCAGCCGACAAGGCCGCGCGCTTCATTCGGATGTGCGATGCGTTCAACGTCCCACTCGTCTATCTGATGGACGTGCCTGGATTCCTGGTGGGGTCACAGGTGGAGAAGGGCGGCATCATCCGCCACGGCGCCAAGATGCTGTACGCGACGTCGGAGGCGACGGTGCCGAAGATCACCATTGTCATGCGCAAGGCTTACGGCGCCGGCTACTACGTGATGTGCGGCAAGGGCTACGAACCCGACGTGCTCGTCGCATGGCCGTTCGCCGAGATCTCCGTGATGGGACCCGAGGGAGCGGTGAACATCATCTTCAACAAGCAGATCGAAGCCTCCGACAACCCCGAGGAGACCCGGGCGCAGATGATCAAGGCGATCCGCGAGCAGATCAGTCCTTACGTCGCCGCCGGCTGGGCGATGATCGACGACGTCATCGATCCCGCCGAGACGCGGCGCGTGATCGTGCGCGGCATCGAGCAGGCGCGCGACAAGAAGGTCGACCGGCCATGGCGCAAGCACGGCAACATCCCGGTATGAAAAGCCCCATTGACACACCCCTGGCGGGTCCCTCCCTTCCCTCATCCGTGGCGTCCCTCCCCCACGCCAACGCACCTATCGCGTTTGAATTTGCGCCAAGAGTCACCGGCACGCAACCCAGCCTGTTAAGGGATCTGCGGTGAGCAAGACCGTCATCACGGCCGCGCTGACCGGGGTGTTGGCGACCCGCGAGCAGTGTCCGGCGATTCCCTACACGCCGATCGAGATTGCCGAAGAGGCCGAGCGTGCGGCGGATGCCGGCGCCGCCATCGTGCACATCCATGCGCGCACGGCCGAGGGCGCGCCGGACTGGAGCGTGGAGACGTTCGCGGAGATCTTTGCCGAGGTCCGCTCACGCACCGACGTGATCATCAACTTCTCGACCGGCGCCGTCGGCATCCCGCCCGAAGAGCGCGTTGCGCACATCCGCGAGCTGCGCCCGGAGATGGCGGCGCTGAACATGGGCTCGATGAACTACGCGATCTATTCGGAGAAGCGCAAGGTCTTCTATCACGACCACGTTTTCGCCAACCCGTTTCACGACATCCAGCTCTTCCTCGAGACGATGAACTCAGCCGGCGTGCGGCCGGAGATGGAATGCTTCGACACCGGCCACATCGCCAACACGCGGCCCCTCATTCACATGGGTGTGCTCGAGCCTCCGTTTCAGTTCAGCCTCATCATGGGCGTCCTGGGCGGCATTCCAGGCACCACCCGCCACCTGGTCGACCAGGTGGACAGCCTCCCTGGCGGCGCTCACTGGCAGGTCATCGGCATCAGCCTCAACCAGTGGCCGCTTGTCGCCGCGGCGATCACGATGGGCGGCAACGTCCGCGTCGGTCTGGAAGACAACTTCTACATCGAGGAGAACCGAATGGCGAAGAGCAACGGGGAGCTGGTCGAGAAGGCGGCCCGAATCTGCCGCGACCTGGGTCGCGAGGTCGCCTCAGCAGTCGAGGCACGAGCGCAGCTCGGCCTCGAGCCCGAACCAAGACCGGCTCGCGTCCGCGAGGGTAGGGGAGAGGGGCGCGGGTGACCGAGATCAAGGCTGAGCTCGTTGGCAACGTCTGGAAGATCACCGCGAAGCCGGGAGACAAGGTCGCCGAAGACGACGTCCTCCTCATCCTGGAGTCGATGAAGATGGAGATCTCGGTCACGGCTCCGCGCGCGGGGACCGTGCGCGAGATCCGGGTCAAGGAGACGGACGTGGTCAAAGAGGGCCAGGTCCTGGTGGTGCTCGATTGAAGGAGTTGCGCTAGCCGGTGGCCAAGCCCGCGCAGCTACTGCTGCAGTACCAGCGCCTCGTCGACCGCGAGCGCGTGCTGCGTGACGACATCGAGCGGATCGAGTCGCTGCTCCAGTCGGATCCTGAGGTGGCAGCGCTCGAGGAGCGTGCCGCGGCAGCGCAGGCCCAGCAGGAGGCGACAGCCGCCAGGGTGCGCGAATCGGACAAGGCGCGCGAGGACCACCGCACTCGTCTGCGCTCTCGAGAAAAAGAGCTGATGAGCGGCCGCATCCGCAACCCGACCGAGCTCACTCAGATGTCGGAAGAGGTGCAGCACATGAAGTCACGCTTCGTCGAAGAGGAGGAGGCCGAGCTCCAGTTGATGGAAGAGGCCGATGCCGCCGACGAGGCGCTAAAGGCCGTAACCGCCGAGCTCGAGGCGGCCAGGGCCCGCGCGGCCGGAGAAGCACCGGCGCTCAAAGCCGAGCTCGACGAGATGCGTACCGAGCTGGCGCGCGTCGAGGCGGAGAAGGCCGAGGTTTGGACCGAAGTCTCGCCGTCCGCGCAAAGAGCGTTCACTCGGCAGCGCGTCCAGCCCGCTGTGGCCGAGGTGCGGAACAACCAGTGCACGGCGTGCCGC
>VBGM01000028.1 GCA_005880855.1 Chloroflexota bacterium
GAGCGCGTGTACGTGCGTCTCGACAGCCCTCGTTCGCCAGAGGAGCTGGCGGCGCAGAACATCGAGTTCTGGCTCTACCTGTCGGGCGTGCCCGCGGACGAACATGGCGGCAAGCTGCAGCTGCCGCTGGCGGTCACTGCCACGGCCGACTTCGGTTTCGACGCCGCGCACGTCGTACGGGTCGTGCCGAACTCTAAGGGTGCCAAGTTGACCATCGGGCGCGTCGATGAGGAGCAGGCGCGTGCCGAGCCGCTCGCCGAGCTCGAGTCGTCCGATCCTTTCTTCATCTCCATACCCCTGGAGGCGCTGGGCCGCCGCGCCGGTGAGACGCTGGAGATGGCGGTGGTGGTGAGTCGCGAGGGGCGCGACATCGAGCAGGTGCCGCCATCGGGCTCGCTCGGCCTGCGCATCCCCGGCGACGGCGCCGCCGCGACCGCTCCGAGCTCGAAGCAGCTCAAGGTGCTGGTAGCCACGTCCGAGCTCGCCCCGTTCGCCAAGTCAGGCGGCGTGGCCGACGTCGCCGCCTCGCTGTCGAAGGAGCTGCGCCGCCTGGGTCACGACGTGCGCGTCGTGATGCCGCGATACCGACAGATCGACATCGGCAAGCACAACCTGAAGGCTGTAGTACACGACCTCCCGGTCCCGCTGGGCGCGCAGACGGTGCCGTCGACCATCTTCGAAGGCCGGCTCGGGGACGTGGTCGTTTACTTCATCGACTGCCCTCAGCTTTACGACCGCGACGGCATCTACGGCTTCGGCGACGACGACGCCCGGTCTGTCTACTTCTCGCGCGCGCTGCTCGAGATGTTGCCGGCCCTGAAGTTCTCGCCCGACGTCATCCACATCCACGACTGGTTCGCGTCGCTCGTGCCCAACCTGATCGACCGCGTGTATACGGAGGGCCCCACCGCGGAGGTCGCCACCGCCCTCACCATCCACAACCTCGCGGCCCAGGGAGTCTTCGGCTTCGGCGCGCTCACGCTGGCCGGCCTGGACAAATGGGGTTTGATCCGCGTCGGCATCCCCGGCCTCGACAACGTCGTCAACGTGCTCGGCCGCGGCATTCACTACGCCGACGTCGTCAACACCGTCAGCGAGCGCTACGCCGCCGAGATGCAGATGTCCGAGTACGGGGAAGGGCTCGATGAGCTCATCCGTTCCCACGCGCACAAGCTGCACGGGATCGTCAATGGCATCGACTACGAGATCTTCGATCCGCACAAGGACCCCAACATCCCGCACCACTACTCGGCCTCGGCGCCCGAACCCAAGGCCCTGTGCCGCGCCGAGCTGCGCAGCGAGCTCGGGCTCGAGCAGACGGACCGGCCTCTGTGCGCGATGGTGTCGAGGCTCTACGACGTCAAGGGGCTCGACCTCGTCGAGCAGGCGATGCCGGCGCTGATGAAGTTTGGCGTGCAGGTCGTCGTCATCGGCACCGGCGACCGCCGCTACGAGGACATGTTCCGCCGCTACGCCGGCGAGCGCCCGGGACAGGTCGCGGCGGCAATCGGCTTCGATGCGCCACTCGCGCAGCGCATCTATGCCGGGGCGGACATGCTGTGGATGCCGTCTCGCTACGAACCGGGAGGACTCGCACAGCTCATCGCGCTTCGCTACGGCACTGTTCCCGTGGTGCGCGTCACCGGCGGGCTGGCCGACACCATCAAGGATTACGACCCGGTGGCTTCGAAGGGCAACGGCTTCACGTTTGCCCCCTACGATCCCTGGCAGTTCTATGCGGCGGTCGTACGCGCGGCCGAGACCTACCGGCATCCTTCGCTGTGGTCGTGGCTGATCCGGCGGGACATGAACGAGGACGTGTCCTGGTCGAAATCAGCCCAGCGTTACGTGCACCTGTTCCACTCGGCGATCGCCTCGCGCCGCGAACGCCGAGGCGTCGCCACGGTCGCCGACTGACCCGCGGCATTCCGCCCGTTTGACGCCAAAGGCGCCTTTCGGAGCCGATCGATGCGCATGTTTGGCGCCAAAAGAGCGGAATCAGCCGCCCCAATCGGGCAGTAAGCGGAGCTGCTCGACGCGGCGCGCCCCGGGCGCGTACGCGTCGTCGAAGTAATCGATGACCATCCGGCGCGCGGAAAAGTCGGTGACAACGTAGCGGATCGACGCCCGCATCATCTCCACCCACCGCTGCGGAATCCCCTTGGCGTCACGTTCGAAATACGTAGGCACGACGTCGCGCTCGAGCAGGCGGTACAGACCTTCGGCTTCGGCCTGGTCGTCCACGGCGGGCCGGTCCAGCGTCGCTCCCGAAGGGATCGCCCAGCCGAGCTCGGGCCGGTACGCCTCGTCCCACCAGCCGTCGAGCACGCTGACGTTCAGCACGCCGTTGGCGCCCGCCTTCATGCCGCTGGTGCCGCTGGCTTCGAGGAAGCGCTGTGGATTGTTGAGCCAGACGTCGGCGCCATGCACGAGGTGGCGCGCGATCGCCAGGTCGTAGTCCTTCAGAAACGTCACGCAGGGCTCCTCGCGCGCCAGCGCGACCACGCTCGCGATGATGTCCTTGCCGGGGTTGTCAGCGGGGTGGGCCTTGCCCGCGAAGATCATCTGCACCGGCCGCTTGGGATTGCGCAGCAGCTTGTTGAGTCGCGCACGATCCTGCAGCAGCAGGCCCGCGCGCTTGTACGGCGCGAAGCGTCGCGCAAAGCCGAACGTGAGCGCGTGCTCGTCCATCGCCCCGCTGTCCACCGTCCTGGACTTGGCGACTTCGAGCAGCTTTCGCTTCAGCTCGATGTGGGTCGCCCATAAGTCCGCGGCGGGGATCTCGAACACCGCCTGCCAGCGCCCGTCCTTGCCGTCGAGGTCCCACCAGTCCGGCCCGACGTAACGCCGAAGGAGCGCGGCGATCTCGGGCGCCACCCAGGTCGGCATGTGCACCCCATTGGTCACCGAGCCGATCGGCACCTGCGACTCGGGCAGGCCGCGCCACGCGTCCTTCCACAGGCGGCGCGAGACGGCGCCGTGAAGGCGGCTGACACCAAACGACTGGTCAGCGAGGCGCAGCGCCGCGTACGTCGTGCACAGGCGCTCACGCGGATCGCCTGGGCGCTGCCGGCCGAGGTCCATGAAGCGATCGAAGGAGATACCGACCTCGGTGAGATACGGATTGAGGAGATCCCACACGAGCCCCGGCTCGAAGTAGTCGCTGCCCGCGGCGATCGGCGTGTGAGTCGTGAACACGATGCCGGCGCGCGCGACCAGGCGCGCTTCCTCCAACGTCATCTGCCGCGAGGCGCGGAGCTCCCGGATCCGCTCCATCGCGCAGAGGAAGCTGTGACCTTCGTTGAGATGGAAGACGCCCGCGACCATGCCCAGCGCGCGCAGGGCGCGCACGCCACCGATGCCGAGCACGATCTCCTGGCGCAGGCGGCGGTCAGGCTCGGGCACATAGAGGCGGTCGGTGATGTTGCGAAGGTCGGGCGGGTTGGATTCGAGATCGGTGTCGAGCAAGAAGAGCGGCACGCGGCCGACCTGCGCGCGCCACAGGCCGATCTTCACATTGCGCTCACCGATCGGAGCGTCGACCTCGACTCCTTCGACACGCCGAACGGGAAGGTCCTCGCCCTTGTTCTCGAAATACGCCTCGACCTGGCGCCCATTGGAGTCGATCTCCTGGCGCCCGAAGCCCTGCTTGTAGAAAAGACCCACCGCGACCAGCGGCAGGCCCAGGTCGCTGGTGGCCTTGAGGTGGTCGCCGGCCAGCACTCCAAGTCCGCCCGAGTAGATCGGCAGGCACTCGGCCAGCCCGAACTCCAGTGAGAAGTACGCGACGACCATCGGCGCTCGGGCGTCCATGAACGGCGGTCGCCGGTCGTAGTACTCGCGATACGCGGCGCGAGCACGCTCCAGCGCCTCCCGAACCTCAGCCCGCTCGAGCGCGTCGGCGATGCCCTTCTCGCCGAGCTTGGCCAGCAGAAGGACCGGATTCTGCCGAGTGGATTCCCAAAGCTCGCCATCAAGGGCCTCGAACAAGCCTTCGATCCGTGGCTCCCAGGTCCAGAGCAGATCGCGAGCGAATTGATTCAGTTCGTCATGCAAGACCTACGATGGTATCGACTGTCATGGGTGCGACATGAAGGCCGTCGTGATGGCTGGCGGCGAAGGGTCGCGCCTGCGTCCCCTGACGAGCCGGCAGCCGAAACCGCTGGTGCCGGTCGCCGGGCGCCCGATCATGGAGCACATCCTTCTGCACCTGCGTCGCCACCAGATGCGCGACGTGATCGCCACGGTGCAGTACCTGGGCGCCTCGATCCGCAACTACTTCGGAGACGGGTCGGAGCAGGGGGTGGCGCTCACCTACTCGGTCGAGGACTCGCCTCTAGGCACCGCCGGTTCGGTGATGCTCGCGCGCCAGCAGCTGAACGAACCCTTCCTCGTCATCTCCGGCGATGCGCTGACCGACGTCGACCTCGGCGCCGCGGTCCGCTTCCACCGCGAGCACCGCGCGCTCGCGACCATCGTGCTCAAGCCGGTGCCCAACCCGCTCGAGTACGGCGTGGTGGTCGTCGACGACGGCGGGGCCGTGCAGCGATTCATCGAGAAGCCCAGCTGGGGCGAGGTCATCTCCGACCTTGCCAACACCGGCATCTACATCCTCGACCCCGCTGTTTTTGATTTCTTCCGGCCGGGCGAGGTCACCGATTGGTCGGGTGACGTCTTTCCCAAGCTCCTGAAGCAGGGCGAGCCTGTATTCGGCTGGGTCACCTCAGGCTACTGGGAGGACGTCGGCAGCCATGCCGCCTACGTGAAAGCCAACTTCGACTGCCTCGAGGGCCGGGTCAAGGTCGACATCCCCGCCGTTCGCAAGGGCGACTCGGTCTGGATCCACGAGGAGGCCGAGGTGGCCGGGGGCGCACGGATCGACGGTCCAGCATTGATCTGCGCCGGTGCGCAGGTGCGTTCCGGGGCGTGGGTCAACGGCCCGTGCGTGATCGGCGGCTATACGACCATCGACTCGGGGGCGAAGATCTCCAACTCGATCATGTGGGACCACTCGTATGTGGGTCTCAACTCCAGGCTTCGGGGCGCAGTGGTGTGCCGGTCGGTGACGATCAAGAACGGATGCCTGCTCGAAGAGGGGAGCGTGATCGGTGGCGAGGTCGTGCTCGGCTCCGGCGTGACCGTGAACGCGAATGTGCGGATCTGGCCCAACAAAGAGGTCGAGCCCGGTGCCGTGGTGCACGAATCGATCATCTGGGCCGGGTCGTGGAAGCGCGGCCTCTTCACCTCGTATGGGCTCACGGGGCTCTTCAATGTCGAGTTCACGCCTGAGTTTGCTTCGCGGCTGGGCGCCGCCGTGGGAGCGCTCAGCCCGAAAGGAACCGAGATCGCGATCTCGCGTGACTACACGAGAGCCGCGCGCATGATCCACCGCGCCGTCATGTCGGGGATGACCTCATCCGGCGCCAACGCCACCGACCTCTCCGTGCTGCCGGCGCCCGTGGCGCGCTACTGGGCGCGCCACAACCACGTTTCCGCCGTCCATGTGCAGACCTCGCCGGTCGATCCGCGCTCGGCCGACATCCGCCTCTTCGACGACCACGGCCTCGACATCGACAGCCGCACCGAGCGCAAGCTCGAGAGCCTGTACTTCCGCGAGGACATCCGGCGCGTCCTTCATTACGAGATGGGCCGCATCGTCCGGCGCGACAGCCAGACCGACCGCTACGTCGAGGACATGCTGGCGAAGGTCGATCTCGAGACCGTGCGCGGGGCGGCCTCGAAGGTCTTGATCGACTACAACAACGGCGCCGCCGCGATGGTCCTCCCGCGTGTGCTCCAGGAGATGAACTGCACCGTCATCCCGCTCAACGCGTCGCCGGCCGAGATCGTCCTGGAGCAGACCGAGGACACATTCCGCGATCACATGCAGGAGATGGGCCTGATCGCGAAGGCGGTCAAGTCAAGGCTGGGCATCTTCGTGGACTCGCCGGGCGAGCGCTGCTTCCTGGTCGACGAGACCGGCGAGGTCCTCGACCACGACACCGCATTCGCGGTGTTGAGCCAGCTGGCGCTCGCGGCCAAGCCCGGCATGTTGCTGGGCCCCGCCTCGTCGTCGCTCGCGTTCTCGATGATCGCCGAGGAGATGAACAGCCGGTTCGTGCCTACCAAGATCACGCCCGGCGCGGTGCTGCGTGCAGCGCAGCACGCCGAAACGGTGCTCGCCTCGGATGGATCAGGCGGCTACTGCTGGCCGGACTTTGCGATCGCCTTCGACGCCATGTTCACGACCGTTCGGGCTCTCGAGCTCCTGGCGCAGAGTGGCGCCTCGGTCGCGACGCTCAAGAGCCGCATCCCGGCTGTCGCGCACAAGAAGGCGGTGGAGTTCTGCCCCTGGGACGTCAAGGGGCGCGTGATGCGGACGATGATGGAGCGCCACCTCAGGGATCGGGTCGATCTCACAGACGGGGTCAAGGTGTTCGTCGATGGCGGCTGGGTGCTGGTGGTGCCGGACGCCGACCGGCCCGAGTACCACATCATCGCCTCCACGCTCGATCCCGCCAAATCGTCTTCGCTGGTCGAGGAATACTCCGCATTGGTGCGCTCGGTCGTTACAGAAGCAGCTCCCGAATCCGAGGGTGTGGTCGAAAAAACCTAGAATCGACTCTCGGTGCGGGCGTAGCTCACCTGGTAGAGCGCAACCTTCCCAAGGTTGAGGTAGCCGGTTCGAGGCCGGTCGCCCGCTCCAAATTGATTCTTAAGCTTTGATCGCTTATCTTCCTAAGGCTGCGTCGGGGTCGTCTCCTTCAAGGAGGGTTTCGCGTGAAAAAGCTAAGGCTCGTTGGAATCGCCGTGCCAGCCATCCTGGTCACCTCATTCACGGTCACGCCGTTGTCTGCCGCCGGTTCGGGAGTCGGCAATTCGCCACCGGGTACGCAACCCGAATCCGCGTACGCGCAGAGCTACTCAGCCAATCATGTGAAGAATGTATTCGCGACCACCCAGACGAGCTGCTATCGGCCGGAAGACCCATACACGGCAAATGCAGGACCGAACGGCGGGTACAGCGGAGCAACCCCTTGCCCGGGGTCGGCGACGGGCGAGGACACGGGCGCGACTGCTCCCTACGCCACACAGGTTGGGAGCAACCCCGGGTTTGCCACCGGCCCATCCAACCTGGCGAAGAACCACTCCGAATCCGATATCCAGGTCGATCCTACCAACGCGAGCCACCTGATCGGCTCGGTCAAATGGTTCGCGAGCGCCGAAGGCTACAACCATGTGCTCGGCTTCTATGAGTCGTTTGACGGCGGGGCAACTTGGCCGGTCCAGGGCCATATCCCGGGCTACGAAGGCTGGACCGACAACACCGACCCCGTGGGCGCCTTTGACGGATTCGGCAACTACTACGAGCTGGTCCTCCCTTACCAGTTCTATTACAACGCCAACGGCTCGCACAACTTCCAGACCAACCCGAACAAGGAACCCAACCCGTCGCAGCCGGCGGAGGTCATCTCGATCGCTGTGCGACCGCATGGTGCGACCACCGCGAAGCAGTGGTTTACCAGCCATCTGAACGCCGCCGGGGTGACCGGCCCGGACTTTGTGGCTCCGTATGCGCCCAAGGGTCACGAGCCGGACAAGCAGTGGATCACGATCGATACCAACCCGCAGAGCCCCTTCTACAACACGATCTACGCCATGTGGGTGGTATTCGACGGGGTCAGCAGCAGCAAGCCGTTCGTGTCGATCGCGCAGGCCAACGCCGATGGCACCCATAGTGACTGGTCCGCGCCACAGATCCTGCCCACCATCAGCAGCACCGCCGGCGACAGCTACCTGTTGCCGCACGTGGCGCCCGATGGAACCGTGTATACGTCGGTCACCAACTTCCCGGGCGGGCACGGGCGCTGCTGCATCACGGTCTCCACCGATCGCTCGACGGATGGAGGCAAGAACTGGACCGGGCTTGCGGTCGCCATCGAGAACATCCCGATACCGTCTTTCGTGGGCGGGTACGCCAACACGACGTTCACAGACGGGATCGACAACACGTTTGCGGTGGGGACGACACTCGTCAATGGCCACTATCCCCTGTACATCGCGTTCCACGAGAAGCTCACAACATTCGCCAACGTCCTCCTCACCGCTTCGTACGACGGCGGCATGAGCTGGACAACGCCCATCCAGGTCAATGACAACGCGAGCGCGGTCGACGAGTTCCAGCCCAACCTCGCGGTAGCAGCGAGCGGCACGGTCAGCGTCAACTTCTATGACCGACGCCTGGCCTGTCCCGCCTTCGGAACTACGGAAGCCAAAAACGCCGGCTTGGCTCTGGATCTCGCGAACCCGAACTTCCCAGGCACACCGCCATACGGCGCCACCAACTATTGCGTCAACACCAGCATCCAGTTCTACACGCCCGGACTCGGCGCACTTGGGCACAACATCCGCCTGAGCCAGCACACCTGGGACCCGCAGCTGAACTCGCCGTACCGGTTCTGCGTCTGCAACGCGGCCGCGGGCTTCATCGGTGACTACTTCGGCAACACGACCGGTGGATCGACCGACTACACGACCTCGGTCAGCACGTTTGACGATGGCAGCAACCATGGCCACTTCCAGCAGCAGGTGGTGGCGACGGTCGCGATTCCCTAGCGACAGAGAGATGATTTGCGATTCGGCAGCGAGGCCTCAATAACCTTGGGGGCTCCACTCTTTTTGGAAATGGAGGCTATGTAAATGGCCCGCACGCCCCTGATTCGGAAGTTCCAGGCGCTCTTCGAGGATTTCGAGGAGGCCGAAAGGTCGGGACGCAGCGTGGAGGCCGTGCAGGAAGAACGCCGGCAGCTGCGCCTGTCCCGTAGAGACTTCCTGAAGCTCACGGGCGCCGGCGTCGGCGCAGCGGCCTTCGGGGGCCCGGTGGCGGCGCTGGCAGCCTCGATCCCGAAAGCCGGCGGAACGTCGCGCATCGCGATCATCGGCGGCAGTATCGCCGGCCTCAACGCCGCCCTGACCCTGCAGGACGCAGGCTTTGCTTCCACCGTTTACGAAGCGTCGCCACGTGTGGGCGGGCGCATGCACTCGGACACGACCTCATGGCTGTACGGCCAGACCAGCGAGCACTGCGGCGAGTTGATCGACAGCAAGCACAAGACGATCCTGGGGCTGGCCAGCCGGTTCAAGATCCCGACGGTCGACCTGCTGGCGGCAGAGCCAGTCCACTCGACCGAAACGGACTTCTTCTCGGGTGGCTACTACACATCAGCAGAGGAGAACGTCGACTTCAACCCCGTCTGGAATGCGGTCAAGAAGGACCTGAACTCGGCGCCCTTCCCAACGCTGTACAACAGCTTCACGCCGGCGGGTCAAGCTCTTGACAACCTGAGCCTGTTCCAGTGGATAGAGACCCGGGTGCCGGGTGGGCATTCATCGAGAATGGGCAACCTGCTCGACATTGCCTACAACATCGAGTACGGCAACGTGACCACTGAGCAGAGCTCGCTCAACCTGGTCTATCTGCTCGGGTTCCAGCCGATGCCAGGCCAGTTCCGAATCTTTGGAGCGTCAGACGAGCGCTATCACATGGCCGGCGGCAACGAGCGGCTGCCGCAAGCGATCGCGGCCGCGCTGGCGCCGGGCACCGTACAGCTCAACACCGCCCTCACTCGAATAGTCATGAATGGCGACGGCTCGTGGACGCTCTCTTTCAACGGACCGAGCGGAACGTTCAAGAACGTCGTCGATCGCGTGGTGATGACGATCCCATTCTCCGTGCTTCGCACGATCCTCATCTCGGACGCCGCGTATCGCGCCGCGGGCTTCGATGGCACCAAGCAGACCGCGATCCAGCAGCTCGGTTACGGCAAGAACTGCAAGCTCCAGCTGCAGTTCAACAATCGCTACTGGAACCAGAGCGGGCCGTGGGGCATCGGCAACGGATCGACATACTCAGAGACGGGCTACCAGAACACCTGGGAGGTCACTCGTGCGCAGGACGGCTCCACGGGCATCCTTGTCGACTACACCGGCGGCGGCGTGCCGCTGGCTTCGTTCAGCGGCGATCCGACGGACCCGAAGGTCGTCGCGAGTTTCGCGAAGACGTTCCTCAATCAACTAGAGCCGGTCTTCCCGGGTATAGGCAAGCAGTGGAACGGCAAGGCGACCCTCGACGTGCCGCTGACGAACCCTTTCCTACTCGGTTCCTACTCCTACTGGAAGGTCGGACAGTACACGTCGTTCAGCGGATACGAGCGTCTGCGCCAGCCTGACATCAACACTGGCAAGTGCCACTTCGCGGGCGAGCATTGCTCGATCAACTTCCAGGGTTTCATGGAGGGAGGCGCCGGGGAGGGCGCACGCGCGGCCAACGAGATCCTCGGCGACTTCAAGGCCGGCATATTCCCATGAGCCCGCAGTCGGGCTAGCATCGCGTTGAGGGTGTAATTCCGTTCACAGAGGAGGGTCACCGCCATGCCGACTTACATCTCATTGATGAAGTTCACCGAACAGGGGATCAGAAACGTCAAGGACCACCCGAAACGCAGAGAGAATGCGGCCAAAGGAATCGAGTCGATGGGTGGCAAGCTGCTGCACACCTACCTGACCATGGGCCGCTACGACATCGTGGCGATCATCGAGGCGCCCGATGACGATGTCGCTGCCAAGTTCGCGGTCATCACGGGCATGCAGGGCAACGTCTCGACCGAGACGATGCGCGCGCTCGACGAGGGAGAGTTCGACCGCCTGCTCAAGTCGCTGTAACGCGGGGTTCGGCCGGCGGGATCCGCAGCGATAGGGCGAGCCAGCCCATCACCAGCGCGGCGATCATCCCGGGCACGAAGGCCAGCATGGCCCGGCCGGTCGCGTCCCACACCGCGCCCGAGACGAGGGGGATGAGGAACGCGGTCGCGTACTGAAACGTGAAGACGCCGGCGCTCATCCGGTGCACGTCGCCGGGCGCGGCGATCCGTGGCGGCATCGTGAGCACGACGATGAACGCCAGCGCGGCGGCGAAACCGAGCAGCAGCGCCCACAGCAGCACGCCTGCCCCGGGAGTCACCACGATGCCGAGCTGGGCCAGGGCCATCAGGCCTGCCGAGCCCAGAAAACCGAGGCGACCCGTGAGCAGGCGGTCCCACACCGCGACGACCGGCGCGGTCAAGAGCTGAGCGCCGTTGAAGACGGCCAGCGTCGGCGCGATGAGCTGATGCCGGCCGGTCTGGTCCAGGAAATCGGGGATGTAGGCGTTGGTCGCGAAGTAGACGGCGGAGGCCATGCCCATCACGATCCCCAGCCGCACGGTCTGGCCCTCCCGCCATGACGGCCACCATCGCGGCGGCACTGCCGGCCTTGGCCCGCGCTTCGGTGCGGCCAGCGTGATCGCCACGGCGCTCAACGCGACCAGCACCGACCACATCGCCAGTCAGCGCCGTGGGCAGCGTCTCGCCGATCAGGATGCCGTTGCTGTAAACGGCGGTGGCGACCGCGATGCGTCTCGGAAACCAATCCCGCACGATGGCCGGAAACGCGGGCTGGGTCACCGCGACGCCGACGCCCATCAGGAAGGTCGTCGTGAACAGGACCGGGATGCTCGGGCCGAAGCCACGCATTGCGCCGAAAGCGGCCACCAGGCCGAGCCCGGTCGCGAGGGCGCCACGAACGCCCAGGCGGGCGATGAGCAGCGAACCCGGCACCGCCGCGGTCGCGAGCAACAGCACGGGCAGCGACACCAGCGCGCCCACGCCCTTCTCGTCGAGGTGGAGCTCGTGATGGATCTGAGGAATCAGTGGCGGCACCGCCAGCATCGTCAGGCGAATGTCGATGCCGCCCAGCCACAGCAGAAGGAGATGGACCACGTCTCGTCGTGTCAGCCTCACGACATCGCGCCCCGCCCCATCAAGCGGCCATAATGGGCGGCGTGCCGCGTCTGCTGATCGTTGCGTCGAGCGGGCCGATAGACCCCACGCGCGCCAGCATCCCCTTCCACATCGCGGCCAACGGCGCGACGCCCGCGGGAACCGAGGTGGGGATTGCGCTGGCCGGCGATGCCACCGAGCTCATGAAGCCCGACACCATCGCCAACGTGTACGGCCAGGGCGTGCCGCCGCTCCGTGACCTGCTCGACAAGTGCCTGGAGCAGAACGTTCCCTTCTACGTTTGAAAAGGCTGCGCTGAGGCCCGTGGGGTCTTGCCGTCGATGATGACTCCGAACGCCAAGTTCATCACCCCGCCAGACCTGGTGCGGCTGACCATGGAAGCGGAGAAAGTCCTCAGCTTCTAGTTGCGCCGATGGCGGCGAGAGCACTGGGGTTCTCGAGCGAGGAGAGATCGCCCGGATCCGCACCTGTGTAGACGGAGCGCACCACGCGGCGCAGGATCTTCGCGTTGCGCGTGCGGGGCAGGTCGGTGACGAAATGAACCGCTTTCGGCCGCAGCGGCTTGCCAAGCGCCGCGGCCACGAGGTCTTGAAGCTCGACGGCAAGCTCAGCTGATGCTTCGCGCCCCGGGCGCAGGATGACGAAGCACACCAGCGCCTCGCCTTTGAGCTCGTCGGGGACCCCGATCGCGGCCGCCTCCGCGACCGCCGCATTGCCGACCAGCACCGACTCGACCTCGGCCGGCCCCAGGCGCTTCCCCGCCACCTTGATGGTGTCGTCGGAGCGCCCGAGCACGTACCACAGGCCATCTTCGGGGTCGACGTAAGCCCAGTCGCCGTGCACCCACACATCTGGGAAGCGGCCCCAGTACGTCTCGAGGTAGCGCTGGCGGTCGCCCCAGAACCCGCGCGTCATCCCCGGCCACGGATTGCGGATGACGAGCTCGCCGACCTCTCCTCTCACCGAGCGGCCCTCGCTGTCGACCACGTCCGCGGCCATGCCCGGCAGCGGACCCGCGAACGAGGTCGGGCGTAGATGCGTGATCACATTGCCGCAGAGGATGCCGCCCGAGATCTCGGTCCCGCCCGTGTAGTTGATGATGGGTAGGCGGCCGCCGCCGATGCGCTTGAAGAACCAGTTGAACGGCTCCGGGTTCCAGGGCTCGCCGGTACCGCCGAGGACGCGCAGGCTCGACAGGTCGTGGCGCGCCGGCAGCTCGTCGCCGTGTGTCATCAACGAGCGCACGAGAGTGGGGGAGACGCCGAGCACGGTGACCTTGTGGTCGGCGACCATGCGCCATAGGCGATCCGGCGCGGGGTGGTCTGGAGTGCCTTCGTACAGGACCATCGTCGCCCCGAGCGCAAGCGATCCCAGGATGAGCCAGGGGCCCATCATCCAGCCGATGTCGGTGTACCAGAAGATGGTGTCGTCCGAGCCGACGTCGAAGCCGTGCGCCATGTCCTGTGCGGCCTTGACCGGAAAGCCGCCGTGCACATGCATGGTGCCCTTGGGGCGGCCGGTCGTGCCAGACGTGTAGATGATCATCAGCGGCTCTTCAGGGTCCAGCTCGTGCGTGGGAGCGCGGTCGGGCTCGTCCTCGAGCAGCAC
>VBGM01000029.1 GCA_005880855.1 Chloroflexota bacterium
CCGCGCCGGTAGAAGCCGTCGGCGCAGATGAGCACCTTGGCTTCGCCGTCCTGCAGCCGAGAGGCGATTGCCTCCGGGCCGTAGCCGGAGAAGAGCGGGATGATCACCGCGCCCACCTTGGCCGTCGCCAGAACCGAGATCGCGACCTCCGGACACATGGGCATGAAGATCCCGACCCGATCCCCCGGCCGCACACCCAAACGGCGGAGCGCGCCGGCCAGCCGGCAGACCTCGCGATCGAGCTCCCCATAGG
>VBGM01000030.1 GCA_005880855.1 Chloroflexota bacterium
TGGCGGTCGAGGCAGCTCTGGATGATGTTCATGCGCCCGCCGATCCACCACTGCGCCCAGGGCTTGCCATGGGTGAGGTCGACCACGCGGTCGTAGTGGCGGTAGAACGCGATGTCGATGTCCTTGATGGCGGCATCCCAGAACCATTCGATGTCCTCGTCCGCCCGCTTCAAGAGCTCTGGAAAGGAGCCGATGCCATGCTGGTCCATGAACCGCTTCAGCCGGCTCCTGGCGATCACG
>VBGM01000031.1:0-508 GCA_005880855.1 Chloroflexota bacterium
AGGTCTCCACTCGACGTAGTGGAGGCTGACGCCTTCTCGCTCCAGCCAGCCCTCGACCGGTTCGCCCAACCGACCTAGCCTAGCCTGCGGCGGCCGCCACTTTCTCCTGTTCAGCAGGAACAGGCTGCGCCGCTGCTGGTTGCCGGCGCCGCTTGATGAGCAGCGTCGTCAATGCGGTGAAAGCTAGAAAGGCGATCGGCACCACTAGCGTCGCCCTCATGGCGTCGATGTACCCGCTCACGAAGACATCGTGGGCCAGGGTGGCAAGCTGGTGCTGGACCGCGGGTGGGATGCCCGGCGGCAGCTTGGCGCCGCTCTGCCCGGTGCCGATCTCGAAGCCGTTGCTTGACACCGAGCTGAAAGCCTTGATGAATTGCTCTCGAAAATTGGAGGGCAGCGCCGAGGCGTGGCTGACAGCCTGGTCGTGCAGAGTTGTCGCGAGGTGGTTCTGGAGGAGCGCGCCGACCACGGCGCTGCCGATGGCGGCACCGAGCTGGCGCGTGGTGTT
>VBGM01000031.1:529-11992 GCA_005880855.1 Chloroflexota bacterium
AGATATTTCGCATGGCGACCGTGGTCATGGGAGCGAACGTCATGCCCATGCCCGCGCCCGCGACGATCGCCGGCACGAGGAAGGTGAGCCATGTGGAGTCGGGCCCCGCCACGTATGTGACCAGGCCGAAGCCAATCGTGAAAAGCGAGATGCCGCTCAGAAGGATGTATTTGCCGCCGATCTTGTCAGCAAGGCGTCCCGCAAACGGCGCGACCAACATCGACGTGAGCGACATCGGCGCGAACGTCAGGCCTGCGGTCAAAGCCGAGAAGCCGCGCACCGATTGCAGGTAAATCGTGACCGGGAGAAACAGGCTGAGCATGCCGAAGCTGATTGCCGCGGCGATCCAGTTGGCGACCGCGAAGTTCCTCTCACGGAAGAGCGTCAGCGGAAGCAGGGGCTCTGGCTGGAAGCGCTCCCAGAAAAGGAAGACAAGGATGATGACGACGCCGCCGACGATCACTTCAGGGATCGTGATCCCGTACGAAGCGATCTCGCCCCAGTTGTAGCGCTGGCCTTCGATGAGTCCGAAAACGACCGCGAAGAGGCCGACGGTCGCGAGGATCACGCCGACGATGTCCCATCCGTGCCTACGCCCCGGGCGGACGTCGGGGATGATCAGGAATGTCGCGATGAGGGCCGCGATGCCGATAGGGACGTTGATGAAGAAGATCCACGGCCAGCTGAAATATGTGATGAGCGCGCCACCAACCGTCGGTCCGGCGATGGTGGCGAGACCGGCCACGCCGCCCCAAACGCCGAACGCAGCTCCGCGCCGCTCGGGCGGAAACAGCGTGGTGATGATGGACAGGGTTTGCGGTGTCAGAATGGCGCCGCCGATGCCCTGGAGGATGCGGAAGGCGATGAGCTCGGTGGCGTTCTGCGAGATGCCGCACAGCGCTGACGCGACTGTGAAGACGAAGAGGCCGATGGCGAAAAGATTGCGCTGTCCGTACAGGTCGCCGAGCCGGCCGGCGGTGATCAACAGCACGGCATAGACCAGGATGTATGCGTTCAACACCCACAAGATCTGGTCGAGGGTGGTGTTGAGGCCGGCGCTCATCGCCGGGATCGCCACGTTGACGATCGTCGTGTCGAGCAGAATCATGAAGAACCCGCTCGTCAGGACGACGAGAACCAACCAGGGATTAGTTCGTGCTTGTGCCATGACTTCTCCTTAACACCCCATGGCCGGATTCAATTCCGGCCTTCCACTCCAGCTTGCCTTCGTCGATTTCCTTCTCTAACGTACGAACCCACTTGCGCTCGGCGTCGAGCATTGCGATCTTGTGTTCGACCTCGATGAGAGAGAGACGCGTCAGACCTTGATTGCGGAGCTCCGCGTGGACGTGCTCGAACTTTGCGGTTTGGGCATCGAGGAGCTCGGCCCGCTCGTGCAGGTGACTGGCTGCTTCGACCTTGCCGATGTGGTGCATGAACATCAGCCCGGCTACGAAGTTGGGGTATTCGCGTTTCGGCTTGCGCAGGAGCTCGCCGAGACTTCGCTGCAGCACCTTGCGTCCTGAGTCGCTGATCTTGTAGATCGTGCGCTCCGGACGACGCCCTTCCTTCTCGCGCTCGACCGAGAGGATCCATCCGTCGCGTTCGAGCACGTCAACCGTGTGATAGAGGGTGCCGAAGTTCAGGCGGATGAACTCGTCCTGGTGGCGGTCGCGCATGGTCGAGGCCATCTCGTAGGGATGCATCGGCCGCTCGTCCAGCAGCGTCAGGATCGAGAGCGCCAGCGGGGAGGAAACCTCCGCGTCGAGGTCAGGCATATATTTCATGTAGAGTATACGGGTCCGGATATATCAAGTCAAGTATCCCGTGCGGAGCGTCTTAACGGGCACGGTTGGACGCCCGACCCGCCGGTTCTAGAGTTGCCGCTAGGTGTCGTTCGGCTCGGGGGAGGGGAGCCAATCCGAAGGGAGGGCCCGCCAAAGCCATGTCTGGCTCGCCAGGCGCAACCGCCATAGGCGGGAAGGGGTAGTTACCGTAGATGCATGCCCAGGCGGCCGCCGACGCGCTCCCTATGACCGGGACGCCGGACTCGCGCGCGATCGCCGCGGGCCAGCTCGTTGAGCAGGCCACGGGTGGCAACCTGGATGCTTTCGAGGAGCTCGTTCGGCGCTTCCAGCGACGCGTCTACGGATTCGCCTACCAGCACCTGCGCGATTTCGACGAGGCATACGACCTGACCCAGGAGATCTTCGTCAAGCTCTACCGCAACCTCGCTCGATACGACGCCGCACGACCTTTCGAGCCATGGTTCTGGAAGCTCGCCGCCAACACGACGATCAACTATCGGCGGAGACGGGTGCCGACTCCGACCGACCAGACAGCAGACCGCGCACAAGCCGGCACCGAGTCAACCCTCCCCGTCCACGATCCTGCCCTGGTGGACGCCCTGGCCCAGCTCGACCCCGCCTACCGCCTGCCCGTCCTTCTGCACTACTACGCCGACCTTCCCCTCGAGCAGGTGGCCCAGAGCCTGAACCTCACGGTGCCGGCGATCAAATCACGTCTGCACCGAGCACGCGCGATGCTCCGCAACACGCTGGCGGAATCCGAGGAGGCCGGCACCCAGTGACCCCCACCCTCACGTGCGCGCGCGTGCGCGTCCTCCTGGAGGCGTACGTAGATGGCGACCTCGTGCTCCGCGACGCGAGCAGTGCGCAGGCGGTTCGGGAGCACCTCAATAGTTGCGCCGACTGCCGCCGCCAGCACGAGCAGGCTGTCTCGCTGCCCTTCCGGATGAGGGGGCTCCGCTCACCAGCTCCACCGGAATCCTTGATCGCGTCGGTGATGAACTCGATCACGCCGGCGTCCGCGACCTCGCGACGCGCATGGGGGTTGCTGGTCCCGGAGGCGATTCTCGTCGCTTTCATCCTCTGGTACCTCTCGGGGCTCGACGGCCTCACCGCCCTGGCATCCGGCGCCTGGAGCGACCTCCAGGGCCTCGCGTTCTGGGGTTCCGGCGTCTCGCCCCTGCCGAGCATCCCGGTAGCCGATGTGTTGCTCCTAGGTGCTTTCATCGCGCTCACGGCGCTGGCGGCTTACCACCTATCAGTGCTCGCGCGACTCGAGCAGTCGGGGATGGTTCACCTGCGCGAGCAGCGCCGCGCGTGAGCGAACCTCAGAAGGGCGAGGGCGCGTCGCCGGACGACGCGCCTCGAGAGCCTGCGCCTCGGAACGTCGGAAATCCGCCACCAATCTGGCAGCGATGGGGCTGGCCGATTCTCGTGGCGGCGCTTGCCCTTCTGGGCGTGCTCCTCGCCATCGCCGACACCGCCCTCTACGGCCCGAAGTTCGGTCCCTATGCCACGTTCGTGATCGGCCCCGCTGCGACCACGATCAACGTTGCCCCACGCGGGACCCCTAACCCGGGGAAGTTCACCCGCACGCATGTTCCCGACCACATCAACGTCGCGGGACCATTCGGCAACATCGGTCCGATCAGCCCCTTCCAGGCGCTGCGCGCCTTCCTGAGCAACGGGGCCGGCCTCGTGCTGTTGGCGCTTGGCGCGCTGCTGCTGTTTCCCAGCCGCGCGCGGGTTGCGGTCGAACGGTTGGAGGGCCGCTACGGCCCGGCGATAGCGCTGGCCGCCGGGGTTGCCACCTTCCTGCTGGGTGTCGGAGCGGTCGCGCTGCTGCGATTCACGCTCATCTTCCTTGCCGTGATTCCGGCCGTTTTCATCATTGCGCTCGCGGCTGCACTATTCGGGCTCGCGTGCATCGGGCTCGCGATCGGCCGCCTTCTGCAGCGACGTCTCCGCATGGGCCCGGCGCACCCGCTGGTGGCGGCGGTTGCGGGCGCGCTGGTCGTCTTCGACCTGGCAGTCATCCCTTACCTGGGTGCGGTTGCATTGGCGGCGGTCGCAATTTCCGGCCTCGGGCTCGCGGTGGTCACGCGCTTTGGATCCGAATCCGGATGGACGTTTTCAGATCTCGACTGGTGAAAGCAAAAAGGACGGAGGTGAGAGTCGGTTGTTGAAGAGATCGAGACTGGTGGTCGCCGCCCTCGCGGCTATTGCGTTGGTGCTCGGGGGCCTGATTTACCGCGACGTCTTCGTCGGCACCAAGAACACGGCCAGCTCCCTCAACCTCTACACGGTCGGACGGCGCACGGTGACATCGAGTGTCACCGGCACGGGCAACCTCGTGCCCATGCAGCAGGCGAATGTGAGCTTCAAGGTCACCGGGACGCTGACCGAGATCGACGTACGCGTCGGCGATCGGGTGAATGCCGGCCAGGTGTTGGCGCGGGTCGATCCCACCCAGGAGCAGAACGCCGTCGCGAGCGCCCAGGCCAACCTGGCCATGGCGCAGGCGAATTTGCAGACGGCCGAGGTCCCGCTAACGTCCAACCAGATCGCGCAGCTGCGCGACAACGTGACCACAGCGCAGCAGCAGTACAACGACGGCGTTGCGCAGGTGAATCTCACCAACACGCAGGACGCCTCTGTGGTGACGGCCGACCAGAACCAGCTGGCCGCCGATCAGCAGGCGCTGACTTTCAATTCCGCCTACCAGGCGGCCAAGCAGACTCTCGCCACCGACCAGGCCACCCTTCAGACGGCGATCGATCAGTTCAACACGGATGGGTGCAAGACCCAGACCTATCCATACACAGGCCCGTGCCTGGCGGACTTCAACACTGTGGCGACCGACCAGAGCAAGGTCAATGCCGACCAGCTGGCGGTCAACGGTTACACGGTTGCGGTCACGACGGACCAGACCAAGCTGAACCAGGACACGGCCAAACAGCAATCGGACAAGACCAGCGGCCAGCGAAGCATCAACCAGGCGGCAGCTTCGGTGACGAGCGCTCAGGACGCCCTCAAGACCCAGACCGAGAGCAAGCCGAACCAGATCCTGTCGGCGCAAGCCCAGCTGGCCAGCGCGCAAGCCGCCGTGCAGACGGCGCAGCAGAACCTGGCCGCGACCACCCTCGTGGCGCCGATGAATGGCGTGGTCAACAGCATCAATGGCGTTGTCGGCGAATCCGCCCTCACGGGTTCCGGCGCCACCGCCGAGGCGCCAGGAACGCAGGCGCCGCTGCCGACGAGCCAGGCGTCGAACGCGTTCATGGTCATCGGCGACGTGAGCGGAATGGAGGTTGTCATCCCCTTCGCCGAATCCGACGCCTCCAAGCTCGCCTTCAACCAGGACACACAGGTCACGTTCGACGCGGTTCCGAACCTGACAATCAGCGGCCATGTCGTCGCTGTGGGTAGTGCCGCGACGGTTCAGAGCGGGGTCGTCAACTACTACGCGACCGTCGCCTTGAACCAGACCAACCCGGCGCTGAAGCAAGGCATGACCTCGAACGCCACGGTCGTCGTCAGCAAGGCAACCAACGCGGTCGTGGTCCCGAACCTGGCGATCACGAGGCTCGGCGGCCAGGCCTACGTCAACGTGCTCGTCAACGGCAAACAGGTCCAGACCCAGATCGAGACCGGTGTGGTCGGCGACCAGTACACCGAGGTCACGGGCGGGTTGAGCGAAGGCGCGCAGGTGGTGATCCCCACGCTCAGGGTGTCGGGCTCGAGCGGCGGCGTCCGCAACGGCGGCGGTGGGGTCAGGATCGGTGCCGGCGGATGATCCGGCTCGAGGCGGTGACCAAGACCTACCGCATGGGCCGGGTCGAGGTACAGGCGCTGCGCGGCATCGACCTGCTGGTCGAAAGCGGCGATTTCGTCGCCATCATGGGCGCGAGCGGATCGGGCAAGTCGACGCTCATGAACATCATCGGCTGCCTCGACGTCCCCTCCACCGGTCGATACCTGCTCGACGGCACCGACGTCGCCAAGCTCGACGATGACCAGCTCGCGACCATTCGCAATCGCAAGATCGGCTTCGTCTTTCAGAGCTTCAACCTCATCCCGCGGACGACCGCGCTCCACAACGTCGAGATGCCTTTGATCTATGCCGGCGCGCAGAACCGCCGGCCCCGAGCTCTGGAAGCGCTCGAGGCAGTCGGGCTCGCCAATCGCGCCGGCCACCAACCGACCGAGCTCTCGGGCGGCCAGCAGCAGCGCGCGGCCATCGCCCGAGCCCTCGTCACCGACCCAGCCATACTCCTCGCCGACGAGCCCACCGGCAATCTCGACACCGCCTCGAGCGTCGAGATCATGAAGCTGCTCACTCGGCTCAACGAGCAGCAGGCCCGGACCATCGTGCTCATCACGCACGAGCGCGACATCGCGGCGTTTGCCAGGCGCGTGGTCGAGCTGCGCGATGGCCTCATCCTCAGCGACGAGCGCCGCGCCGCATGAACATCTTCGAAGCGCTCCGAGTTGCCTCCGCGGGCTTGCTCGCGAACCGGCTGCGCAGCTCGCTGACCATGCTCGGCATCCTCATCGGCGTCGCCGCGGTGATCTTGCTGGTCGCAGTCGGCAACGGCGCCGGCGTACAGATCAACAGCCAGATCCAGGCACTTGGCGCCAACGTGGTCTTTGTCTACCCGTCGAACGCCAAGAGCGCGGGCGGCGTCTCGCAGGGGTTCGGGACCAGCCAGACGCTGACGATGGCGGACGTCGACGCCATCAACGCCAGGCAGCAGGACCCGGACGTGGTGGCCGCGATCCCAATTGCGCAAAGCGGCGGGACGATCACGTATGCGAACCAGAACTACTTCGCGCCGACCACCGGCACCAGCGTCGACTTCCCGCAGGTGCGGAACTACCAGATCGCGGAGGGCGCGTTCTTCACGCAGGACGATGTCGCCGCGCAGCATCGGGTGGTTGTCCTCGGCCAGACCGTCGTGCAAAACCTGTTCGGCACCACCGATCCGGTCGGCCAGACGATCAAGATCAATCGCCAGAGCTTCCGGGTCATCGGCGTTTTCGCGGCCAAGGGCGGCAGCGGGTTCGGTTCTCAGGACAACGTCGTGGTGGCGCCGATCACTGCCGTCTGGGCCTACCTGAGCGGCGGACGCGGCAAGGGCATCAGCCAGATCGTGGCCTCGGCCACGTCGCCAAGCGCCGTAACGCAGGCAGAAACCGAGATCACGACGATCCTCTTGCAGCGCCATCAGATCTCCGATCCGGCGCAGGCCGACTTTCAGATGCAGAGCCAGCAGGACATCCTGAACCAGGCCAATTCCATTGCGACTGCGCTGACTCTCGTGCTGGGAGCGATCGCCGGCATCTCGCTGGTGGTGGGCGGGATCGGAATCATGAACATAATGCTGGTCACCGTCACCGAGCGGACCCGCGAGATCGGAATCCGCAAAGCGATCGGCGCGCGATGGCGTGACGTGCTCACGCAGTTCCTTATCGAGGCCATGGTCTTGAGCGGACTCGGTGGGGCGCTGGGCATTGCGCTTGGCGCGGCGCTGGCAGCCGAGGCGCCGCACATTCCGGCGATCGCCAGCTCGAGCTTTCCGCCTCCCGTCGTCTCGATCCCCTCGGTTCTGCTCGCCTTTGGGGTGAGCGTCGGCATCGGCCTGTTCTTCGGCATCTACCCCGCCAACCGCGCCGCGCGACTGCACCCGATCGAAGCCTTGAGACACGAGTGAGGAGTGACTGAGATGAAGATGTATGTACTTGCCCTGGTGGTCGTGGTCGGTGTGCTGGGCGGTTTTTATGGCGGCTACAAGGTGGGCCAGAACAACGTCAGCGCGAACACGTCGACGGGTACGCGCGGAACCACCGGCGGCGCTCCCAGCGGTTTCACCGGCGGAGGCAGGACCCTCGCAGGAGCATGCCCTTCACCCGGCGCCTCGCCCGCTGCGGGCACGGCAAGCTTGGCTCGCGGCACGGTGACCGACCTCAGCGGCAAGTCGATGACTGTGGCCAGCACCAGCTGTGACATCAAGGTGACGTTCGGACCCACGGTAACCATCTCGAAGCAGGTGCTGGGCACGACGTCCGACCTCCAAGACAACCAGACCGTCACCGTCACTGGGACGCGCCAGGCAGATGGCTCGATCCTGGCTTCATCGATCCAGATCGGCGTGGCGGGAGGCGCACGCACCGGCACCGGTAGCACGGGTGGCGGCTAGGGAGCCGTGCCCACCCGCCTGGTGTGGGCGCTGGTGGCGCTCGTCGTGGGGCTGCTCGGCTGGCTGATGCTCATCAACGGGGTTTTCGGAATCTCGGGCTATGTCGTCGTCGGCGTGGGTGTGGGCATTGGCTGCGCGGTGGTCGGGAGCCTTGCCCATGACGCCCTGGCCGGCCCCCGCGAGCGAATGTAGCTAGCCGCCTCCAAGCGGTTTTTCATAGAAGCCGACATCCCAGTACCGGTCGAACTTGCGTCCCTGCTCGGTGAAGTGGGCCACCCGCTTGAAGCCAAATCGCTCGTGCAGCGCTATCGACGCCTGGTTGGGCAATGCGATCCCGGCATAGGCTCGGTGCACGTCCTCACCTTGCAGCTGCTTGAACAGCTCTTCGTACAGGCGCGTCCCGATGCCGCGCCCAACGGCGTCGGGAGCGACATAGATGCTCGTTTCGACCGATGTCTCATAAGCGGGCTTCGGCCGCCAGCGGCTGCTGCATGCATAACCGATGACGGAACTGTCCGAGAGCCCAACCACGACCCGGTGGCGGCCGGTGGCGCTGTAGTGCTCGAACCATTCGCGGCGCGCCTCGAGCGTCATCGGTTCGATATCGAACGTGAAGTGGGTCTCGATCACATACCGGTTGTAGATGTCGTTGAGCTGAGCGAGGTCCTGCTCGCTCGCGTGCCGCACCGTGATCTTGCCGCTGCTCAGCTGCACGAGAGATTTCTCCGATTCACGTCCAAAAGTGTATTCAGGGCGCCTGGACGAGTGGGCGCTGCCTCTCGAGCGCGAGAATTGCCGGGTGGACCGGATCGTTCTCGAGGGAATGTCGTTCAGCGGCCGCCACGGAGTGCGGCCCGCCGAGCGCGAGCAGACACAGGAGTTCAAGGTCACCGTCGAGCTCGAGGCGGACCTGGCCGAACCCGGCCGTACCGACCGGCTGGAAGATACTGTCGACTACACCAAAGTGCGTGCCGTCGCGAGACAAGTGATCGAAGGCGAGCCTGCGAAGCTGCTCGAAACCCTCGCAGCCCGCATCGCGGATGGCGTACTGGCCCTACCGAACGTGGCTGCCGTTACCGTCAGGGTTGCCAAAAGGCCGCCGAGCATGGCGCCCATCGATGGGGCGGCCGTGCACATTAGAAGGACGCGCGCATGACGATCGCCTATTTCGACTGTTTCTCGGGTATTTCCGGCGACATGACGCTCGGCGCCCTGGTGGACGCGGGCGCTGATCGCGCGATACTCGACGCGACAGTCGAGGCGCTGCGCCTGGGGGATGAGGTCAGCATCGAGGTGCGTCATGAGCAGCGCGGCCACGCAGGCGGTACCAGAGTCATCGTGGCAAGTCAGGACCGTGTAGAAAGAAAACTCCCCGATCTGCAGGGCGCCATCGTCGATGCCGAGATTCCCGATCAGGTCAAGCGGCCGGCTCTCGATGCGGTCGGGCGCTTGGGCCGAGCCGAAGCAAGGCTACATGGCACGTCCCCATCAGAGGTTCATCTGCATGAGCTCGGCGGGGCCGACACACTCGTTGATCTGGTCGGCGCGTTCTGGCTTCTTCACAGCCTGAGTGTGGTGCAGGTCTATGCGTCTGCACTTCCGGCACCGAGCGGCAGAGCGGGCCACATGCCACTCCCGGCGCCGGCGAGCATGCGGGTACTCGAAGGAAGTGGGGCGATTTTCCAGGCCACTGATGACACTCGCGAGCTCGTCACCCCGACCGGGGCTGCGATTCTCGCGGTCGCGGCGCAATTTGCGCGACCGGCCCTGTCACTGAAGTCGATCGGCTACGGGATCGGCGCGCGGAATGATCCAGGCAACGCATTGGCAGTGTGGATCGGTGAGGAGAGCGTCACCCAAACGGGAGTGACCGTGATCGAGACCAACATCGACGACATGGCGCCGAATCTCATCGCCGCGCTCTGTGAAGACCTGATGGCGTTGGGTGCCCTCGATGTGAGCGTGTTGCCTGCGGTCATGAAGAAGGGCCGCCCTGGCCACGTGATAGCGATCATCGCCACGCCCGACACGGTTGCCCTCTTGACCGAACACACACTCCGCCATAGCACGACACTTGGCGTGCGCCTCTCCAAAGCTGATCGCGTGATCGCGCCGCGCCGCGTGATCGAGGTGCGGACAGAGTTCGGGGTTGCGCATGTCAAAGTCAAGGAGCTGGGCGGGAAGCCGATCGACGTCGCGCCCGAGTTTGAGGATTGCAGGCGATTGGCCATGGAATCCGGTCGTGACCTCGCTACGATCATGCGTTCTGTATCCGAAGCGGCCCGAATTGCGCTGGGGCTGACCTAGACAACTTTTAGGTCGATCAAGGACCGCTCAGGCGTTTGTTCCTACATGGGTACGTTTCTGGCCACCCTGGTGGTCTTCATGCTGTTCGTGGTGATCAGCCAATCGGCGGGCTACTATCGCTCGCGCTGGCGCGTCGCCGATGCCGAAGGCGAAGCGGTACAGGACACTCGTGTGTCCGCAGCAATCGGGGTCAGCAGCGGACTGATGGTGCTCTTGCTCCTTCTGCTGCTGTTCTTCGGATTCACGCGCTGGCAATGGTTTGGAACGCCGTCGCGTTCGACTACGCAAACGGTAACGACGCCAGCTCAGAATCAAGGAGTGGCGCCGATCGGCGTCGGCCCCACCGCGTCGCCGTCGCCTGCGCCCAGTCCATCGCCTTAGAAGCGGCGGCTCGCAAGCACCCGCGACAATAGCCGCGTGACGGCACGGGTGCTGGACGGCAGGGCTGCGGCGCAGCAGATCCTCGATGACATTGCCACCAAGGTCGGTGCGCGCGTAGCCGCGGGCAAACCACGGCCGAAGCTGGCAACGATCATCGTCGGCGAGAACCCGGCGTCTGCGCTGTACGTCCGCAGCAAGCAGAAGAACGCCAGACAGGTCGGAATCGATTCCGAGGACCATCGACTGCCGACAGAAACGTCGACGGAACAGCTCGTGGAGCTGATCGGCAGTTTGAATCGAGACGAATCGGTGAGCGGCATCCTGGTCCAGCAGCCCCTTCCAACACACATCGATCTGTTCCAGGTGGTGATCGCGGTGGACCCTGTCAAAGACGTCGATGGGTTTCATCCCATCAATGCGGGCCTGGTCGCACAGGGTCTCCCTGGAGGCGTTCAGCCGTGCACGCCGGCCGGCATCATCGAGCTGCTCGATCGCGGCGGCGTCCATATAGAAGGCGCGAGCGCCGTGGTGGTCGGCCGCAGCAACATCGTCGGCAAACCTACCGCGCTGTTGCTGCTTAAGCGAAATGCCACGGTGACCGTCTGCCACACGCGCACGAAGAACCTCGCGGCATTCACCAGGAGTGCAGACATCCTCGTCGCCGCGGCGGGCAAGGCCAATCTGATCACCGAAGACATGGTCAAGCCGGGGGCGGCTGTCGTGGACGTGAGCGCGAACCGCGTCGACAACACCCAGGTTGGAGACCT
>VBGM01000031.1:12012-22807 GCA_005880855.1 Chloroflexota bacterium
AGGTGGTGTGGGGCCCATGACTCGCGCGATGCTGGTGCGCAACACCTACGAAGCCGAGATCCGCCGCCGCCCCTGATTCAACCATTCAGCTGATCGAGTTTCAGTAGCGCCCCTTAACAGCCAGGGTTGTGGGAAGTGGAAGTCCGCGGTTGACTTGAAGCGTCAGGCGCGTTGGGCTCTGGGGGAGGGAGGGCCCCCGAGGGCGAAGGTGGGTCCAGCGCCCCCGCGACAATTGGCTCGTGACATACCCCGAGGCGCTTGCTTACATCTCCCGCCTGGGCCGTTTCGGGATGAAGCTTGGCACCGAACGCACCCGGGCCATCCTCGACCGCCTTGGCCAACCCGACCACGGGCTCCCTGGCGCCCTGATCGCCGGCACCAACGGCAAAGGGTCAACCGCGGCATGCCTCGCCTCGATCCTCGAATCCGCCGGCCACAGGGTCGGTTTCATGCCGAAGCCGCACCTGATCTCATACACCGAGCGCATTGAGGTCAACAGGAAGCCGATCACGGAGCAGGAGTTCGTGCAGACGCTTGACGGCTTGATTCCGACCCTCGAGGAAATCGCGAGTGAGATGGGACAGGCGACCGAGTTCGAGATGCTTACCGCGATGGCGCTCGCATATCTCGCGCCGCGGGTCGACCGCCTGGTATGCGAGGTGGGCCTTGGTGGACGGCTCGATGCGACCAATGCCCTGGACCTCGGGGTCGCGGTGATCACCAACGTCGACCTCGACCATCAGAAATATCTCGGCGACACCATCGAGGAGATCGCGAACGAGAAGGCCGCAATCATCAAGCCGGGCAACCGCGTGATCACGGGCTGTGAAGGTCAAGCGCTCGAAATCGTCAGGGCCCATGCCCGAAAAGCTGGAGCAAGCCTGTGGCGGCTCGGTCACGAGGTTCGCGTGGAATCAATGTCAAGGGGATGGGATGGTCATTTGGTCTCGGTCACTGGTCCGGGATTCGCGCACAAGAACCTGAACGTTCCACTCGTCGGCGATTACCAGCCCGACAACGCGGCGTTGGCAGTGGCCACCGCCCATGCGCTCGACGACATCGATGACGGGGCGGTTCGGCTCGGATTGGCGCAGACGACCTGGCCGGGCCGATTGCAGGTCATTGCGACGTCTCCGCGCGTTGTGCTCGACGGCGGGCACAATCCGGCGGCGATGACCAAATCCGGAGTCTCGCTGCGACGGCTGATCGGATCGGAGCGACTGGTGACCGTGTTTGCGATGCTGAGCGAGCGGGATCCGGTACAGCTTCTTGCCGCGCTTCGCACGCTGAGGCCTGATGCCGTCGTGTTCACCGAGCCGGCCAGCGCAGGCGGGCACGCGATTCCGGCGCGCGATCTGGCGGCGATGTTCGGTGGGGACGCCGAGGCGATTCTTCCCGCGGCTGCCGCGCTCGACCGAGCCAGGATGCTGGCCGGCCGAGACGGCAACGTGCTCGTTTGCGGTTCCTTTTACGTTGTGGGCGAGATACTGGCGACCGCTACCTGATCGAGCGGTTGTCAATTGAAGGGGAAACGGGCGAACATGCAGGGCGTGAGTGAGCAGCGGTTCTATCGGAGCAACAACCGTATCCTCGGCGGGGTATGCACGGGCCTTGCCGAAGGCTTGCGTTTGGATCCGCTCTGGGTGCGCATTGCATTCCTCGTCCTGGTATTCCTCCAGGGCGTCGGCATCTTCATCTACATCGTGCTGTGGCTGGTGATGCCGGAGCGAATCGAGGGCGGCGGCGAGCGCAGCGGCTTCAATGCAATGACCGCCGATATCAGGCGTGTCTGGGGTGAGCTTCTGGTGCAGCTGAGAGGCGGTTCCCGCGTCGCGCCCGTCACACCGGGGGGCTCGCCAACCTCGAGCGGCCCACCGCAATCGGCGCCTGAGAGCTCTGGCCCTCTGGCCCAACCTCAACCCGCATGGCACAACCAGAGCGTTACGTTCGGCTTGATCCTCGTCGTCATTGGCCTTGCCATTCTCGGCGGCAACATCGGGATCATCAACTGGTCGGTCGTGTGGCCGGCTGCGCTGATCACACTCGGCATCGTGATCCTGGTGCGCAATCTCGAACGGCGTCCCTGATCGGGCCCGCAGTTCACACGCGCCGGGAGCGGCGGTTCACCAGCTCTTGAAGATCGACCTTCCATTCGCGGCGCGGGCCGCGGGCGAACGTGACGCACAGGTAGGCGCAGCCGGCGATCATCGGCAGGAGCAGGATGGCCCCCAAAACCGTCCACAACACTCCAGCGGTGGCCGCGATGCCGCCCAGCAGGATGGCGGCGACCACGAGCCCCGAGCCCCCCACGAGCAGCTCGGCGGCATTGTGGATCTTGACCACGGGCCGAGCTGACGGCTGGAGCGCCGGCGAGCTGACTGCCGGGCGTCCCAGCGTCGTGACCAGCCCGTAGAGCAAAAGGCTCACCCCGGCCAGTCCGGCAAACAATGTGATCACCTCGAAGATCAAACCTTCGCGTGTGTCGGCGACCCGGGTGGCCGCCGCGAAGGCGGCGGCGATGAATACGGCTCCCGCGGCCATGGCTGCCCTCCGCACGGTTATCTGGAGCTGGCGAGGAGGTTCGCCCGCAGCCTGCGCATGCCTCTCAGCCAGCGGTCATAGTCCTGCGCCTTGCGGCTGAAGTACTGGGCGACCTCTGGGTGGGGAAGGATCAAGAATCTCTCTTCCTTGAGGCCCTGGACGACTGCCTCGGCCACCGCCTCCGGTTCGAGGGCTCCGGCGGTCAGAAAATCGAGACCGATATGCCGCTCGGCCGCGAGCATGTCTGTCTTCACGCCTTGAGGACATAGACAAGACACTCGAACGCCATCGTCTCCGTGGGCGATGGCCAGCCACTCGAACAACGAGAGTGCGGCTGCCTTCGTGACCCCGTAAGGAGCGGCGAAGACATGATTGAGGAGTCCCGCCGCTGAGACTGTGCCCAGCAGATAGCCCTCCTTTCGCTCGAGCATCTGCGGCAGCACATGGCGCGCCACGAAGACATGTGACATCAGGTTCACATCCCAGATGCGCTGCCAGTCGGAGGTCGACGCTTCCGGCCCTCCCGCGATGGCGATACCGGCGTTGGAGCAGAAGATGTCAATGCGACCCCTGGACGTTTGCACCTTATCGACCAGGTCCGCGACGTCATCCTCGCGCGAGACATCGCATTTGAAGGCGATGCCGTCTATCTCTCGACCCACGGTCCGCGCGCCGTCCTCATCGACGTCCGCGACGACGACTGCCTCGGCGCCTGCCTGTGCAAATCTCCGCGCGAGGGCTCTTCCGATGCCCCGGGCACCACCTGTGACGACCACGACGCGATTGATTACTTCCATGTCGTGTCGCTTCTCGAGCCGCATTCCGTGGGGACCATCGTTCTCGCGAGTCTATCCCCTCGACGGGATGGGCTCGGCCCGCACTCGTTGGTGACATCGGGCCAAAGATTTCTTGGGAAATTGGGAAAACGAGTGGTTTCCGAGACCAGCGATAGCGAATAGAATCTCTCCCCATGGTCGGTGGGGGCCTCGACTACAGCGCGCCCTTTCAGCGCGCAATCGAGCTGATTGGAAAACGCTGGACCGGGGCGGTCGTCAAGGCCCTGCTTCCTGGGCCTGCGCGCTTCAATCAGTTGCTCGCCGGCATACCCGGAATCAGCGATCGAGTCCTCACCGAAAGGCTGCGCGAGCTCGAGACCGAGGGCATCGTAGAGCGGCTCGTCGATCCAGGCCCACCGGTGCGTGTGAGCTATCGACTCACATCGCGCGGGCGCGCGCTGCAGCCGGTGTTGGCTGCTGTGGCGGAGTGGGCGGAGAGCTGGCTCGCGACGGCTGCGGCCGCGGTCGGCTGAAAGACATACCTTTCTCGGGCCCTCCCTTCCCGTTGGGCCCCTCCCCCAGCCCGACTCACCGACTCGATCAACTTATTTTCATTTTCCTGATCGAGCAACCCAGCCTGTTAAGAGCGCGCTCGCATTGCTAAACGGCTCCCCAGGCCCTCGGACCCTGGCTGATAGGCTTTACCGAATGCCGATTGGCGACTTCCTGCGGCGCCGGCCGGACGCGATGACCTGCCAAGCGTGCGGCTCACCCCTACCACCCGGCGCGATCTTCTGTCCCGCCTGTGGCGTGAAGGTCGACGACCCGCAAGCCGAGCCACTTCACATCGTCGACCGCACGACCGGCCTTTTCAACGATCGTTTCGTGAGGCCCGTGCTCGAGGATGAGCTCGCCCGCGCGCACCGCTACCAGCGCAACCTCGGCGTCCTCCTCGTCGAAGCCAACGGGGCCGGCACCGCCGACGAGGCGCTGAAGACGATGGCCGCCGCCCTCGCCGGCACGGTTCGCGACGTGGATACGCCAGGAGTCTTGGGGCGCACGCCACCGCAGCTTCTCGCCATCCTGCCCGACACCGATGTCGCAGGCACGGCGCACGCGGCGAATCGGGTGCTCTCGGCCGTCAACGAGGCGCTCAAACCCAGCGGCGGTCACGCCGTCGTCGGGTTGGTCTGCATCCGACCTGGGCAGCGTGTCCGCGCCGGCGCCGTCATCGAGAGCGCGAGCCGCTCGCTGCGTTCCGGCCGGCCCGAGATGATGGGAAAGCCGGCCTGACGCTCGACATCTACCTCGCCCGCCACGGCGAGACGGAGTGGAGCCTCAACGGCCGTCACACGGGCCACACCGACCTTCCGCTCACTGCCCGCGGCGAAGCCGAAGCACGGGCATTGGGAGCCCGCCTCGCTGCAATGACCTTCGACGCGGTCCTCTCGAGCCCACTCCAGCGCGCTGCTCGCACGGCCGAGCTGGCGGGCTACCCCCAGCCGCGCCTGACTCCTTTGCTGCGCGAGGTCGACTACGGGGAGTACGAAGGCGTCACGAGCACAGACATTCGCGCGAAGAATCCTGGCTGGCAGCTCTATCGGGACGGCTGTCCAGGTGGGGAGACGCCCGCGCAGGTCTATGCCAGGGCGACCGAGTTCATTCGCCTGTGCGAGACCATCGACGGCCGCGTCCTCGCGTTCGGCCACGGCCACATCCTGCGTGCGGTCGCGGCGTCGTGGGCGCGGCTCGACATCACGGCAGCGGCCGGATTCCAGCTCGACGTGGCCACCTTGAGCCGGCTGCGAGACGACCCTGAGCACGGCCGCCTGATCGCGATGTGGAACGCGCCGTAGAAGCCGTCACCCTCGACGGCGCAGGCTCCAGGTCCGGCTACGCACCCCAGGGAGCCCGGCAAACACCAGGTAGGCGGAGGTATCGATGTCGGCGTGATATGTGTGGCGCTCGCCGGGGTTGATGAGGAGCATCTCGCCGGCGCCAACCTCGCCCTGCCTCGAGCCATCGTCGAAGTGAAGGTGGCCGACGGTCACGATGAGCGCTACCGGGATGGCGTTACGGTGCTCGGGGACTTTCTGGCCGGGCTCGAGCCTGAGCCCCACGACTCGCATCGATCCGCAGTCGGCGATCTGCTCGAAGCCGAACGCCCGATGCTGGCCGCGTTGCCCTGGCGCAGACACTGGATGGATATCATGCGGCCCGCCGCGAAGCGTCAACATCAAACCATGCGGATCGTCCACGCCATCGGAGTCGAGGGCGCACGCAGCGCCCAGGGCGTAGTCGTCGTCATCGACGTCCTGCGCTCCTTCACCGTCAGCGCTTACGCGCTCGCCGGCGGTGCACGGGAATCCATTCTGGTCCCGACAGTCGACCAAGCCCGAAACCTGGCCGAGAAAATTCCCGGGGCCATCATCTCGGCGGAGGAGAACGCGCTCCCGATTCCAGGGATCGAGATCAGCAACTCGCCCACGCAGATCACCAAGGCCGATGTCCGCGGCAAGACCCTGGTCCAGCGATCGACGGCCGGCACGCCGGTGTTGGGCGCGGTGCGCTCCGAAGAGGGCATGTTCGCCGGGAGTCTGGTCGTGGCCGGAGCGACCGTGCAAGCCTGCCTGTCAAGGCGTCCGAGCACGGTCACGCTCGTCGCGTCCGCCGACCATCCCGAGGACCACGCGTGCGCGAAGTACATGGAGGCGCTGCTCCATGGTGAGCGCGTCGACATCGACCCGCTCCTGGAGCCTCTGCGCAATACAGATCGTTACCGAAAGGTGATGGCTGGCTTGTGGCCTGGCTTTCCTCCGACCGATTTAGAGCTCTCTCTCGCGCTCGATCGGTTTGATTTCGCGATGCCTGCGGCCAGGCGCGACGGGCAGATCAGGCTCAAAGCCGAAAGGCTGCAGTAGCTTCCCAAAACCCGTCGACAGCGCAAGCTTTCGGCCCCGGCGACCGTCTTAACGATGGGGGGACGTGCGTATTCATCACGTCGCCGGCATAACGCTGGCAATGATCGTCACAGCCTGCAGCCCGCCTCCGGCGGGAACGGCGGCGGGCCAGACCATCCCGTGCGTGAACGCGAGCGCCGCGCATCATGCATACGTGGTCGTTCAGCACCTGTCCGGTGCCGGCTCGCAGAGATGCGTTGGGTTCGACGGCGCGACCATCGATGGTCAGGCGCTCATGGATCAATCAGGCGTGCAGTACCTGGCACACAAGCTGAGCTCGGGCCAAGCTGTCTGCCAGGTCGACAACGAGCCGCAGCAAGTCACAGAATGCTTCCCGCAGAACCAGCCGTACTGGGCGCTGTTCCTCGAGACCAAACGCGTGTGGACCGGCTCGACGACCAGCTTTACCGAAGCGAGCCTGCATGACGGCGATGCGCTGGGCTGGCACTATGTTGCGGCCGCGGACACATCGCCCGCACCGCCACCCCTGGCCCACCCCTTACCGGGCGGCGGCGCTTAGCTCGCAACCACCTGGACCGCGGCCCCGAGCTCGAGCTCAGAGGCGAACGCATCCGCAACGGTCGATCCGGTGATCAGAGCGCGGAGCGCCGCCAGCGAGCCGCGATGCGCAACGATCGCGACTTCGCCGCGTCGCGGCAGCGGCCGCAGCCCAGCCCAAAACATCGCCACGCGGCCCTCGAGGTCGCGCAAGCTCTCGCCGAAGCTGGCCGGCGTCGAGCGAATGTCCAGCTCCCACGCCTTGGCTGCCTCCGGCTCTTCCGACCACAGGTCCGCCAGCGACCTTCCCTCCCATGCCCCGAAATCGATCTCGCGCAGCGCCGCGCTCGACTCGACCTGAAGGCGGTGAGGCTCGGCCACGACGCGCGCGGTAGCGAGCGCTCTCTCCCTGTCGCTCGACAGCACGCGCACCAGGGGCCGCGCCGCCATGGTCGCCGCAAGGATGTGCGCATCGGCGAGGCCCTGATCGGTCAGAGGCGGGTCGGTCACACTGATCGCGGTGCCCTCTGCACGCATCGACTCCCCATGGCGGATGAGCCAGACGCGGGTCACAAGTGCGCGGCAAACACGATCAGAGCCCCGAGCTGGCTGAGCTCGGTGGTGGCGCCGTAGACGTCTCCCGTTGCCCCGCCGATGCGCCTGCGAGCCAGCACACCCATGACCGTTGCGATCAACAGAACGACGAGCAGCGCGGCGGCTGCGCGCCGCCAATCGAGCAGGCACACGATGGCCGTGATCCCCGTGTCGAGGGCGAGATCGAAACTACGATGAGGGCCCCCGGCGGCGACGCCAAGCCCGACCTGCCTCACGTAAGGCACGGCAGCGATCATCAATAAAAGAGCCCATCGCGAAATCGTGCCGGCCACCACGAGCGCGACGATCGCCCTCGGGGGCGGCATGGCCGCAAGCGCGGCGATGTCACCTACGAGCAGCAGCACCACGGCGACGAGCCCAAAGGAACCCACCCGCGAATCGCGCATCACCTCGAGCCGGCGCGCGACGTCCCCAGGCCCGAACAGGCCGTCCGCCGAGTCGGCGACCCCGTCGAGATGGAGCGCGCCGGTCAGGATCGTAAGCACCGCGGTCGCCGCCACCGCAGCGAGCAGTGGGGACGTAACGGCGGCGGTCAGCACGAACGTGGCGCCGGCGATCAATCCGAGCAGCGCGCCGACCGCGGGAAAATAGCCGCGGCCCAGCCGCTCACCCGCAGCGTCTTGTGTGCCGGCGACCGGGATGACCGTGAGGAAGGCCATCGCCGCTCGCACCGACCGAATGCTCACGGGCGTCCCAGCACGCTTTCGATCGAGGCCAGGTCGAGCGCACGGCCGGCCACCATCAGGACGGCACGGTCCGCTGCCGCCGCGAACCGCGCATTCACATCGCCCAGGACGTCGCGAAAGCGTCGCGCCAGCTCGTTGACCGGCACGATGCCGAGGCCAACCTCGTTGGTGACGACCACGCAATCACGTGCCCGCAGCTCTCCCAGCATCTCCCCCGCCGCGCCCTCGATATCCGCAGCGCCGGCGCCCTCGCCCAGGAGGTTGGCGACCCACAGTGTCAGGCAGTCGATCACGATGAAGTCGCCGGCTGCCGTCGCGCGTATCGGCCCGAGCACATCGAGAGGCGCCTCCACCGTGTTCCACTCCCGGGCTCGGGACTCCCGATGCCGGCGGATACGCTCCGCCATCTCCTCGTCACCCGCGCTCGCGGTGGCGATGAATGTCACCGGCGCTTGAGAATCGGAAGCCAGCCGGACCGCCATCGCCGACTTGCCGCTTCGTGCCCCGCCGAGGAGAAGGACGAGCGCCATCAGAAATCGATGCCGCGAATCGCGCGCACGCCACGATCGAATGCGTGCTTGGTCTTCCTCATCTCGGTGACCGTGTCCGCCACCTCGACCAGCTCCGCGGGCGCATCGCGTCCGGTGGCGATGATGTTCACGGACGGCGGCCGGTTCTTGATCACGTCGACGACCTCGGCGATCGGGATCCAGCCCCAGCTCATCGGGTACGTGATCTCGTCGAGGACGACCAGCCCGTAGTCCCCCGAGGCGATCTTCTCCTTGCTCACGGTCCAGGCATGCCGGGCGATCGCCTCGGTGCGGTCCATGTTCTTGCTGTCCCACGTGAACCCGTCCCCGATCGTCAGCCACTCGATGCCAAGGCTGATGGCGGCCTTCTGCTCCCCGACCTTCCACTTTCCGGACTTCACGAACTGGATCACGCAAACTTTCCAGCCGCGCGCCACGGCTCGCATCGCGGTGCCGAAGGCTGCGGTCGACTTGCCCTTGCCGTCGCCGGTGTTCACCATCACGACCGACGAGGCCTTCGTGGTGGCGAGGGCCGGACCCTTTGTGGGGACGTCCTTCGATTTCACGGCGCCACCTTAGGCGGGTGGGAGCGGACAGGAACGACCGCGCGCCCAGACCCGTTGAGCGAGAGGACCTGCACGTGTGCGTGGTAGTGGCTGGCGATGGCCGGCTCGGTGAGGACCTCGGCAGGCCCTCCCAGCGCGACCAGCTTGCCGCCAACGAGCAATGCCAGCCGGTCGGCATACTGGCCGGCGAGCGTGAGCTCGTGCATCGCGGCGATCACAGTCAAGCCTTGCTCTGCGCGCAGGGCGTCGATGAGCTCGAGCACCTCCTGCTGCCGTCCGACGTCCAGCGAGCTCGTCGGCTCGTCGACCAACAGGATTGGCGCCTGCTGGGCGAGGGCGCGGGCGATGGCCGCACGCTGGCGCTCACCACCGCTCAGGTGGTCGAGAGGGCGCGCCGCCAAAGCATCGAGCGAGAGGCGTTCGAGGATGTCGGCGACGATGCGGTGGTCGCGCCGCCCCTCCTTACCAAAGTATGTGAGGTGCGGGCTGCGGCCCAGGAGCACGTACTGCGACACCGACATGCCGTCGGGCATGTGCGGCTCCTGCATGACCATGGCCACGCGCCGAGCCAGCTCCCGGCCGCTCATTGCCGCCACGGCCTGATCGCCGATGCGAATGTCCCCTTCATACGCGACCAGGCGGGCGATCGCGCGCAGGATCGTAGTCTTGCCGGCTCCGTTGGGCCCGATGAGAGCAAGCCACTCGCCGGAGCTGATGCTCAGGTCGAGCCCGCTGACCACGACATCCGAGTCATAAGCGATGCCTACGTTGGCAAGGACAACATTGCTCATAACGCCGCGGCCCTCGTCGATCGCATGACCACGATGAAGAACGGCGCACCGACGAACGCGGTGATGACGCCGATCGGCAGCTCCGCGGGAGCGGCGACCGTTCGCGCCGCGGTGTCGGCCAGCATCAGGAACGCGGCGCCGAACAGCACCGATAGGGGAATCACGACACGGTAGCTGCGGCCGACCAGCAGCCGCACCGTGTGCGGAATGATGATGCCGACGAATGCGATCGTGCCCGCGATCGCGACGACCGCAGCCGTGCCGAGAGTCGCCGCCACGACGACGATCAGTCGCACGCGGCGAGCGGAGATGCCAAGGCTCGTGACCTCATCGTCGCCGACGCTCAACGCATCCAGGAGGCGGCGGTGGAGAACGATCACGGCGACGCTGAGAACGACATAGGGGAGCACCAGCAGCACCCCATCCCACCCGCCCAGGATCCATGAGTAGACCTGGCGGATGTTGCTCGTCTGCGCTTGCTGGATGTAGGTCTGGACGGCATTGAAGAAGGCTGCGATCGCCACCCCAGCCAAGATCAGGCCGGTCGTGTTGCGGAGCCCGGTAACGGTCTGGCCGAGCGCGTATGCCCCAGCCACCGCGAGGCCGGCGCCGGCGAAACCGGCCAGCGGCACCACGTTGACGCCGATCAACGTCGAGCCCGGCGCGAAAGCGATCGCCAGCGTGGCGCCGAGGTTGGCCCCGGCCGCGGCCCCCAGCAGGTAAGGGTCGGCGAGCGGGTTGCGGAACACGCCCTGATAGGCGGCGCCCGCGATTGCGAGCATGCCGCCGACGATGGCGCCCAGGACGACCCTGGGGATGCGCAGCGACCACA
>VBGM01000032.1:0-11441 GCA_005880855.1 Chloroflexota bacterium
AGCTGGAGGCGGCGGTCACGCCACGAACCAGGGCGATCATGCCGGTGCACCTGAACGGCCGGCTGGTGCGCATGGACCGGGTGATGGAGGTCGCGCAGGCCCACAACCTGCTCGTGCTCGAGGACACTGCCCAGGCGTTGGGCGGCTCTTACATGGGCGTGCGCGGCGGCGGCTGGGGCCTGGCGGGAGCGTTCAGCTTCTACCCGGCGAAGTTGCTCGGCGCTTACGGCGACGCCGGCGCGGTGGTGACAAGCGATAAAGGACTGGCTGAGCGCCTGCGAGAGCTGCGCGACCACGGCCGTATCTCCAAGACGGGTTTTTCGGGCTGGGGCTACAACTGCCGGCTCGACAACCTGCAGGCGGCCATCCTCGACCTGAAGCTGAAGAAGGTGCCTGACTGGATCGGCCAGCGGCGACGGCTCGCCGCGATCTATGACGAGGAGCTGGCCGACGTCGGCGCCGTCAAGCGGCCGCCCGGGCCTGACGGGGGGCCGTTCTTCGACATCTACCAGAACTACGTCATCGAGGCTGAGAAGCGCGACGCGCTCGCGGCCCACCTGGCCTCGAGCGGCATCGAGACGCTCGTCTCTCCCGGGCCGGTGCCCAATCACAAGCAGCCCGTGGGCCTCGACCACTTTCACCTACCCCGGACCGAGGCGCTGTGCGCCAGCGTCCTCTCCCTTCCGCTCAACAACGAGCTCGGCGAAGAGCAGGTGCTGGAGGTGGCCGGAGCGATCAAGGACTTCTACAGCTGAGTCGATCGCGGGCCGGCAAGCGGGCGTTCGACATTGCGTTCTCGGCGATCGGATTGGTGGTCGGGTCGCCCGCCCTGCTGCTCATCTGGGCGCGCATCAAGCTGGACCGTGACGGACCCGTCATCTATGCAGGCCGGCGCGCGGGGCTGGGCGGGCGCGAGTTCTCGATGTACAAGTTTCGAACCCTGGTCCCGAACGCCGACCGCGTGGGCGGCCCCAACACGCCGGACGACGACCCGCGTCTCACGAAGACCGGACGCTTTCTTCGCCGCTACAAGCTGGACGAGCTGCCGCAGCTGTTCAACGTGCTGAAGGGCGACATGAGCTTCGTCGGTCCGCGCCCGCAGGTCTTGGGCGAGGTCGCGGGCTACACGCCCGAAGAGCGAGAGATCCTGAGCGTGCGGCCGGGGATCACGGACTGGTCGTCGTTGAAGTTCTCCAACGAGGGGGAGATCCTCGCGGGCCATGCCGACCCCGACCGCGCGTACGCCGAGCTGATCCGCCCGGAGAAGATGCGGCTCGGGCTCGAGTACGCGCGCCGAGGCAAGTTTCGCGACGACATCGACATCCTCGTGAAGACGGTCCTGCTGCCGTTTCGGAAATGACGACCGCCGATTTCACGACTGTCACGGAGACGTGGGGGCTGCCGGCTTCGCCGGAGCAGCTGGCGATGCAGTACTTCCGTTATCGCATGGCCGCGGACCTCAGCGCGAATCGCGACGTGCTCGAGATCGGTTGCGGCAGCGGCATGGGTCTCCCCTACCTCGGCGCGCGCGCCCACATGGTCGTCGGTGGCGACTACACGACTGGCCTCCTTCGCGAGGCCAGAGCCCAGCTGCCCGCGACCGACCTGGTGCGAATGGACGCGCAGCACCTGCCGTTTGGCGACCGGTCGCTCGACGTGGTGCTGATGCTGGAGATGATCTATTACGTCGCCGACCAGGACGCCGCATTTGCGGAGTGCCGGCGCGTGCTGAGGCCCGGTGGCTCGCTGATGGTGTGCGTGCCCAATCCCGACCGGCCGGATTTCAACCCGAGCCCGTTCAGCACGCACTACCCGAGCGCCGCCGGCCTGGCATCGCTGCTCGAACGACATGGATTCGAAGCGTCTGTGTTTGGCGCGTTCCCGGTGGAGGCGGCCTCTTCACGGGATCGCGTCCTTGCGCCGATCCGGCACTTTGCGGTGCGCTACCACCTCATACCGAGCTCGATGCACGCCAAGGCCCTCGTGAAGCGGGTGTTGTATGGGCGCCTGCCGGCGCTTGGAGCCGTGCACGAAGGGATGGGCACGTACTCCGCGCCATCGGAGCTGGATGTCGCTCGGGGCCCGCATCGGGGGTTCAAGAACCTGTACGCGGTGGGCACGGTGTCGTCTAAAGTGGCCCCTGGATGACCCCGGAACCCGAAGCACGCAAAATCGAGGAAGCCGAGTTCCACGACAAGCTGCGGGGCCTCTATGAGACGGACCCCGAGCGCTACGGCTACTTCACGTCGAACAAGAAGTTCTACTCGGTCGTGCGCGCGAGCGACGACTTCTACTACGGATGGCTGCGTGAGAATGCGACGGGCAAAAGGATTCTCGACTTCGGATGCGGGAGCGGACATTCATCGATCGAATCGGCGAAGTTCGCGAAGCATGTGACCGGCATCGACATCTCGCCTGAGGCAGTCCGCCTCGCGCAGGAGCACGCGGAGGCCGCGGGAGTCGCGGACAAGACGACATTCGTGGTCATGGATGCAGAGGCGCTGACGTTCGAGCCAGGGTCGTTCGATGTAGTGAGCGTGAGAGGCGTCCTGCACCATATGGACCTCGGCGCAGCGCTGGGGCAGATCCGCAAAGTGCTCACTGCTTCCGGCAAGGCCATCTTCCTGGAAGCGCTCGCGAACAACCCGATCATCCACGCATATCGCAGGCGCACACCGCATCTGCGCACCGCGTGGGAGACGGAGCACATCCTGCGTTTCGAAGACTCCGTGAGGATGCGCAAGTTCTTCGAGCACGTCGACGTGCGGAGCTTCCACCTGGCGGTGCTGGCGGCGGTGCCTTTGCGCAGCACGCCGCTGTTCGAGCCGGCTAGAAAGGCCCTCGATGCCGTCGACTCCGCCATCCTGCGCGTGCCGGGCCTGCGCAGCCAGGGCTGGATGGCCTGCTTCCTGCTGAGCGAACCGATCCAGGCCTAGTCCGGCCCCCGCGAATTACGCAGGTTTGACGTCAAACGTGCGCCTCCGGGCGCTTTTTGACGCATCTCTGACGCCAAACGTGCGGAATCCCGTGCTCGGTCCTCGAAAGGACTAGGCGCACCCTCCGGCGAGCTGGCCGCCTATGGCGCTCATCGAGTACCACCCGCCACCGTCGACGTACAGCGCGATGCCGTTGCCGCTGGCAAACCACAAGCCGTGGCTGTCCGCGACCGGCGTGCCGTTCGGCCAGAAGTTGCTGCCGGCCAGGTTCCCAATCTGGGTGCTTCGGCCGGGCGTCGAGGAACCGAGGTAGATATAGAACACCTGCTGTCCCTGGCTCTGTCCCTGGACGTAGATCACCGGCCTGCCGGTGTAGTCGAAACCGGCCACCGAGCTCTGGATCGAGGGATATGCGAAGTAGTCGACCGTCTGGCCGGTCCTGAGGTCGAGCCGAAGGATCGTGTTGCCCGCGCCCGAGGGAACGGATGAGGTCGCGGTCCCGTACGCATAACCGCCGCGCACCTGCTGCCAGTAGCCGGTCGTGGCGACCTGGGTCACCCCGCCGGCGAACGTCAGCAGCCACAGGCCGCCGGTCGCGCCGGTGACCGCGTAGACGCCGTTGGCCTCGACATCGACTGGGTACCAGGCCCTGCCCTCGCCGAGCTCGACCTGGGTCCCGTTGGTGATGTTCTGGACGTAGATTCCGTCGGTCTGCCCGGGGTACGCATAGCGCGTGCCGTCGGGCGTGACCCACGCGATCGGCACGGGCAGCCACCGGGCGTAGCCCCGGTCGTAGGTCGTGCCCCACCAGCCCTGGTATCCGTAGCCGTACTGCGGCGGCGCCGGCGTGGCGCTCGGGCTCGGCGAAGGCGCGGTCACGGCGCTGCGCGGGTCGGGCTGAAAGTTCCCGTTCGGAAACAGGATGAACCCACCACTGCCCGGGCCCCCGGCGAAGATCGGGAGCCTGCAGTTCAGGCCAATCGCCGGCGGCCCTGAACCTGACAACGGGCCTGTGAAGGAGGAAGAGCCGGAGCCCGAGCCTGGAAATGGGTTGTCCGACGCAGGCTGGGGGTACGGGTTCTGCGACGCGGGCGGTGGATACGAGTCGCTGGTGGGCGAGGGCTGCACGAACGGAGTAGGGGTTGGGAAGGCCGGCGTCGGACTCGAGAGGTTCTGGGCCACGGTCAAGCACTGTCTGGACGAGACCTTCACATGCATGGACCTCAACGGCCCGCAGCCAAGCGGCGTCGTGGTGACCAGGACCACGCCGATCACAGCCAAAGTGACGACCGTGACCGTCGCCGCGGCCACGATTCGCTGCAACCGACTTCCGAGGATCATGCCGCTCCTTCCGTGCCCCTGTGCCGCGTCATGCTAGACAAAGGGCCCCCGGGTGGGATTGGTTACGGCGACCTGGCTTTTATCTGCGCCACGAGGGCCTGGAAGGCCGGGTCGAAGCGGTTGAGCTGGACCGCCATCCGGGCCGCCCACAGCGCCTCGTCGGGGCGGCCGAGGTCGAGAAGGTCGACCAGAGCCAGGTTCATGTAGACGAACGGGTTGTAGGTACCCAACCGGATCGCCTCCAGGAAGCCGTCGCGTGCCGCATTCGAGTCGTGGGTTTCCAATGCCAGGTTGGCCGCTTCCACCGCGTACACGCTCTCCTGGGGGGCATAGCTCCACGCCAGGTCGGCATCCGTGCGCGCGTCAGAGGGCCGACCCTGAGAGTTGGCATTGATGGACGAGCGCAGCTCGGCATCCGCGACATACGGATAAGCAACCGCCGGCAGGGCCACGGCGACGATGGCGACGTACAGCACCAACGAGGCCGCCAATAGAGGCGCTCGCCTCCGCACGACCAGCGTGCGCGAAGGCCTGGCGGCGCCGAACAGGATCATCGCCGCGCCGGCCAGGATCCAGAACGGGAAGGCTGAAGCCAGGGCGGTGAAGTTGAGCTGGATGGTCACCTGGTATGCAACGCAGGCGGCGAACACGGCGACCGCACCCGATTGCCTACGGCCCGCCCAGAAGGCGCGGCCGAACGCCACCAGTATCCAGAGGTATGCGGCCAGGCCGATGAGGCCCTGGGTCGCGGCCACCTGGAGCGTCTCCGCGTGCGCCTTGTCGATCTGCTGGTGAAAGCCGACGTTGGTCACGCCCCAGTCGCCGGATTCGAAACTGGGGTAGACCAGCCCGAAGTTGTCGGGCCCATAGCCCGTCAGCGGCCGGCTCGCGATGAGGTTGACGCTGTCGGCCCAGATGTGAAGTCGCGACGAGCCCCACTCGCCGAAGTTGAAGACGGTCAGCCCACGGCGGATCAGCTGCCGCTCGAGCTCGAACCCACGCCCCATGCCGCTGCCGGCGACGAAAGCAACGGCCACCAGCGCCGCCACGATCCCGCCCAGTGCCGCGGCCATGCTCGCCCACGAGATGCTGCGCCGAGAGCCGGCGAGGACGATCGCCGAGCCCAACGCTGCCCCGAGCCAGCCGCTGCGGCTGAAAGACATCAGCAAAGCGAGGCCGACAACGACCAGGAGGTTGACGACGAGGATCCGCCCGCTGGCCGACTGAGCCACCGCAAGCTCGCTGAGACCGAGCACGAAGGCCATGGCGAGGAAGGCGCCCAGGACGTTGGCGTTGCCCATCGTGCCGAATGCGGCGGTGAACCCGCCCACGCGTAGCGAGTCTCGGACGACCTGCAGGATGGCGATCACCGCCACGGCATAGGCGGCAACTAGCAGGACGCGCAAGAGCACGCGCGCGTCGTCCGGGCTTTTCAGCGCTTGCACTGAAAGCCAGAAGAGGCCCGCATAAGTGAATAGCGTTAGAAGACCGTCGTACCGCGAGTACGTTCCGAAAATGGCGACGTTCTGGTTGTAGGCGAACGCGGTCGAGAGGACGGCCGACGCCAGCAGCGCGACAAGGGGAATGTCGAGCGGTGTTCGCTTGATCACGATCCTGCCGCTGAACGCGATGCGGGCGATGAAGAGGATGAGCAGGCCGATCAAAAGGCCTCGGGCGACGACCAGCTTCGGCATGACGTACTCGTCATATGCGCCCAGGCCGAAGGCCAGCGGCAGGGCGAACAGGCCCGCGCGAAGGAACCATCTCTCGACGCTCGTCAGCCAGGGCAGCTCGTCTTTCTCGCCGTTCATCGAGCGAGCCCCGGCACGCGGCGTCCCGCTCACGCGCAGAGTCTATGGACTGAGGCGTACCCGCGAACTCACGGCTTTAGCCTCCGAGTTCGTGGGACCTTCTCAGGTCACCGCGAACGTGAGGTTGGCCACGGTCTCGTAGGGCGCGCTCGACCCCACGTTGCGCACATCCACCTCGAGGCCGTACGTGCCGGGCGCGAGTCCTGTGGTGTTCCAGCCGAACGTGTTCGGCGAGCCAAAGTCCTGCACGATCGTCCACCGCCCGCTCAGGTCGCGAACCCAGAACCGGTACTGCGGCGTGCCGCCGCAAGTGGCGCTCCCGGTGAGCGTGATCGTCGTGCCGTGCACCTGGCCGGAAGGCTTGTCGGTCGCCAGGTGGGCTGCTGTGCAGGGCGCCGCGTAGATCGTGAACGTGATGTTGGCCACTGACTCGTAGGCGGCCAGCGATCCGTGGTTGCGGACGTCGACCTCGAGCCCGTAGGTCCCCTGGGGCCTGCCGGTGGTGTTCCAGCTGAACGTGCTGGTCGAGCTGTAGTCCTGGACGATCGTCCACCGGCCGCTCAGGTCGCGAACCCAGAATCGATATTCGGCCGAGCCCATGCAGGTGGCGGTGGCGGTGAGCCCGATCGTGGTGCCCGGGAGCTGAGGCGACTGCTTGCTGGTGGCCAGGTGCGCGCCGCTGCAGGTATCGACGAGGAACGTCATGTTGGCGACAGTCTCGTAAGCGGCGGTCGAGCCCTGGTTGCGCGCATCGACCTCGAGGCCGTATACCCCGTCGGCGATACCGGTCGTGTTCCAGGCATACGCGGTCGCGCTGCCGTAGTCCCGGGCGATGGCCCAGCTCCCGCCCGGCCGCTTGACCCAGAAGCGGTAGGTGGGCGTCGCGAGGCAGCTCGCGCTCCCGGTCAGCACGATGGTCGTGCCGACGGGCTCCGGCGACGGCATGCTCGCGCTCAGCCGGGCGCCGCTACAGGCGGTGAGGACGTACGTGGCGTTCGCGACGTGCTCATACGACGCGCTCGAGCTGGCATCGCGCACGTCGACCTCGACGCCATATGTGCCGGCAGCCCCGCCCGTCCACGCAAAGCTGCTGGCCGCGCCGTAGTCCTGCATGACCTTCCAGCCGGCGCCGGGCGGCTCGATCCAGAACCGGTATCGCGGGTTGGGGCAGCCGCCACTGCTCGCGCTGAAGACGACGCGGGTGCCGCTGCCCTGCGGTGAGGCGGGGACCGCCCTCAGGCTGGGCGTCGTGCAGGGAGGCGCATAGATCGTGAACGAGGTGGTGACGTATTTGTCGTACGAAGCCGTGGAACCCTGGTCGCGAACGTCGACCTCGAGGCTGTAGGCGCCCTGGACGCCGGTGCTCCAGGTGTAAGTCGCTACGGCGCCGTAGTTCTGCACCACCGCCCACTTGCCGCCAGGAGGCTGCACCCAGAAGCGGTACTCGGGCGTGCCCGGGCACGATGAGGAGCCGGTGATCACGACCGCGGTGCCTGGGAACGCGGGCGAGCTCTTGCTGGTGCTCAAGCCGACGGCGCTGCACGCCCGCAGCACGTCGCCGACCACCGCGTATGAGTCGTACGAGACGCGGGTCGAGCTCCGGACGTCCGCCTCGATCCGGTATGAGCCCGGATTACCGGTCGCGGTCCATGAATACGTGTTGGTCGCGCTGTAGTCCTGGACCACCGACCACGTGCCGTTCGGCGACTGGATCCAGAAACGGTACTGCGGGTTGCTGCACGGCCTCGAGCTCGCGGTCACGGTCACATGCGTCGACGCCCACTGGGGCGACGCCGGGCTCACGCTGATCGCCGCCCCGGAGCAACCGAGGAAATGGTTCTGCAGAGCGGCCCAAAGCTCGGGCGCTCCCCCGCCGTAGTTAAGGTTCCACAGCCCGACCCCGCGAAGGCCGTCGGCGTTGACAAGGTCGTACTTCTTGCCGAGGGAGACGGCGTCGTCCCAGTACAGCTCGCGCGTGCAGCCGAGCCTGGTGTTGTACCAGATGTCCCATCTCTCCATGCCTCCCGAGTTGGTCTCGCGATGGGCGGCATAGCTGCCGGTCCTCACCTCGAAATACGCAGCCTCGCCCGATGCGTCGAGGTAGGAATCCGCGACCACGCTCGACGTCGGGTACTGGTTGGGGCTGGTCGTGTTGCCCACACACGCTTTGCGCCCGTAGTACGGCACTCCGAGGATGACCTTGCTTCTCGGCGCGACCGCGATGTACTGAGACATGATCCCGGTGTCGTTGTAGCGATAGCCGGTGAGGGGGGCGGTCGGGCCCAGGCAGAACCGGCTGCAGTAAATCGGCGCGCTCGAGTAGTTCGAGTACTCCATGTCGTACGCCATCACGAAGAGCGAGTCGGCGTACGCGGCGATGCCGCCGATGTCGAAGAAGCCGTAAGGGTCGCCCGCCGACCCCGCGTACGTGTCGACGGATATATAAGAGGAAGAGCCGAGGGCGGCCCTCATCTTCTGGGTCATCGTCGTCATCGCGTGCTGAGCCCAGTAGGGATCGCCGCGGCCGCAGCTTCCGTCGAGGCCCTCATAGTCGATGTTGACCCCGTCGACCCCCTTGGCCCTCACCTCCGCGGCGGTCTGCGCAACGGTGGTGTCGATGTGCGCGAGTCCTGCGCACATGTTGGGGGTGTTGGCGCTGAAGTCTTGCAGAATGATCGTCAGCACGACCTTGGCGCCATGCTGGTGCGCGGTCGCCACCAGCGTGCTCAACGTGCTCGAGTTCCACACATTCCAGCCGCCGTCGCCGACGAAGTGGCCGGCGGTGTCGACGTGGACTCCGAAGAAGGCGACCGTCGACAGCATGTCGAAGTTCCAGCTCGGGTATCCGATCGTCGGGTCGGCGAGGCTGCTCGCCAGCGCGAAACCGAAGACCTCTCGGCTCGGCTTTGCGCTCACGGTGTATGCGATCTGCTTGGGAGCCGCCTCGGGAATGGCGGCGGAAGCCGCGGCCGCCACATGTGAGCTCGAGCGAGCCTGATCTCTGGGCGAGGCAAAGCCAGCCTGTGCCGGCGCGGCACTGGCTGCGATCACGATGGCGCTCAAGGCGAGTGCGACGGCGAAGTGGCGGATTCGCTGCCGGGACATTTGCTAGGAAGACGCAGCGGACACTCTAGGGATGCGTTCCGCCGTTCGTCAAGTTGCAACGAATCAGCGCGGAACCGTATATCTCAGGCTTAGTCGCTATCCTGTCGGGTCATAACTACTGCAAGCGCGCCGAGCGAGGTCGCCGTGAACCGGTCGCTTAGAGGCTATTGGTCCAGGGCACGCTCGGTCGGTAGAGGGCGCCTTCTAGCAGCGATCATCGGCGTCGCCCTCGGAGCGGCGGTGATCTGGGTCAGCCACCCGGCGGCGATCTGGGACTCGCTCCAAGAGGTCGACACGTGGCCGTTGGTCGGAGCATTGGCCCTCAACATCCCGATCGTTATGCTCAGGGCCTTCCGAGCGCAGGTCATCATCAGGTTCCTCGGCTTCAAAGTCTCATTCGTGTCGATGATCCCGGTCCAGCTCATCGGCCAGACGTCCAGCACCATCACGCCCGCGGCCAGTGGCGACTACGTGCGGGCCTACCTGTGGCGGCGCGGCCATGAGGTGCCGCTGCGCGCCGGCGCCGCGGTGGTCACGTTCGAGCGCCTCTACAGCCTCTTTCTGCTCGTCGCGGTGGCGGTGCTGCTGATCACGTTGCCTCGCCACGGTTTCGCAGGCTGGGTGGCCGTTGCGCTGCTCCTCATCGCGGCAACCCTGGCGCCGGTTCTTCTCGAGCTGGCCACCCCGCCCGCGCTGGAACGCAGAATTCTCGGCCGCGTCACGGGCGGCCGCCTGCTGGGCCCCATCAAAGGCGGAGCGTTCGACATGGTCGACAACCTGCGCCGCCTCCTTCGCGCGCCGGTGCTGTTGAGCGAGACGGCCGCCATCACCCTGGTGGTCTTCGTCCTCAGCGGCCTCCAGCTCCTTCTCCTGCTCAACGGGCTCGGCGATTCGATTCGCATCACGCAGGCCGTCGCCGTGTTCGCGACGTCGCAGGTGGCCGGGATCCTTTCGACCCTGCCCTTCGGCATCGGCGCGGCCGACGCGATCCTGGTCACGGTGCTCGCGGGATATGGCGTTTCTGTCGGCGACTCCGCCACGGCGGCGGTGCTGCTGCGAGCCGTCTCCACCGTGCCCCAGGCTCTCGCTGGCCTGGTCGCCTATCTGAGGCTCGACCGCGGCAGCCTGCTCCCGGCCGGCGCCAATGGCGAGTCCGAGGAAAGCTAGTGCCGGCAGCCGCGGCCCCGACGAACATTCGCGTAGCGGTCACCGGCGGCGCCGGTTTCATCGGCACGCACACGGTCGAGCTGCTGGTGGCACTGCAGGCGAAGGTGCTCGTGATCGACGACCACAGCCATCCATGCGGCGAGCCGCTGCCACGCGAGGTCGAGGTCATATCGGCGGACTGCGCCTCGGTGGCCGCCGCCAAGGCACTGGCCGCGTTCAAGCCCGACGTCGTGCTTCACCTGGCGTCGAAGGGCGGCGTCCAGAAGGCTGCGCGTGACCCGGGCGACCACGTGAAGATGAGTCTCGCGAGCACGGTGGGGCTGTTCGACGCCGCCATCAAAGCCGGCGCCGCCCGCATCGTCACCGCCTCATCGGGCGGCACCATCTACGGCGAGGGCGCCCATCTCCCCGCGCGCGAAATCTACAAGCCGGCTCCGCTTTCTGCGTACGGCGCGGCCAAGCGATCGGAAGAGGTCTACATGGCCGCGCTCGGCCTGCGTCACGGGATCTCCACCCTGGCCATGCGTTACGGAAACGTATACGGGCCGCGCCAGGACGGGACCGGTGAGGCCGGCGTCGTCGCCATCACGTGCTATCGCCTTCTTGCACGCGCGGCGCCGCGCGTGTACGGCGACGGCGGCCAGACGCGAGATTTCGTGTTCGTCAGGGACGTCGCCGCCGCCAACCTGGCCGCGGTCCTCGGCCGCGCCACGGGAGAGCTGAACATCGGCACCGGACGCGAGACCAGCGTCAACACCATCGTCAAGCGGCTGCTCGCAGAGTCGGGCCGGCACAGCGCAACCGACTTTCTGCCGGCGAGGGAATTCGAGGTGCGGCGCGTGTGCCTGAACCCGACACGCGCGAATCGCCTCCTGAAGTGGAAAGCGAAGGTATCCCCCACCACCGGGCTGAGAGAGACGTGGGCGTGGTTCCGCACGCGTCATTCGGCGCAGAGGGCCGCCACGCTAGGATTGCCCTGATGCGCGTGGTCGTACTGGGCGCCGATGGCTACCTCGGGTGGCCGACGGCGCTGCATCTTTCAGCACGAGGCCATGACGTGGTCGCAGACGACAGCCTCATC
>VBGM01000032.1:11701-24225 GCA_005880855.1 Chloroflexota bacterium
CGGCGCCCGACTGCCACCTCGTGAAGCTCGGGACGATGGGCGAATACGGCACTCCCAACATCGACATCGAAGAGGGTTTCATCGAAATCGAGCACAACGGCCGCAAGGACCGGCTCCCGTATCCGAAGCAGCCTGGTTCCTTCTATCACCTGTCCAAGGTCCACGACAGCCACAACATCATGTTCACGTGCCGCGCGTGGGGGCTGCGGGCGACCGACCTCAACCAGGGCGTCGTCTACGGCTCCGGCACGGATGAGACGGACATGCATTCGGAGCTGCGCACGCGCTTCGACTACGACGACATCTGGGGCACCGTCCTCAACCGGTTCTGCGCCCAGGCCGCCGTCGGCCATCCGCTCACTGTTTACGGGAAGGGCGGCCAGACTCGAGGCTTCCTGGACATCCGTGACACCGTGCGGTGCGTAGAGCTCGCCGCGCTCAACCCGCCCGACCGCGGCGAGTTCCGCGTGTTCAACCAGTTCACGGAGCAGTTCAGCGTGGAGCAGCTCGCCGACCGCGTCCGTGCCGCCCGCCGTGTGCACGGCCTCGAGACGACCATCGACCATCTACCCAACCCGCGGACTGAGATGGAGGCGCATTACTACAACGCCAAGCATCAGCGCCTGCTCGACCTCGGCCTTCAGCCGCACAGCCTCCAGGATTCGCTGATCGACCGTGTGATCGGCCTGGTCGAGCGCTACAAGAAGCGCATCAAGCCGGACCTGTTCACGCCGCGCGTCGACTGGCGCTTCGGCGGACGTGGGAAGATCGCGTCGCCCTCGAAGCGCAGCCTTCGAGTGAAGACCGCACCGTCAATCTCGGCGCGAGGCTGAGCCTCGAAAGCGGATCTCGGCCAGCTCCTTCATCGCGCGCAGGATCGGTACCAACCGGCCACCCGAACGGCGGCCCATCCTTCGGGGATGATGCGGGACGCCGACCTGGACGTAACGGCCGCCGTGCTCCTGCACCTTCCAGTACAGCTCGGCGTTGATGAGCGCGCTGCGCGAGTGCAGGTCGAACCGCCGCAGCATCTCGGTGCGGATGATCTTCAGCGCGCAGTTGACGTCCTTGACGGGGATGCGCAGCGTGAACAGCACGAGCTGGTTGAACACGCCGCTGATCACGGAGCGGAACGGAGGGTCTTCGCGCGTGAGGCGCCAGCCGCCGACGAGGTCGGCGTCGTTCAGATGCGGGACGAGAAGCGCGAGGTCCGCGACGTCGAGCTGTCCGTCCGCGTCGGTGAAGGCGGTGTAGTCGAGGTCGGTCGCGCGCAAGCCGTCCCCCACCGCGGCCCCATACCCGGACTTGTGCTCGTGACGCACGACCTTCAGCTCCATGCCGAGGTCGCGTGCGATTGACTCGGCCAGGGCCCCGGTGCCGTCACTCGAGCCGTCGTCGACGATGACCACGTTGAATCGCCGCGCAATCTTCGGCAGCACGTCATTGACGTGAGGAAGGAGCCAGCGAAGGTTCTCGCTCTCGTTGTGCGCCGGCATGACCAGGCTGAGCCCACTCAGGCGAGCGTCGGATGTTGACAAGCAGCGCACATCGTAAGGAAGCTACGAAGCGGCTGCGGGCGGGGCCGGTCGCCGCCGCGGCTCTGACGATTGCCGCGGCCGCGGCCTACTCGGCGATATCGCTTTACAGGCACGAGCGGTTCGGAAGCACCGTCGACCTGGCGACACAGGACCAGACGATCTGGGGCTACAGCCGGCTCGAGATGATCCCGAACACCGTCATCGAGATCCGCAACCTGCTGGGCGACCACTTCCACCCGATGCTCATGGCGCTGGCCCCGCTGTACTGGGTCTGGAACTCGCCCGAGGTCCTGCTCGTGGCGCAGGGAGCGCTGCTCGCACTGGCCGGCGTGCCGATCTACCTGTGGGCGGCCAGGCAGCTGGGCGAGCTGGCGGCGTTGGCATTCCAAGCGTCGTACCTGCTTTTCTGGGGCATCCTCGCGGGCGTCCTCTTCGATTTTCACAACGTCGTGCTCGCGGTGCCGGCGATCTCCACGGCGCTGTACGCGATGCTCGAGCGAAGGAACAGGTTGCTGTGGGCGATGGTCGCGATCGCGCTGCTCGCCCGGGAGGACATCGCCCTCACGCTCATCGCCCTCGGCCTGTACGTCATCGCGGTGCAGCGCAGGTATGTGCTCGGCTCGGCCATCGCGGGATTGAGCGCGGCCTGGTTCCTGCTCATCCTCGGCGTGGTCATCCCGGCCATCCGCGGCGGGCCATATCGCCACTGGACGTACACAGACCTCGGCACCGGCCCGTCGAGCGCCGCCATCTTCGTCATCACGCATCCGCTGCAGAGCCTGGAGCTGCTGTTCGTGCCGCTGGCGAAGACCCGGATCTGGATCGGCACCCTGGCGAGCTGGCTGTTCCTGCCCGTCGCGTCCCCGATCGCACTGATCGCCTTTCCCTATCTCGCAGAACGCTTCTGGTCGGTGGCGCCGACGTTCTGGACATTCCATCTCGAGTACTCGATGGTGCCTGCTCCCATCCTGGCGTTTGCGGCCATCGACACTGTCGCGCGGGCCAAGCGAGTGTTTGGCGGGCAGGTGGGCAAGCGGGCGGTGGCCGTGGCTTCAGCCGGCGTCGTCGTCGCCGCGGCACTGCTCAGCTTCCTGATCAACCCGCTGGACGAGCTGAGGACGTACGTGTCGGCCTCGACCGCGACCGACATCCAGGCGTGCCTCGACATCATCCCGCCCGGCGCGAGCGTGGCCGCGACCCAGGAGCTGCTGGCCCACCTCTCGCACCGCCACGCCATCTACCAGATCCCAGACGACCACGACACGACCGTCGAATACATCGCAATCGACCTGGCTTCCGACGGCAACAACGAGCAGGAGCGCCTGCGCCAGGGAGCTGACTCTGGTCCTGGCCAGGCGCGGTGCGACCGACCAGGCGCTGCCCCCCCGGATGGTGCGCTGGCTGAACGGGGAGTGCGAAGGGCGGGCCTGCCTGGCCTAGTTCGGATTGGGGGGCCACGGCGCTAATGTGGGTAACCCACATGACCCGGGACCGCGTCTACGTTCATCCCACCGCGTTTGTCGCCGAGGATGCCGTGCTCGGGCCCGGCACCAAGGTCTGGCATGCGGCGCAGGTTCGCGAAGGCGCCCGCATCGGGGCGGAATGCATCCTGGGCAAGGGCGTCTACGTGGGCGAGGGCGTCACCATCGGAGACCGGGTCAAGATCCAGAACGGAGCCTCCATCTTTTCAGGCGCCTTCATCGAGGACGGCGTCTTCGTCGGACCTCACGTCATATTCACCAACGACCGGTTCCCGCGGGCGATCAACGCCGACGGCTCGCTCAAGTCCGAGGATGACTGGCAGCTGGGTAAGATCCTGGTCCGCCACGGCGCCTCGCTGGGGGCAGGGTCGGTTCTGATCGCAGGCGTCACGGTCGGCCGGTGGGCGCTGGTGGCGGCCGGCGCCGTGGTGGTGCGCGCAGTTCCCGATCACGGACTCGTGGCCGGCAACCCGGCGCGTCTGGTCGGCAGCGTGTGCGTCTGCGCTCGACGCCTGCGCGAGGAACGCGAGGGCATGCTCGTCTGCGACCACTGCGGCCGCAAGTACAGATGTGATGCCGATGGATCGGTGGCCCTCGCATGAAGGAAGTCCGCCCGGTGGCAAGCGAGCCTCGTATCGCGCTGGCGCACCCGATGATCGGCGACGACGAGAAGCGCGCCGTGATGGACGTGCTGGACAGCGGCCAGCTCGCCCAGGGCCCGGTCGTCGCGGCATTCGAAGAGGCGTTTGCGCGTTGGATCGGCGTCGAGCATGCCATCGCGGTGTCATCGGGCACGGCCGGCCTGCACCTTGCGCTGCTGGCGCATGGGGTCGGTTCTGGCGACGAGGTGATCACGACTCCGTTCACGTTCATCGCCTCGGCGAATGCGGTGCTGTTCACCGGGGCAACGCCGGTCTTCGTCGACGTCGAGCCGGACACGTTCTGCATCGATCCCGCGCTCGTCGAGGCGGCGATCACAACGCGCACGCGCGCCATCCTTCCCGTCCATCTATATGGGCATCCGGCGGCGATGACCGAGCTGAGCGCAATCGCACGCCGGCACCGCCTGGTCCTGATCGAAGACGCATGCCAGGCGCACGGTGCGACGGTCGGCGGGCGCAAAGTCGGCGCGCTCGGGCACACGGCTGTCTTCTCGCTTTACCCGACCAAGAACATGACATCGGCCGAGGGTGGCTTCGTGACCACTGACGACGCTGCGATCGCCGGCGCGATCCGGTCGCTGCGGCAGCACGGCGAGAGCGAGCGGTATCACCACGAGGAGCTCGGCTACAACTACCGCATGACCGACGTGGCCGCGGCAATCGGCCGGGCCCAGCTGGCCCGAGTCGACGCCTTCAACGCCGCTCGCCGCCGCCATGCCGGCGTCCTCAGCAAGGGCCTGGCGGGCCTGGACGGGCTCACCACGCCGGTGGAGCGGAGCGGCTATGCGCACGTCTATCACCAGTACACCCTGCGCATTGCCGAAGGGCGCGAAGGCCTGCGCTCCCGGCTTGCCGCTCGCGGCATCGCAAGCGGCGTCTACTATCCCGTGCCCGTCCACCGCCAGCCCGTATATGCCAGGCGCGGTTACGACCGCCAGTCGTTCCCGGTCGCCGAGCGGATGGCCCGCGAGGTGTTGAGCATTCCTGTCCACCCCGCACTCAACGACGCGGACCTCGAGCGCATCGTTCGCGTCGTGCGCGAGGAGCCCGAGGAATGATCCGGGTGGGGATCGTCGGCCTCGGAGTGATGGGCCGCAGCCACGCCCGCATCCTGGACGACGTCGACCAGGCCGACCTGGTTGCCGTATGCGACCCGACCGACGAGGCCATGGCCTGGGCGAAGAAGCGGCGGCTGGTCGGCTATCGCTCCTACCGGGAGCTCTTCGACCAGGGCCGGCTGGACGCCGTCATCATCGCCGTGCCGACCCGGCATCACCTAGAGGTCGGCCTCGCCGCCATCGAGCATGGCCTGCACGTGTTGATGGAGAAGCCGATCGCGACCGATCTGGAAGAGGCTCAGCAGCTAGTCGCCGCGGCGAGAAAGCAGGGCAAGGTGCTCGCCATCGGCCATGTCGAGCGCTTCAACCCGGCGGTACGCGAGCTGAAGAAGCGCCTCGACGCGGGCGAGGTGGGGCGTGTGTTCCAGGTCCATTCGCGGCGCCAGGGGCCCTTTCCCTCGCGCATCCGGGACGTGGGCGCCGTGATCGATCTCGCCACGCACGACCTGGATGTGATGCGCTACTTGCTCGGCGTCGAGGTCGTGCGCCTGTATGCCGAGACCGAGCGGCGCATCCACACCGAGCACGAGGACATGCTCAACGCGCTGCTGAGGTTCGACAACGGCGCGGTGGGCGTGATGCAGGTCAACTGGTTGACGCCGACCAAGATTCGCGAGCTCTCGGTCCTCGGCGAGCGCGGCATGCTTCACCTCAACTACCTGACGCAGGACCTCACGTTCTACGAGAACAGCATCGCCACCGGCGCCGCGCCTCCGCTGTCGCTGCTCACCGGCGTCAGCGAGGGCACGCTGCTGCGTCATGTCGTCGATCGCGCCGAGCCGCTGCGTGTGGAGCTCGAGTCGTTTCTCAGCTCGGTCGCCGGCAACACGCCGGCTGAGGTGGGCAGCGAAGACGGCCTGAAGGCGCTGGCCCTGGCTCTCGACCTCGTGCGGTCGGCGAACGAGGGCCGCGTCCTCGACCTCGCGCGTCAGGCATCGCCGTGAGCCGCGCCTATCGGGTCGCGGTCGTGGGCCTGGGCAAGATCGGCCTGCCGCTTGCGGCGCAGCTCGCGACCAAAGGCCACACGGTGGTCGGCGTCGACATCAACCCACAGGTGGTGGCTTCGGTAGAAGCCGGCAGAAGCCACATCGATGGCGAGCCGGGGCTGGTCGAGGCCGTGCGCGCGGCCGCCGATGCCGGCCGGCTGAGCGCCACCACGGACACCACGGACGCGACACGCCGCTCCGAGGTCGCGATCGTCATCGTGCCCCTGGTCGTCGGCGCGGACAAGAAACCCGACTACGACAACCTGGACGCCGCGCTGAGCGCGGTCGGCAAGGGACTCCAGCGCGGCTCGCTGGTGATCGTGGAGACGACGCTGCCGATGGGCGCGACGCGAAAGCACGTGGCCCCGATCCTCGAAAGTGAATCGGGCCTCGCGCCCGGCGAAGGCTTCTACCTGGCGTTCAGCCCCGAGCGCGTTTACGCGGGCCGGGCCCTGCAGGACCTGGCGCGCTACCCGAAGATCGTCGGCGGGATCGACGCGGAGAGCACGCGTCGCGCGCTGGAGTTCTATCAGGCCTCCCTCGACGCCGATGTCCGCGTGGTCGCCAACTCTGAGACAGCAGAGTTCGCCAAGCTGGCCGAGACCACGTATCGCGACGTCAACATCGCGCTGGCGAACCAGCTCGCCCTGTACGGGGGAGCGCGGGGGGCGGACCTCAAAGAAGCGTTCGAAGCCGCCAACAGCCAGCCTTTCTCCCACCTCCACCGACCCGGCATCGGAGTCGGCGGTCACTGCATCCCGGTGTACCCGCATTTTCTTTTGAGCGACAGCAGCGACGGCGAGCTCGACCTGGTCAGGATCGCGCGCGACGTGAACGATGGGATGGCGGCGCGCAGTGTGCGCTGGCTGGACGACGCTGTCGGTGGCCTGGCCGGTAAGCGCGTCCTGGTCCTTGGCCTCTCCTATCGAGAAGACGTCAAGGAGCTGTCATTCTCGACAGCGCTCGCCGTCATCGAGCTCCTGCGAAGCGCGGGCGCCATTGTGCTGGCGCACGACCCGCACTTCTCGGCGTCAGAGCTGGCCGCGCTGGAAGTCGAGGTGGTGGACCTCGAAAAACCGTTGGCTGTGGACGCGGCAATCGTGCAGGCATATCACCGCGAATACCGGGATCTCGATTGGGGGCGGCTGGTGGGACTCCGCGTGGTTCTCGACGGTCGCGGGGCTCTGGGTGCCGCCGCGCTTCGATCGCGCGGGATCGAGGTGATCAGCGTGGGTCAGCCGCCGGCCCGGTAGCCCGGCTCGGCGGCATCTGGTCCGCGGCGTGCTCGCCGCCGAACCACCTGAAGAAAACGGCAAGACCGGTGATGAGGAACGTCGCCTTGCCCAGCACCATCAGCACGGCGCCGGCGATCGTCTGGTCGATGATCGGGGTCAAGGAAGGGACGAGCCTCGGGACATGCGCGTAGAACTCGTAGAAGGGCTGGCGCGAGAAGAGAAGGACGAGGGCGATCGCGTCCTGCGGCAGGGTCGCGACCAGCATGTACAGCAGCATGATGGGCGGAGCCAGCCTCCATCTCGCGTGAGCCGACGTGGCCTGCAGCACGGGCCAGTACAGCACCAGCCCCGCGCCGATGAACGTCAGGTGCTCGACGACGTGCAGCGATTCGGACCGCAGGGTCGCGTCGTAGAGAGGGGGCAGGTGCCACGCGATCATCACCCCCGCGGCGACGACCTGCGCGGCGATGGGCTCCGTCACCGCCCTGACGAATGGCACGCGCGTCAGCACCCCGGCCATTTCGCGCGACAAACCGAGCAGCATCAGCGGGGGCGCGACGAAGCCGAGCAGGACGTGCTGCAGCATGTGGACGCTGTCGAGGTAGTGGTCGCTGATGGTGTCGATCGGGGTCTCGAGCGCGACCCACAGCGTGAGCAGCCCGAGGCCGAAGTACAGCGTGTGCTTGGTCTCCGCATCCTCGACCCGTCGCGCCAGCCAGGCGTGCCCGAAGAAAAGGGCGACCAGGCCCACGTAAACGGTGGGGTCGAACGGCCAGCTCACCCGATGAGCCTACGTCTCCCCCGCATTCCGATTCCGCCCGTCTGGCGCCAAACGTGCGTCAAAAGTGCACGGATAGCGCGCGTTTGCACCCAAAAAGGCGGAATCGGCTTTCGTCGCGTGCTCAGCCGCCGGACGTGACGGGTTGGGCCAGGATCCATAGGCTGGTCATCGTGTACATGACCATCAGCACGAGCATCGGGTACTGGCTGAGCAAAGCGTTCTGCGCGGTGCGGAAGCGCTCCCCAGCGCGCAGGTGTGCCAGGTAGACCGCGATGACGTGGCCGACGACGATGAGGACGATCTGCGCGAACCAGACGGTCGATGCCTGCGCGAGCGCGAAGCTGGGTTTGTACGCAGCGACCGCAGGCAGCAGGTGCCACCCCTTCGCGAGGGGGTCGTCGAGAAGAGGGATCAGCGCCTGCGCGGTGACCACCGCGTAGTAGTAGTTGTGGGCTGCGTTGTAGACGAGCGCGATCGGCACCAGTGTGAGGGCGAAGCCTGAGACCGTTGACATCAGGTCGACCCTGCGCTTTCCGAAGTAGATGACCATCTCCATGAACGCGATGAAGATGAGCAGGAAGGCCACGGTGAGCAGCGTCACGCTCACGGTCTTCAATAGGAAGAACCCGAACGCGCCCTGCGGCAGCCAGTACGGCTCGGTTGCGATGGTGAAGTCGGCCCACGATCGCGTCCCCTCGATGCCATCGAAGGCGAGCGAGCTCAACATCAGGATCACGAAAACGACGCGGTCCCATCCGCTGGGAGCGGGTTTGAGCAGGCCGACGCCCCAGGGCCGCACATAGACGGCCGTGATCCGGCCGGTTTCGTCGCGGCCCGCCTCGACCGGTCCGAAGCGGCCGACGATGTCGAAGAGAACGGTGAACGCCTCGCAGCGCTGCAGCCATTCGTCCCGCCCGAACAGGATCATGCCCGCGAGAGTGAGCGAGGCATAAGCCAGGGCTGCGGTCGCCGCGATATAAGGTCGGTTGGCCATGCCGGTGGTGAGCTCGAGGCATGCGAAGGAGTAGTAGATGAGGACGGCCGGCCAGATGCCGAGCCTTTGAGGCAGCTTCCAGACCGGGCCCAATCTCACAAGCTTCGTGACCGCGTCGTAGATCGCGGCGAACGGGTTGAGCAGGTACCAGAGGTTGCCGACGAGCCCGGAGACGATCACGGTGCCCGCCCAGAAGTAGATCCAGATCAGGAACTCGGCGGGGTTGAGCTCGGGCCTGCTCGACCCGAAGAGACCTGTGACGATGATGGTCGCCAGCCCGAGCACTCCGATCAGGCCGCCGATGACGCGCGGCCATGGCGAGCGAGCGATCGAGAGCAGAAGCTTCAGCTCTCGGCGCGGATACCGGATTGCTTTCTCACCAACCTGCTCGCCCGCGAAAACGACGACGAGCACGAACGAGATGACGACCACGCCGCCCGCGGCGAACAGGTAGAGCCACAGCGATGCGGGCAGGTCATAGCGCGTGCCGAAGCCGTGGAGGAAGATGGCCGTGGCGAGCATCAGCTCACCACCAGGTGCCCCAGCGGCGTGCTGGTCGACTCCCACTCGATTGGAAAGTCGCCGGTCTTGTCGGCCGTGAATGTCTTGGTGACGACCTGGCCGGCCTTGGTCTCGAACGGGATGTCATAGCCATGGAGGTGCACCTCGCCATCCATGTCGCTTGTGATGTTGACGGTGACGATGTCATTGTGGTGAGCGGTCCACGTGCCCGGCGACATTGACGTGCCTTTGCTCACGGTCGCGTTGATCGTGACCTTGGCGCCGCCCTTGGTCTGGTTGGCGAAGATCAGAAAGGCACCGATGGCGAGGAAGACCACGACCACGGCGGCCACTATGGGTACGCGATAACGATTCATGAAATCTCTCCTTGCTCGAATGGACGCGCGCGAGCGCGCCGGTCAGTACGAGGTGACGAGCAAGGAGCGCGGCGGTCCGCGACGCGCCGTGGATGCGGCGGCGAAGCGAGACATGATCAGCGCCCGGTCGGGCGTCTCATGAAGTGGCGCCGCCAGGAGCGCAGGTGATGGCGCGGGTGCAGTGGCTCGAACGATGTCTTTGATGGCCCCGACCGCAGCCTCGACGCGCGTGCCCAACCAGCGCAGCGCGAGAGCCGCCAGCGCCGCGACAGGCAGCTGACCGATTGTGCCCCAGAGCAGCAGCAGCGGGGCTGAGGCGACAGGTGCGCCCGCGACGACCGCCTCGCCGATCTCTTGCGCGGCGAAGAAGACGAGCTGGATCGTGAAGAGCGCCGCCAGGACGCTCACATAAGAAGGTCGCGAGCCGGCCCGAACTTCGCGCCCGGTCAGCACCCGCGCAAGCGCGACCAGAAGAAGCCCCGCCAGGAGTCCGATGGCCGCGACCCCGGCGCTCGTGCGGGCGAGTGTCGGGAAATAAGAATGCGCTCCGGTACTCTCCACCTGGCCTGCAGCCGCCCCAAACCGAACCTGGTAGGCGAGCAGATGGCCGGCCTGCGAGGCGAGCAAGCCAAGCCCGACAACGATCAGGGCCGATCGCTTACCGCTCATGGCACTCGATCATAAGAGCAAGCAGTAAGCGATCTATAAGACGCCAGTGCATGCTCCGGCGGGTTCGGCCTGGGCTGGCGGCCAACCTCAGCTAGAAAACCGCGTGCGTGGCCGTCAGGCACGTGGTCGCGGATCCTGGTCGATCAGATCATCGAGATCTTTGCGGAACCGCTTCGCATCAAGATGGGGCGCGCCCGCGAGGACGCCTAGAAGGCCTTCGGAGGACAGGAAGCGACGCCGGCGAAGTGGGGTTAGCTCACCGACCGCAACTCCATTTCGCGTGACGATGAAAGACTCCCCCCGATCGAGCCCGCGCATGATTTCGCCACTGTCGTTGCGAAGCTCGCGTTGACTGATTTTCCGGCTCACGAGCGCGTTGTAGCACTTGTGCTACAGGTCGGATAATTCACGACGGCTTGCGCGCGGCTCGCCACTCCTGCCAGTCGTCGCGCACCAGCCTGCCCATCTTCGTCGCCGCCTCCCGCAGCCACGCCGGCTTGCGGCGCTCGAGGTCGGCGAGGATGGCCTTGCCGGCACCCCGCGTGCCGAGATGGATATTCCCGGCCTCCCACCCCATCGCACGCAGGAGGCGGCCCTCGTCTCGCTGCGTGGGCAGGCTCGCCAGCTCGATGCGGCTGGAATCAGGCGAGAGGCGGCGATAGAGCCAGCCTTCGCGCACCTCGGCGAGCGGGTCCGGGCAGCGGACCGCGGAAGCCGCCAGGTCGGCGTAGTAGATGCGGCCGCTCGCGTGGTCTTTGTGCGCCCATTCCCACGCAGACGGCGCGATCGCCTTGGCCTCGTGTGCGATGGCGGAGCCCTGCCAGTCGGCGATCGCCACCAGCCGCTCGCGGCCGAGGCTGCCCAGGCCCGACCGGCGGCGGACGAATCGGACGCCCGCCGCCTCGGGCGGAAGCCGCCGCGCCAGCTGCGCTTTCAGATTCGGCTCGAGCGAGCCGCGCGCGCTCGGGAGCGCATGCATGCGCGCCCAGAAGGCCACCGGGTCACGAAGCCTTCCACTCGCCAGCTTGCGCAGCCAGCGGTCGTTCTCGGCGAGGACGAGGGGGCGGCCGCCCACGCGCAGCGATCCTGCGTACCCGTGCATGATGGCCGCGCACGCCTGCTTGAGGTCGATGTTCAGCTGACCTTCCGCAGCGGCAAGGCCGGCGCTCGTGGCCAGGCGCACGAGGTCGAGGGTGAAGGGAACGCGACATGCCTCGTCGAAGTCGCTGACGCCCCAGACCAGCCGACCTTCGACATCGCGCCACGTCCCGTAGGTCTCGACGTGGAGGTCGCCTACCGCCAGCACGCGGACCCCCTCCGCAACGTCAGGCAGGGCCTGAGGCGCGAGCTGCGCCCACCTATAGAAGGTCGCGCGAAGAAAGCTGAAGGTGTCCGCCGCCATCACCTCGTGCTTGTAGTCGAGCTCCTGCTGGCGCACGCGCAGATGTCCTCTAAGCCACCGCTCGAAGCTGCGGGTCGATTCAGATATGTCGGGGGTCTGGGCCACCTACGTGTGCGTATTGTCGGGTCGCCCGATCGCTAGTGGAGAGATTCCCCCGGCGCAGCGCCTTCCCACGCGGTCGTTTCCCAGTTGTCCTGACGAGCCTCGAGCGGCATCCAGGGCGGGAGCTCCATCAAAAGCTCGTCGGCAAGCGCCGCCGCATAAGGCTCGTAACCCTTGCGCAGTATTTTCAGCCGGTCACGAAACTCGCCGTCAACGGTGACCCCCGCAGCGGCAAAGACTTCGACGATGGCAGCGAGCTCGGGCTCCGAAAGGCGGTCGCGCACATCGAACTTCGGGCTCGCGCGCAGCACCTGGCTGAGGTCGCCGAGCGCGTGGCGACCCATCGCGTAAACGCGGCGCGCCTGCCACGTGCGGCCCGTCGCCTTGCTGGCCTGCCACAACGCCGAGAAGTCGAGGATCGCGGTCAGGGCCGCCACCCAGGACTGATTCTCATGCTGCGAGCGGAAGTAGCAGAGGACCTGGTACGAGAGGTGGCTCTCGAGCAGCTCCGCCGTCCACTGCTCCCACGTCGCCATCAACGAGACAAGCTCCTTCACCTCGCCGGCCGACGTCGCGCGGCGCAGCAGGTCGCCCGCGCTCGGCGGCGAGCCCGCCCACTCGTCGAGCATCGAGATGGTCGTCTCGCGCCGCGAGAAGCCCTGGTACAGGACGGGCAGG
>VBGM01000018.1:0-40155 GCA_005880855.1 Chloroflexota bacterium
ATGATCTGGTTCGCCACGTCGTATCGCAGCAGGTCGGGGTGCGCGGCCGCCAGCCCCTTGAGGGAGTCCTTGACGACCAGTGAGGGTTCGTTCAGGAACTTTCGCATCTGGTTGGTTTCGACTGCCATTGTGTCTTTCTCCTGTCTCGGTGATCTAGCTTGCGGCCGCCCGGACGTTGTCTTCGTGGGTGACCGCCTCGACGATCGGTCGCGCGACAAGTCGCGGGTTGGCCAGGAAGTCGTACAGGAAGGCTGCAGCCGCTGCGCCCACCAGGCCGGGAATCAGGTAGACCGGAACGTACTGCGTCCAGAACGTGGTCCCGCCCGCGATCGCCTGCACCAGCTCGGGACCGAAGGCACGAGCGGGGTTGAGCGATGCGCCAGTGACCGGACCGAAGATGAGGATGATGCCGACCACGGCTCCGCCGATGACGATGCCGGCGAGCTGGGTCGGGGACTTCGAGTCGACAATGCCGAGGATCGCGAAGATCAGCAGCCCGGTGCCCAGAGCCTCGGCGAGCGCGGCCTGCAGGTAGTAGTTGGAGGAGGCGTCGGCGGCGAAGTGCGTCTGGCCCATCCCGAACGTGACCGCGTTGGCGCCGAAGACGCCCCAGATCGCGAACGCGCCGATGATCGCACCGACGTACTGGGAGGCCCAGTAGACGGGGACTTCCTTCCAGGGAAAGCGCTTGGTCGCGGCGAGGGCGAACGTGACCGCGGGGTTGATGTGGCAGCCAGAGACCTTGCCGATCGCGTAGACGAGGGCGGTGATGATGAAACCGAACGCAAAGCTGATCGCGAGCAGGTCCGCCTCGGTCACCGCCGGCACCGCCTTGCCGGCGAGCGTGAGGGTCGCGATCACAGAACCGGGACCGACCAGAACCAACGCTGCTGTGCCGAAAGTCTCGGCGAGCGCCCGCTGTGGCATCGAGTGCATTTCCTTCTCCGACCCCCTGTTTATCTGACTTGTGTTCGACAATGCCGAACTGATTTCACAAACCGTAGTCTCCTCCAGACGGTTTGTCAACAGCTAATTTGGGCGGTGCATCCGATGCGGACGCCTGGCCTCCCCACCATGTGGGGAGGTGCGCTCCGCCGCGGGCGCAGCCTGGAGAGGCCCCGCTGTTACCGCGACACCAACGGGCAGGCGGAGATTTGGCACTGGCCGCCAGTGATCATGGGCGCGGGCTGCTGTACTCTTCGGCTTCCATGTTCAAGCAGATCGAGATCGGCATCCGGACGCCGGGCGCGCGCAGGGCGCACATCCGAATTATTCGGGGAGGTTCCCCGACTTAGCGCCTCGCTGATGTCGATGGGACCTCCCGGCCAGAGAAGGCCTGGAGGTTTTTTTATGCCCAAACAGAAGAACGGAAGCGACCATCGGCCTGGCGTCGCGCGGCGGATCGTGATCTATGACACGACGCTGCGCGACGGTGCCCAGGGTCCCGCCGTGTCCTTCTCCGCGGCTGACAAGGTGCGAATCGCCCGCACCCTGGATGGCCTGGGCTTCGATTACGTCGAAGGCGGCTTTCCGGGTTCGAACCCAAAGGACGAGGAGCTGTTCGCGGAGCTCGCCGCACACCCGCTCAAGCGATCGCGACTGGCGGCGTTCGGCGCCACACGCCGGGCCGGTGGCACCTGCGAGGACGACGCCAATCTTGCGGCGCTGGCTCGGAGCCACGCTCCCACCTGGACGCTCGTGGGCAAAAGCGACACGTGGCAGGTGAGCAAAGTCCTGCAGACCACGCCCAACGAAAACCTGGCGATGGTGCGCGAGTCGGTGGCCTATGGCGTCTCAGCCGGCCGCGAGGTCATCTTCGACGCCGAGCACTTCTTCGACGGCTTCGCGCGTGATTCCGAGTATGCGCTCGAGGTCTGCCTGGAGGCGGCCCGGGCGGGCGCCGGTTGGGTGGTGCTGTGCGACACCAATGGGGGAAGCCTGCCGGCCGAGATTCGCGAAGGCGTGACGGCTGTACGCCGAGCGCTTCACGAAGCCGGCAGCATGGCAGGCGTTGGCATCCACTGCCACAACGATTGCGAGCTCGCGGTGGCCAACACGCTCGAAGGCGTGGCGGCCGGAGCGGACATGGTGCAGGGCACCATCAACGGATACGGGGAGCGATGTGGCAACGCGAACCTGGTGTCGGTGGTCGCGAACCTGGTCTTGAAGCTGGGCATGGACGCCCTTCCCAAAACGACCCTTGCGCGCACGACCGACCTCTCGCGCACCGTGGCCGAGATCGCCAATCTCGCGCTGCCTCTGCAGCAGCCGTTCGTCGGCTATGGGGCTTTCGCTCACAAGGGCGGACAGCATGTGTCCGCCGTGCTGAAGCACCGCGATTCGTACCAGCACATCGATCCCGGCCTCGTCGGCAACGAGCCGCATGTGCTGGTATCCGAGCTGTCGGGGCGCGGCAATGTGCTCGCCAAGGCCCGCGAATTCGGGCTCGAGCTCGACCGCGATGATCCGCACACGCAATGGCTGGTCCAGCATTTGAAGGAGCTGGAGCATCGCGGCTATTCGTATGAAGCCGCCGACGCGTCGTTCGAGATGCTCTTGCGCCGCCTGCAACCAGGCTACGAAGCGCCGTGGAAAGTGGTCGACTTCACCACACTGGTCCGCAAGGACGGCGGCTCCGTGCATGCGGAAGCGACGGTCAAGGTCGAGGTCGACGGCGCCGTCTACCACACCGCCGCGTCCGGAAACGGCCCGGTTAATGCCCTCGACGCGGCTCTGCGCAAGGCGCTCAGTCCCAAATTCGCCGGCCTGCGCGGCGTCAGCCTGCACGACTACAAGGTGCGCATCCTCGACGGCGCCGCGGGCACGGCGGCGACCACACGCGTGCTGATCGAATCCGGCAAAGGACCCAGGCGTTGGACGACGGTCGGCTGCTCGAGCAACATCATCGAGGCGTCACTCGCGGCGCTGGTCGATTCGCTGGAGTATGCCCATCAGTCGCGGGCTTCCGCGAAGAGTTGACGAGCCAGACCAGAGCATCCGCCCGCCAGGCCATCCCCGATGCGCTGCGCCGCGACGTCCGCATGCTTGGCGAGCAGCTCGGCCGCGTGATCGAGGACTACGGCGGCGCCAGCCTGCTCAAGGACGTCGAGACGCTCCGGCGCTCTGTGATTCGCGCTCGCGACGCCGACGTGCACGAGCGCAAGACCGAGGCCATCGTTGCCTCATGGCCGGTCGAACGTGCCGAAGAGGTGGCGCGTGCCTTCACCGTCTACTTCCACCTGGTCAACCTCGCGGAAGAGCACCATCGAGCCCGCGTTCTGCGCGAGCGCGACGGGCGAGGGCCGCAGCCCGAATCACTTGCCGCCACCGTCGCCGAGCTGCAGCGAAAACACGGACGGCGCCGGCTGATGGAGATGCTCTCCTGCCTCGAGGTGCATCCGGTCTTCACCGCCCACCCCACCGAGGCCAGGCGCCGCGCGGTGGTGACCGCGATCCGAAGAGTGGGCGAACAGCTGAACCGGCTCGAGGACCCGAGGTCTTCGGACGCGGAGCGCCGCGAGGCGATGCGGAGGCTGACTGAAGAGATCGATTCGCTTTGGCGCACCGGTCAGCTGCGCACGTCACAGGTGACCCCGCTCGACGAGGTCCGCTCGATCATGGCCGTCTTCGACGAAACCCTGTTTCGGGTTGTGCCGGAGATCTACCGCTCGCTCGACTGGGCACTCGGTCCGTCCGACGCCGGTTTGCGCCCGCCGCTCGCACCCGCGTTCTTGCGTTTCGGAAGCTGGGTCGGCGGCGACCGCGACGGCAACGAATCGGTGACCAGGCCGAGCACGCGCTGCTCGCCTTCGAGGCAGCGACCACCCGCATCGGCCGCGCGATCACCGTCGATGCCGCCACCACGCCTCCGGGCCGAGACCTTCGGCGCCGGCTGGCTGCGCTGCGCGCCGCGGCGCCCGAGCGGTGGGCCGAGGTTGAGAAGCGCTCGCCGTCCGAGCCGCACCGCCAGTTCCTCCTCCACATCGCCGACCGCGTTCGCTCGACGCGCACCGGCGCAGGCGAGGCCTACCGGTCTTCGTCCGAGCTCATTGCCGACCTTCGATGCGTGCAGGTCTCGCTGGCCGGTGGGGGTGCGCCGCGACAGGCGTATGGCGAGCTGCAGCACCTGATCTGGCAGGCGGAGACGTTCGGCCTGCACCTCGCCGAGCTCGAGGTCCGGCAGCACAGCGCGGTCCACGCTCGAGCCCTCGATGAGCTGCGCGCAGGGCAGGCGCCATCGGCCAGCACGCGCGACGTGCTCAGCACCCTGCGCACCATCGCGGCGTTACAGGCAAGGTTCGGCTCGGAAGTTTGCCGGCGCTACATCGTCAGCTTCACTCGCGGCGTCGATGACATCGCCGCCGTGTACGAGCTGGCAGAGCAAGCGGGAGGCAAGCCTCCTGTGCTCGACGTCATCCCCCTGTTCGAAACCGTCGAGGACCTTCGTGCCGCGGCCTCGGTGATGGAGGACATGCTCGGACTGGCACCGGTACGTCGCCGGCTCGACAAGACGGGTCGGAGTCTCGAGGTGATGCTTGGCTACTCGGACTCGACGAAGGAGGTCGGCCCGCTGCCGGCAACGCTGGCCCTGTACGACGCGCAGACGGAATTGACCGCTTGGGCCGTGCGTCGCGGCATCCGGCTGACGATGTTCCACGGCCGCGGCGGAGCGCTCGGGCGGGGCGGCGGTCCCGCCAACCGCGCGGTCCGCGCCCAGGCGCCTGGCTCCGTGGCCTTTCGCTTCAAGGTCACCGAGCAGGGCGAGGTCATCTTCGCGCGCTACGGAAACGCAGCCATCGCGAGGCGCCACCTCGAGCAGGTGGCCTCGGCCGTGCTCGAGGCCTCCACCGCCCCCACACGCTCGGAGCCAGGGGCGCGATTTGCCGGTCTCGCGCAAGAGATCGGCTCGGCGGCGCTGGCCGCCTATCGCGCCCTGGTCGAGACCGACGGTTTTGCGGAATGGTTCGCCAGGGTCAGCCCAGTCGAGGAGCTGAGCCGCATGCGCATCGCATCCAGGCCCGCCCGCCGCACCAAGGGCAACGCCCTCGACGACCTGCGCGCCATCCCCTGGGTCTTCGCGTGGTCGCAGATGCGACTCAACCTGCCGGGTTGGTATGGCCTCGGCAGCGGGCTCGATGCCGCCCGACTCGAGGACCTGCGCCGGGCCTACGCGTCATGGCCGCTCTTCAACGTCATGCTCGACAACGCGGAGATGAGCCTGGCGAAGACCGACCGGCGCATCGCCGCGCGCTACCTCGCGCTGGGGGACCGGCCCGACCTGGCGGCTCGCGTCCTCGCTGAGTACGACCTCACCAAGAAAAACGTCCTGGCTGTCACCGGCCACACGCGCCTGCTGGAGAAGCATCGTGTTCTCTCGTGGGCCGTGGAGCTGCGGAACCCGTACGTAGATGCGCTGTCGCACCTCCAGTTGCGCGCCCTTCGCGCGCTGCGAGCGAAGGGAACTTCAACACAAGAGCGCGCCCATGCGGAGCGATTGTTTCTACTCACGGTCAACGGCGTCGCGGCCGGACTTCAGAACACGGGGTAACGATCAGAAGTCGAAGCGTCCGTCGAAGTGCTTGGCGACCTCGGGCCTTGACAGCTCATAGATCGCGACGCGGTGACCCGACGGAGTCGTGAAAGAGCAGCAAGGCCCCATTGGAATCTCCAGTGTTTGCGCCTTCTTCCAGCCTCGCTTCTTCAATGTGTGCATCGCCTCATCGAGGTTCGCGACTCGGTAGATGAAAATCGGCCGCTCGCCCTCCACGTGGTCGGTGAGCAGAAGATGCGGCGGCCCGGCGGTTAGCTCTATCTTGGCCACGCGGGCCCCCATGCCCTCGATGCTGAACGCCAACCGACCCCCGAGGACGTCGGTGAAGTAGCGCGCGTCCGCGGCGACATCCGCGCTCGGCGTGTAGAGGTAGTCGAGTTGAAGGAACGGATGAGCCTCGGCCGGCACGCAGCTTAGTCCGAACCGCGGGTGATCCCGAAAAAGCAGGCCAGGTGGTCTTTATCTTTCATTCGCAGATAGGCGAGACCGAGCCAGATGCCGGGCGCAACCTCCCGCACCTCGTCCTTGACCTGGCGCACCAGCGGCGGGTTGCCGTCCTGGCCGTAATCGAGGTGAACGGCGTCGAAATCGCCGGCATGCGACGGACCGATCGACGTGTGGAAGCGAAACCAGGCCACGCGCTCACCGAGCAGCCGGTTGACGCCATGGCCGTGGTCGGCGCTCTCGTGCGAGAACGTCTTGCCCTGCCAGGGAAACAGGCCCGACTTCGAGAACCGCTCGAGCCAGCGCTTGACATGCGGGCGTTGAATCCTGGGCACAGCCAGCATGCGGCCCGTGAGCTTGCCATCGAGGTCCTCGAGACGTGGACTCCGCGCGTTCCGGTACAGCTCCATGAGCGACTCGGGGTCCATTCCGGCCAGGTCGTCAAGGTTTCGAACCGCGGCCCTGGGCTTGCTCGCAGCCATGTGCCGCGAAGACTAATCCAATGCCGGCGCGGGGCGCGAACCTCCGTTGTCGAGGGATTGCAGCAGCGCACTGACAATGTGTGGATCGAGGTGGGGGCCGGCTTCCGCCTCGAGGATGCGGCGCGCCTCCCGATCGGTGCGCGCCCGGCGATACGGCCGGTCTGACGTGAGCACGTCATACATATCCGCCACGGCAACGACGCGGGCCTCGATCGGAATCGCATCGCCGACAAGACCATGTGGATAGCCACTGCCGTCCATCCTCTCGTGGTGGTGCAGGACCGCGAGCAGCGCGCGCTCGAAGTGGCCCGCCCACTGCAGGATCCGCAGGCCGACCTCGGGGTGGGTCCGCATGAGCTTCCATTCCGAGTCGTCGAGCGGGTCGTGCTTGTGCAGGATGGCGCCGGGAATTCCGAGCTTGCCGATGTCGTGCAGGAGCCCGGAACGAGCCAGGACCCGCTGCTCGGCCGCCGTCATGCCCAGCTGCCGCGCGATGCGTACGCAGAGGTCGCCGACGCGGCCGTTGTGAGCGCGAATTTCACGGTCGGACACCCGGACGATTCGCGCCCGACCCAGGTATTGCGATGCCCCAACCAAAGGGCTCGGGATCACGATTTCCAAGCGTTACCCCCTCCGGTTACTTACCTTTTGCAGTTCGACAACGCCCCAGGCCCGAGGGCGGGTCGCTCAGCCGGACGAAGTCGGCAGGCTACTTATCGGAGCCTGGCTGGCAGACGACGGCAGCCGTGCAGGCGGTCTGAACGGGGATCCCGAGCGACAGCGCCTCGATCCCGGGCCCTTCGAACTTGGCCGAGGCAACCGCGACCACGCGGCCGCGGGCGTCGACCACGGGCCCGCCGCTGTTGCCAGGGCTGATCGGGGCGGAGAACTGGACGTAGTCGCTGCCCTCGACGCTCCGAAATCCCGAGATCACGCCGACCGAGATGCTGCCGCCCAGCCCGAGCGGCGACCCCACAACCATCACAGCCTGGGCCAGGGTGGGTCGCGCGGGCGCCGTGCGCAGCGTCGGGAGCACCTCGGTGACGTGGATGATCGCGAGATCGTCGTTGGGATCGACCCGCTCGATCGTGCCTCTGATGGTCCGGTCGCCCTGGCGCACGTCGACCGCGCCAACACCCGAGCTCCATGCCTCGTCGATGACGTGGAAGTTTGTGACGAGCTCGGAGCCCGAGGCTCCGGCTCGGGCGACCCAGCCGGACCCAAGCCCGTAGGCGGTCTCGATGGTGAAGACGGACGGCTCGACCTGCCGCGCGATCGAGGCCCAGTCCGGCTGGGCGTCGATCGTGCCCTGCAGCGAATGGACCTGGGTGCGCAAGCCCTCGATAGAGCGCTCCTGCGCTCTCATGGTGCTGATCTCCACTCCAACACCGGCCGCACTCACGGCGACGAAGAGCAGCAGGCCCAAGCCGGCGGTGATCGACGACGCGCGAGGCACGCGAAGTCGCCTCATCCCGCGCGCAACCGGCCGGCTCCGGACCTCGGTCCGGATACCGGCCAGCGTTGCGCGTTTGCCCGCGATTGATGCCATGTCCCGGCTAGACGAGCCCCGACCCGAGTGCTGCCTGAGCCTTGGCGAAGCTCAGCATGGCCGCGTCCAGCTTCTTGAAGCCTTCCTTGATCTTGGCGTTGTCATCGGTGTCCATGCCGGTGATCAGCTCCTGGGCAGCCGCGATGCCTGCGCTGAGCGCGTCACCGATCTGGCTGTCCGCGCTCGCGAGCGCGGACGGGACGGCGCTGCTCGAACGGGCCGACTGAAAAGCCTTCATGTCCGTTAGTGCGTCTTGCACGGTGGTTCGGCACGTGATGTACGAGCTGCACGCAACGACATTCTCGTAGTCGGTCGTGACCTTTCCGCTGTTCTGCACATACATGTCCACGTACGCGGCAGTGGCCTTGCGGGCCGCGAGTTGCTTGTCGGTGTCCGCAAGCGTCGCCTGCGTGGAGGCCAACTGGTGCCTGGTCGAATCGCGCTGCCCGGTTGTGGTGTACAGGAGGTAGCCAAGCGTGCCTGACGCGATGAGCCCGACCACTGCGATCGCCGCGGGGACGATCCATCCCCGACTCTTGCGCGCGGGAGCCGGCGACCACGTTGCGCCGGGGGCGATCGACGCCGATTGCCATGGTGCCGCAGCGGGCGGCGCCGGTGGCTCGTATGCGGGCGCGACTGCGAAAATGGGCGGCGCTGGCGACGGCGCCACCATCGCGAGCGGAGCGCTCACCCCCGGGTCAGCCCCGTTGGTCGGCTGATTGAGGGGCACGATCTGGTCGACTTCCGGATTGAGAGACATCCCTTCCAACTCCTCGTTACGCGTGGCCTGCAACGCGACCCAACGTAGGCGGAGCCCGGCGAGGTGTCGTCAGGGGCTGTACTGAATCTTTAGAGGGTTTGGGCGGCGATCCGTGCCCGCGCCGACTCACCTGGAAGCGCGATGAAGCTCACGAGCCACCCGACCATTCCGGTGACCGGCACGGCGCCGGTCCAGATGGTCGGCTCCCACCACACACCCGTCGTCGAACCAAGCACCACGAAATACGCAACGGTCAGCGCGGCAGGTGCAGCGAACATGAATGCGTGAAACGCTTTCGGCCGCGCGGGCGATGGGCGGAGCACGTAGAGCAGCAGGTCGCCGGCAGCCCCACCTAGCAGCGCCACCATTACGAGCTCGGTGTGATTGGCGACCGGGCTGACCAGTAGCGCGTTGATGCTGAGGGTCACCGTCAAGGCGCCGGTGGGCAGCTCGAACCTCCGCAACAGGATCACGAGCAGGCCAACCACCGCGGCGGAATAAAGGATGAGCCCGATCATCCCGAGCTCCTCCTCCATCCAGTACGGGCCGCGGGGGTCCACCGCGGTGCCGGCTGCCCACCGGTCGATGAACGGCTGGTCGAACTGGAGGAAGAACGTCAGCATCGAGAGGGTGAGCGCGCCGGAGATAATCGCAGGCCACGTCGCCCGGTTACCTCCGCGGCGCATGGCGGCACGCAGCGGCCCGCTCACGATGAGGCCGCCCGTGAGCATCAGGAAGAGGTGCGGCGGGCTGAACAGCGCGGCCACGCTGAGCTCGATGCCGAAACGGGCGTGCCAGACGAAATCGAGCGCGCCGCCTATACCGAACAGGACCGTGCCCAGGAGCGAAACGCCGTAGCCATCCGGGAGCAGCTCTTCCCAGGTCCCGTAGCGACGGTAGTTGCGCCAGACATTGATGGCGAGAAATATCCCGATGGCTGCGATCCCCGAGTACAGAAGGAAGTGATAGGGCGTCAAGAACGAGGTCTCGGGCCGCTGGAGGTTGTGGTGATGCCACGAGTCGAGGTAGGCGCCTGCCATCAACCAGCAGCACAGCGCCACGAAGGTCCACGTGAACCTGGCGCTGGCGACGCCTGGTTGACGGGGCCGGCGTATCGGGGCCGACGTTACGATCGCCATCACGTTCCTCCTTCCTGCTGCTCAGTAGCTGGGCCTGCGTCGGGTTGGTTTCGCGAGCCCTCGCGCAGCAGTCGGAGGTCGGACCGAACGGCCGGGTCGAGCTCGAGCACAACGGGCTCTTTTGGCAGCACCTGGTCGGTGCGGGATGCTTCGCAAAGGCTTGCTTCCAGCAGCCGGTCCGCAGCCTCGAGCCGTGGCACGACGCGGGCGGGCGGCGCCCCGGTGGCCAGCAGTAGGGACAGGCTTTCGAGCTCACGCATCAGCACGCGCCGGCGACGGAGGGCGAGGCCCGCGAGCTGATCCTGGCCTTTGGCCAGCGCGGCCGCGGCCGAATCCCAGAGCTCCGGCAGCTTGCGGCGCAGAGCTGCCAGACTGCCCTCGACCCCGCCCGCCGGCCTATCGGGCTTCACTTCGCTTCGAATCCTAGGCACCACCGTGCGGATCGTCATCAGTAAGGGCACGGAGACTTAAGATGCGCGGGGCACCGCCGTGTTCGAAAGGGAAGGCGTACTGGCGGCCATCGCCCTCGTGCTCGAGCGCGCGCGCGCAGGGCAGGGGCAGGCTCTTTTCGTGATCGGTGAGGCCGGACTCGGCAAGACGAGCGTGCTGGAGCTGGCTCGCGCCCAGGCTTCGGGCTTCGCCGTCGGGTTGGGCCGTGGGCAGGCGATGGAGGCGACGCTTCATTTCGGAATCGTCAGCGAAGCCCTGCGCGGGGTTGGAGCCGGTACGCCGCTCGATGTGCCCAGAGCCGCGACCTCCAAGGGCCTCGATGCGCGAGCGGCGTATTTCTACGCCACCCTCCGCCACCTCGAGCGACGGTCGGAGCCCGCTCTGATCCTGCTCGACGACCTCCACTGGGCCGACCCCGACTCGCTAGCGCTCGTCTCATTCCTGAGCCACCGGCTGGCCTCGCTGCCGGTGGCCCTGGTCGCGACGCTCCGGCCATGGCCGAGGGCGGCTCTCGACCTCGCCCGGCACCTCGCCCAACAAGGCCAGGCGCAGCTGGAGCAGCTCATGCCCCTCAGCCCGCCGGCGGCCACCGCCCTGCTCACCGAGCGCATGGGGGCTGAGCCCCCGGAGGAGACGAGCGGCCGAGCGTGGGCGGCAAGCGGCGGCAATCCGCTTTTCCTCGAAGAGATCGCGCGCCACCTTCAGGAAGGACGCAGCCTGGACGAGCTCGACGAGCGCGGCAACGAGGCGACGATCCTGCTGTCGCGAATTTTTGGCCGTCCCGGCACAGACCGCCGCTTCGCGCACGCGGCGAGCGTGTTCGGCATCGAGTTCCGGCCGGCGCTGGCCGCCAGAGTGGCGGGGCTGGAAGATGGCGAGGCGACCGAGGCGCTGGCGGTGCTGGTCGACACCGGCCTGGTGCGGCCCGGCCAGGCGGGCTGGGCGCAGTTCGCCCACCCACTTTTCCAGCAGGCGCTGTACGAGGACATGGCGCCCCCGGTGCGAGAGAGGTGGCATGCGTCTGCGTTCAGGCACTTGCTCGCGCACGGGGCCGAGCCGGCGGAAGCGGCCGAGCATGCGGTGAGCGGACAGCTCCTCGGCGACGCCGAGGCCATCGCGGTGCTGCAGCGCGCGGGACGTGCGGCGATGGCGGACGGGGCCGTCGCCACCGCGCGACACCGGCTGCAGTCTGCGGTTGTTCTCGCCGGCGACAGCCCGTCGCCACAGCTGCTGATCGGACTTGCCGAGACGCTCCTGTCCACCGGCGAACCGGCCACGGCGGTAGCCCTGTACAACCGCATACTCGACGGCTCCGCGATCGAAAGCGAAGTGCCGGCCCATGTCCACAGGATGCTCGGCCGGGCGCTGTTCGCCAGCGGGGACGCCGGCGCCGCGGAGGCCCAGTTCGCGGCGGCGGCCGAGCTGGGCCTGGCAGCACCCGACCCGACACCCGGCATCGAGGCCCTGCTCGACCATGCGACCGCGTGCTGGATCGCGGGCACGATCGCGCGCGCCGTCGAGTTCGCACTCCGCGCGAGAGACCTCGCCCAGAACGCTGGGCCGGATGTCAGGCGTCGCGCAGATTCGACATGGGCGCTGGTCACATTCATCTCCGGGTCCGCCGAGGGCCTGCCCGCCGCGGCGGCCGCGGCAGCGGAGGCCGAGCTCAACCCGCTTCTCGACACCGTCGATCCGACCTGGAGCTGGGGACCTCTTGGCAACTACATGTTCATCTCGGAGTTTGCGGAGCAATACGACGAGGCGAGGCGTGTTCTTGGCATCGCCTACCGAGCCGCGGAGCAGCTTGGCGCACCGATGGCGATCGGCCTGCTCGACTCGCTGAGAGCCAATGCACTCATCCGCCGAGGCCGCCTTCACGAGGCGCTCGCTCACGCCGAGCACGCATTGACGATGGCGGACCTCGTCCCTTCTTTGACTGGCTACGCCTGGATCGCGAACGCCGCCACGGTGCTCGAGCTCGGCCGCCTCGACGAGGCGGCTGCCTGGTGCGACCGCCTCGAAAAGCTCCCGCAGAGCGTGATCATCAGGCTCTGGATCCAGCGCATGCGAGGGATCATCGCCGGGCGTCACGGCAATCAGCTGCAAGCGAGCGATTTCTTCCTGGTCGCCGAGAAGATCGCGAACCAGGCCGGTCTCTTCGAACCGTGCGTTGTGCCATGGTCGCGCGACGCCATCACCGCGCATGTCGCTTGCGGCCGCCTGCAGGACGCCGCGCGCGTAGTTGCCTGGCTCGAGGCGAGGAGCGAGCACCTGCCATGCCGCTGGCCGCGCGCCACCGCGCTGTTCGGCCGCGCGCAGCTGGCGGAGAAGGCCGGCGAGAACGAAAAAGCGGAGACGCTCTATCGAGAGGCGCTCGACCAGTACTCACAGATCCGGCAGCCGCTGTCGGAGATCCGCACGATGATCTACTTCGGTCGCTTCCTGCGCCAGATCGGGAAGTCGATCGAGGCGCGGCCGTATCTCAACCGTGCGGTGGAGGTCGCCACCGAAGCCGGTGCGACGTGGCTGGCGCAGCAGGCGATGGACGAGCTGCATGCCGCGCGCGGCCGGCAGCGCAAGCGGGCGAGTCCGGACGACCTCACACCGATGGAGCGTCGGGTAGGGATGCTTGCCATCGACGGCCTCAAAGTGCGCCAGATCGCGGATCACCTCTCGGTGTCTCCGCGAACCGTGGAGTCGCACCTGCAGAAGGTCTATCAGAAGCTCCACGTTTCCTCGCAGATCGAGCTGATGAAGGTTGGCCTCCCGGCGCCACCGGCCAACTAACTTTCAGTAGATCTGCGGACGACAGGCCCTCCAGGCGCAACTAGCGTCCCGAGCGGAGGTGATGCTGTGCATTCGAGTCGCTGAGCGAAGCCACGCCACAACGTCTAACCATTCGGATTCATTCTCGAGGAGATCAACATGCTCAAGAAATTCGCGCGCCTACTCGCGGCGGGATCGTTTGCGCTCGCTGCGATACTACCCATCACTGCTTCGGCATCAGCCCCAGTGGTGGCCATGTCGATTGCTCCAACCATTACCGTGTCTGACAAGCAGATCCTGACGCTGACGGTCACACAGACCTGTCCACTCCTGCTCGACTTCAACGGACAGCCGGCGTTCAATAGCTTCGGGTTCGTCGGCGTGCAGCAGGTACAGGGGCGGGTCATCGCCCATGCCGGTGGATCGCTGACGACCGTCTGCGACGGACTCCAACACACTTCCATCGTGACCGCGCTGGCATTCGATCACCCGTTCCGTGCCGGATCTGGGGTCGCCCAGGCCTCAGTGTTCAACCTGTGCGGCATGGATCCGACCACGTTTCTTTTCCAGTGCATCAGCGGATCGGCACTGCAGAGTGTGTCGATCGTCGCACTTCACTGATCGCAATTCGTCTAGCAAGACAGGGTCCGGTCAGGCGACCGGGCCCTGTTCGTTTGTGCTTCGACGGCGGCGCGGGCGGCGACCAGCGACTGGTTGAAGACGTCGGGTCCGTGCCTCCGCAGCGCTGTTACGCGGTGATCAGCGTGCCATCCCGTGCATGGGATTGACCGGGCCGTGGCCGCGGCCGATCTCAAGCGATTCCTCGATAGCGTGCGTGATGAACACCTTGGCGGCCCGCACCGCCTCGAGGGGACTCCTGCCCTTCGCCATGCCCGCCGCGATGGCGGCCGAAAATGCGCAGCCGCTGCCATGGGTGTTCTTGGTGTCGACACGGCGGCCCGGAAGCTCGACCAGCTGGGCGCCGTCCCAATAGATGTCGATGGCGTCGCCTTCCGCATGTCCGCCCTTGACCACAGCTGCACGAGGCCCGAGCGCGACCAGGTCGCGAGCGGCCTGCCGGCGGTCGTCGAGGGAGATCAGCTTTCTCCCAAGCAACACCTCGGTCTCGGGTATGTTCGGCGTGACGACCGCTGCGAGGGGCAGTAGATATTTGTACAGGGCCGCGATGGCGTCGTTGTGGAGCAGCCTCGTACCACCCTTGGCCACCATCACGGGATCGACGACGAGGTTGTCGATGCCGTGGTGCCGGATCGCGGCAGCCACCGCCTCGATGATCTTGGCGCTCGCGAGCATGCCCGTCTTGGCCGCCTGCACGCCCATGTCCTCGACGACGGCGTCGATCTGGGCGCGGATCACACGCACAGGAATCTCATGGATCTCCGTGACGGTGATCGTGTTCTGAGCCGTGACGGCGGTGATGGCCGACGTGCCGTGCACACCCATCGCCGCAAATGTCTTGAGATCGGCCTGGATGCCGGCGCCACCGCCGGAGTCCGACCCGGCGATTGTCAGCGCAACCGGGAGCTTCACGACGCCAGGCGCCGCCGCCCGAGCCAGTACACAGCCGCGGCGACCGCGATGCTGACGAGACCGCTGATGTCAGCACCGTGGAGGCGGCCGATGAGGCCGTCGTTGAAGAAATGTGGCGCTGAGACAAGGTTGCTGAAAAGGTTGTCGTAGTTGACGAAGAGAAGGCTCGCAGCCGCGCCTGCGAGCCAGGCGACGACCGCCAGCCTCGGCCGGGTCCTGCCTTCGAAGACGAAGAAGCTGAGCAGCACGACCGCGGCCCATGCCGGTGCCCAGAGATACGTAAGGATGAGGAAATCCTCGTAGGCGACGTGCAGGTCGCTGACCAGAACCGCGTATGCCGCGAGGGCGGTGCCCAGTATTCCGCAACCCAGCGCCGTCTGCCACCGCTTCAGGCTGATGCCCATGGCCAGCGTCACCAGGCCCGCCGTGTACACGTCCAGGTAATTGGCCCAGATCTCGCCGACGACCACGAAAACGAAGAATGGGACCGCGACCCAGCCAGGTGCGTGCACGCTGATCACGGCGAGCACGCCCTGGTCCGCGGCCAGCTTCGCATCGATCGTGGGCAGCAACAGGCCGAAGAAGCCGAGCAGGATCATCGGCACCGTCACCCCGACCGCGGGCCACCACGTGACGGATCGGGTCGGGGTCGCGGCCGGAAGGTAGCGCGAGTAATCGCTGGCGAACGGGTACCACGACGCGACCAGCGCGAAACACGTCATGAGGCCGAGCACGAACCCGCCGGGATAGTCTGGTCCGGAGGCGGATGGGCCCCGGCCCCAGTGGAACTGAGGCGCAAGCGCAACGAAGAGCACGGCGGCGAGCGCGATGAAGATCACTGAGCCATACGTCTCCAGGACCTTGATCGTGCCGTGTCCGTAGATGGCGACCCCGACGCTGATCGCGGCGATCAGGATCACCAGGCCGAACGTGATGGCGCGGTTTCCGCCGCCGAACAGCTGGGCGCCGGCCTGTGCTGCGATGACGCAGTCGACCGCGAACCACCCGACGGCGAGAAAAAGAGTTAGCGCCGCGCCCACGTACGAGCCCCGCAGCCCGAAGATTCCGCGGGTGAACACGATCTGGGGGAGGCCGCTCCGGGGGCCCGTGTTGCTGAGCAGCCCCAGGATGAGCGCGGCCGCGACCGTGCCCAGAGCTGTAGCTGCGAGACCGTCCCAGACGCCGAGACCGTAGTAGGTCGTGAGCAGGCTGGCCGTGAAGAGGCTGGCGTAATTGGCAAACGCGCCGGCCCACAGGAAGCCAAGCTCGCGCGGGCGGCCGTGACGCTCGGCGGCCGGGATCGCATCGATGCCATGGCTCTCGACCTTCCCGAACGCGTCGGCTTCGACGCTATGAGCAGAAAGCTGACTCAACTCTCCCTCCGCTGGCATTACCCAGTTCAGGTTCTTGCGGTCGGCGCTTCTACGCCCTCTCAGCCCGGGTTAGGGCTCCCGCTGGTTCGATTCTAGTGGGGTCGCGTCCTTTCTATATGTGGCGCGCTCACACGAATAGCAGCCCGACGCCCGAGAACGACGTGTGCCAGATTGCGCCCGGCCACATCGATCCTGTGCGGTAGAAGGCGTAGCCGAGCAAGAGCCCGGGTAGAGCCCCGAACAATCCGGTGCCGACCGCCAGCCCGAACGGCTCGCCACTCGCTATGAGCATCGGCACATGGAACAAGCCGAAGACCATGGTGGAAATGGCAAGGCTGTTTCCGGGGCGCCCAAGCCACGGCATCAGGCGGCCGAAGATGACACCACGAAAGGCAAGCTCCTCGGGCACTCCATTGACAAGCGATTGCAGCGCGATCGCCGCCGCCGCCACCGTGAGTGACGCGGACTCCCAGAACAACCCGGCGTGCTGGCCCGTCGCGACATAGGCCACGCCAACCCCGACCGCGATTGCCGCCAGCACGACACCCAATACAAGGTCTCGCGGGTTTGCGGTCAGGCCCACGTCCCGGAGCCGGAAACGAAATGCGGCAACCGCGACCAGGGTCGGAACGAGCAGGAGACCGACTCCAAGCAAAGCGGTTGCGGCTTCGGCCGCGATCAGGTGGGGCACGCCGGCCGACCTCAAAGCGGACGCCCAGGCGGCCGGCAGGCCATGAGGGCGAATAACGAACCACACGGCGATCACCGCCGCCAGCTGCACGATCGCTACCGTGACGGCCAGACCAAAGTCGCGCGAGCGTGTCCCGGCACGCTGGACCGTCGGGGCGGCAACTTGCCGGTCGCGAGTTGCCACGTAGATCACAACGACGTAGGCGGCCAGCAGCAACAGGTTTATCGGAAAGTGCGAAAGCGGGGCCTCGAATGCGACGGCCAGAACGTTGATCGCTCCGTAGACAATGAACAGCGGCGTCAACAGAGGGTGGTTGCGCACGACGGCTGCCCCGCGCGCCCGCATCTAGACCTTGCCCAGGAACTCCGTGACCAGCGACTGAAAGTGATGGACGCCATTTTCGCGCTTGGCCGCGAAACGGCCGCGGTCGTATGACCGCGAGCGCAGGCCGCGCTGAACCTGCTCGCAGACCACGATGTCCTCCTGCTGGATCTCGTCCGAGAAGGCGATCGTCTGCTGCATCGACTCCCAACCCGCGCCGGTGCCGGGCTCGGCGAAGAACCATTCAAAGATCGTCAGCGTCTTGTCGACGCCCAGCGGGATGATGACGTTGGTGCTGACGTTGTCCTGGTAGATGTTCAGCATCGTGTTCGGGAAGAGCCAGTAGTACAGGGCATCCTCTTCCGCGCCCGGCATACGGATGTACCGTCGATCGCGACCCGGCACCTCGCCCGGCTTCAGCTCGCGGATCGGCGCGTGCTGCTTGGAGTAGTAGCGGAAGGTCTCGACGCGGTACTGGTCGTAGTCGAGCTCTTTGAACAGGCCCGGATGCGCGATCGGGAGGTGGTAGCCCTCGAGATAGTTGTCCACGTACACCTTCCAGTTGCACTCGATGACGTAATCGCGACGCTCCACCCTGCGCATGCTGGACAGGTCGTAGCCGGCTTTGCGGATCTCATCCGGGATCACACCGATCCAGTCCGCCAGCGGCGTCGCGCCATCATCGAGGTTGGCGAATATGAACGGCCCTAGGGTGTCGACCTTGATCGGCACCAGGCCAAAGTCGGACTTGTCGAAATCCTCAGTGCCCTCCATCTCGCGCGCCACTTGCAGGCGGCCGTCGAGGCCGTAAACCCAGCCGTGATACCCGCACTGCAGCGACTTCCGGTTGCCTCGCGTGGTCACCACCTGGGCGGCGCGGTGGCGGCAGACGTTGTAGAAACCGCGCAGCCTCTCGTCCTCCGGCCGGGTCAGCAGGATTGGCTCGTCCAGGATGTTGGTCGGCTTGAAATCGCCGTGTCGCGCCAGCTCGCTTGCATGCGCGACCAGCTGCCAGGTGCGCGAAAAGATTCGGTCCTTCTCCTGGTCCAGGACCGCGGGGTCCAGGTACATACGAGAGGGCAGCGTCGATGCCCGCGCAACATCCGACCCCACGAAATCTGGAGATTTCGCGGGGACCCCTGAGTCGGTTTCAAGCTTCATGCCAGCACATTCTCGCACCGGGGCAAAATGCCCCCATGCGGACGGCGTCTTTGGCGATATTGGGCGGTGTGGTGTGGGCGCCTGGAGCGGCGCACGCGACCGCCGTTGCGGTCGACGGCGGGATGATCTCGGCAGTCGGCGCCGACGCTGACATTCGCCCGCTTATCGGTACCGACACCCGCGTGATCGAGGCCCGCGGCGGCACCATCCTCCCCGGTTTCAATGACGCCCACATCCACTTCCTCATGGGCTCGCGCGGGCTCGCCCACCTCGACCTTTTCGGTGCTGAAACGCAGGAGGAGATCGAGCGCCGGATACGTGAGTTCAACGCCTCGAATTCCGCGCCGTGGTTGCTGGCGAGGGGATGGTTCTACTCCGCCTTTCCGGGCGGCATGCCGACGATCGAGCTGCTCGACCGGCTGGTCCCGGACCGCCCCGCGTACCTCGAATCGTTCGACACCCACACCGCCTGGGTGAACAGCCGGGCGCTGGAGGCTGCGGGGCTCGCGCCTGGCGCCGAGCCGGGGATTCTCAAAGAGCACGTTATGGACGATTTCGAGAAGCACCTGCCGGCCCCGAGCACGCAAGAGGACCTGGAGTCATTGCGGGCAGGGATCAGGATCGCGGCCGCGAGGGGCGTCGCCAGCGTGCAGGAAGCCAGCCGCGGCCTTAAGCAGATGCCGCTCTACGAGGCGCTTCGAGAGCGCGACGAGCTCACGATGAGGGTGCGGCTCGCCTTCGACATGCTGCCTGGCATCGGCATCGACGCCTGGGCGCGAGCGCTCGACATGTACGAGGAGGCAGCGCGCACGCACAAGGGCGACCGCTGGATCAGCACGGGCATCGTCAAGGCCTTCGCGGACGGGGTCGTCGAATCACGAACCGCCCTACTGCTCGAGCCGTATGCGGGTGCTGCGGGTGGTATCGGGCAGTCGCGCTGGGAGCCGGGCGAGCTGGCCGCGGCAGCGCAGGCGGCGAGTGCCCGCGGCTGGCAGGTTGAAATCCACGCCATCGGCGACCGTGCCATCAGGGACGCTCTCAATGCCTTCGAGGCCTGCGATCCGGCGCGCCGCCATCGGGTCGAGCACATCGAGGCGCCCGCTGCCACCGACATCGCCCGCTTTGGGCAGCTGGGGGTGATCGCCAGCATGCAGCCTCAGCACGCCGAGCCGATCAAGAACCTCCACGAGATCTGGGCACCCAATCTCGGCCCGGAGCGCGCTGCCCGCGGCTGGCCATGGGCCTCGATCGCGCGCAGTGGTGGCAGGCTCGCTTTCGGAAGCGACTGGCCGGTGGTGCCCATCGACCCCTTCCTCAGCCTGCATGTTGCGATCAACCGCCAGACAGGCGCCGGTGAACCGCCGGGCGGCTGGCTGCCTGATCAACGCCTGACCCTGCCTCAGGCGGTGGAGGCATGGACCGCTGGCAGCGCTTACGCCGAGCACGCCGAGCACATCAAGGGCCGGCTGCGACAAGGGATGCTCGCCGACATCGCGGTGTTGGATCGCAACCTCGAGAAAACGGTGCAACAAGAAATCGCTCAGACAAAAGTCGAGGCGACCGTGGTTGGCGGTCGCCTCGTATTCGAACGTTAGACGGAGACTAGTCGCCGGTCGCCGGCGCCGCCTGGGGCATTACCCCACTTCCCACCACCGGTCCGGTGTGGATCGCGTGCCCTCGGCCGACCGCCCAGAACACGACCGCCACCGCGATCAGAAAGGCGACCGTGATGAAGGTGTAGATCTCGAACGTCGAGCGACTCACGCCGTTGTAGTCGGCACTCCATGTCGAAGTCAACAGTCCGGGCCACAGCGAGAACACGGTGGCGGCAACGACCCAGAACATGGTGAGGATCACGCAGATCCACGCGCCGGCGTTGCCACCGGGCACCACAAACGGCCGCTTGACGTTGGGGTACTTACGGCGCAGCGTGAGGAGAGCCGGGAAGATCAGGACGTAAGAGAAGGTGGTGGTCGAGATGACCAGGCCTAGGACGGCAGCGAAGTAACCGTGCAGACCGCCTCCGGTGACGAAGAACGTGATGAACAGGAAGATCGTGCTGATGATCCCGGACAGGACGTTCACCACGATCGGGGTGCCGAATCGCGACGAGAAGTAGCCGAGCTGCTTCGGCCCTGAGCCGGCCAGGGCGCCGATCGCCATCAGCCGGTCGGATCCCATCAACCACGTGGTACCGCTCGACAGGAGGACGAACACCATGGCAAGTCCGGCGAGGTGGTTGAAGAACGGCGCCGCGCCACCAAGCACGCTGCTCGATGCGTACTGATAAGCCGCGACGAATCCGGCCACGTTGCTGAGCTGATCGGTCGAGAGGATCAAGATCACACCGGCGATTGGAATCGCGTAGGCAAGAAAGGAGATAACGCCAGAGATGTAGACCGCGAGCGGGATGTCTTTCTGCGGGTTCTCCATCTCCTCGCTGGCGTTGGTCTGGAGCTCGAAGCCGATCCACTGGAAGACGATTACGCCGATGACCCCGATCAGGATCGTCGTGTCCGTCGGGAAGAAGCCACCGATGCTGCCGTGGAACCCGTGCTGAATGCCCGAAGTGACGACCAGGATCGCGAAGAAGGCCAGCAGAGCGAGCCGGATGATGGCGCCGAGGTTCGGCACCCACTTCATATAGCGAAGCGACAGGATGTTCATCGTCACGGCGACCCAGATGAACAGGATGCCGATCACCGTCTCGGCGAACTGGTTGCCGCTGAAGCTGCTTCCCCAGAGGGCGTCCAGAGCAGCGATGGATGTGGCAGCGAGAGTACCGCCCAGCCAGATCGGGTTGCTCAGCCAATAAAGGACTCCGACCACCGCGCCGGCGAAGTGCCCGTATGCGAGGCGAACCCAGTCATAGGTCGCGCCCTCGGTCGGGAAGGCGGCGCCCAGCTCGGCGGTGATCAGTCCGTAGGGAATGAGGAAGGTCAGGCCGGACACGATGAGCCAGAAGATGGCCTGGGCGCCGTACGAAGACGACTGGCCGATAGTGTCCAGGGCCACGATCGCGCAGACCGTGAAGAAGATCATGTCGAAGCGGAAGAGCGACTTTTTGAGCTTGCGTTTCTCGGCTACAAGCTCGGCTACGGCTGCGGAATCCCCCATGCCTTACCCTCCCCGAAGTTAAGAAACGATGAAATCGCGACAATTAGAGGCCTAGGGGCAATCGCTGTCAAGCTAGGCCGAGTTTGGGAGGGGAACCATCGATGAGCACGCCCACCGCGCGTCAAATTTCGAGCGCCCGCGTCAAAGAGCTGAGCGCGCGCGAGGAGGAGCGCTTCCGCAAGGCCCGTCCTCGCTCTCACCAGCTGTGGACCGAGGCGCGCGAGGTCATGCCTCGGGGGGTTCCCTCGTCGTTTCAGGACGCAGCCCCACAGCCGGTGTTCGTCGAGCGTGGCAAGGGCAGCCGGGTCTGGGACGTCGACGGCAACGAGTACATCGACTTCCACAACGGCTTCGGGGTGATGGTGGTCGGGCATGCGCATCCCAAGATCGTCGAGGCGGTCAGCCACCGCATCGCCCAGGGCTCGCATTTCGCGCAGCCGGTGGCCGAGGACGTGCAGGTCGCCCGAGAGCTCTCGCGGCGATTCGGGCTTCCGCAGTGGCGCTTCACCAACTCTGGTACCGAGTCGACGCTTGACGCGGTCCGCATCGCGCGTGCATTCACCGGTCGCGAGCGGCTGATCAAGATGGAAGCCTCATATCACGGCCACCACGACGCGCTCATGGTCTCGGTGGAGCCGCCGCCCGCTCTCATGGGCCCGGCCGGCGAGCCGGCTTCCGTGCCCCAGAGCGAAGGCATCCCCGCGGCGGTTGTCGAGCTGACGACCGTGATCCCGTTCAACGATCTCAAGGCTGCCGAGCGCGCCTTCACCCGCCACCCGGGAGAAGTCGCGGCGGTGATCGTCGAGCCGGCGATGATGAACGTGGGGATCGTCCTGCCCGACCAGGGGTACCTGCCCGGCCTGCGCGACATTGCACACCGCCACGGCGCGCTGCTCATCTTCGACGAGGTGAAGACGGGTGCCACCATCGCCGCGGGTGGGGCGACCGAGCGCTTCGGCGTAAAGCCCGACCTCATCGCGCTCGCCAAGGCGATCGGCGGCGGGCTTCCGTGCGGCGCCGTCGGCGGCCGCGCCGATGTGATGGCAGTGATCGAAGACAAGCGCGTCGCGCAGATGGGCACGTTCAACGGCAACCCGCTGACGATGGCGGCGTCGAAGGTCACGCTGCTCGAGATCCTCGACGCGTCCGCCTACGCGCATTTCGACGCGCTGGCGGAGACTCTGCAGGGCGGTCTCGATCGGGTCATCTCGGACCACGAGCTGCCATTTCACGTGATCACGCTCGCCGCTCGTGGCGGTGTCACCTATCGAGAGCAAAGGGTGCGCAACTATCGCGACTACCTCGAGATCGACAAGTCGTTCGCGTACCTGAGCTGGCTCTACCAGTGCAACCGCGGCGTGATCATGGCGCCGGGAGCCGAGGAGAACTGGACGCTTTCGGTGCAGCACTCGGTGGACGACGTGCAGCGCTACGTGGACAACTTCGCCGAGATGGCGCGCGACCTCCGCGCGTAGCACGGTGCAATGAGGGCGATCGTCGCAGGGCTGGTGCTGATGGCAGCCCTGAGTTTGATCGTGCTCTCGATCCGACCCGGCGGCCTGCGCCGCCAGCTTCGCCTGGCCGCGCGAAGGTTCCGGATGGTCCTGCTGCTCGGCGGCATCTACCTGGTTGTTTCAACCGTCCTCCGCATCGCGTTTCAAGGAGGTTGGGTCGCCGACTACGGGCCCGCCGCCATCGCGCTCGTGCTCGGCGCCGCCTTTCTCGTGATGGCGCAGGACCCGGCGATGCCCCCGGCCTCGAAGCCTTGAGCGTCCGCACGCCAGATTCGCTGACGCTCGCGGACGTGCAGGAGGCGCGCAAGCGCCTCGAGGGAGTTGCGGTTCGTACGCCTCTCATCCGCCTGGACGACGGCGGCACCGGCGAGCTCTACCTCAAGCTCGAGAACCTGCAGCCGATTCGCTCTTTCAAGATTCGCGGTTCCGGCAACGCGATCGCGATGCTGGGCGACGCTGCGGCCGAGACAGGCGTCTACACCGCAAGCGCGGGAAACATGGCGCAGGGTGTTGCATGGAACGCGCGCCGGCTCGGAATCCGCTGCACGGCCGTGGTGCCTGATGGTGCGCCGCACAGCAAGCTCGACGCAATCCACCGGCTCGGCGCCCGGACCATCTCGGTGCCGTACGCCGAGTGGTGGAAAGTGCTCGTCACGCATCGCTACGAGCCGCTCGAGCCGGCTCACTTCATCCACCCGGTAAGCGACCCGGATGTAATGGCCGGCAACGGAACGATCGGCCTCGAGATTCTCGAAGACCTGCCTGACGTCAACGTCGTGCTCGTCCCCTATGGCGGCGGCGGCTTGAGCTGTGGGATCGCCACCGCTGTCCGCAGCCTGCGGCCCGAGGTTCGCGTGTACGGCTGCGAGGTGGAGACGGCCGCGCCCCTGGCCGCCGCGATTGCTGCCGCCGGGCCGGTGACCGTCCCGCGCGTAGCCACGTTTGTGGACGGCATCGGCGGCCCGGTGGTGCTGTCCGACATGTGGCCGGCAGCATCGCGACTGCTGGCCGGCGCGCTCGTGGTCAGCCTGGCCGAGGTCGCGGCCGCCATCCGTCACCTCATCCAGCACGCGGCGATCGTCGCTGAGGGAGCCGCCGGTGCGGCGGTCGCGGCCGGGCTCAAGGGTTTGGCTGGGCCGGGGCGCTACGTCGCCGTCGTGTCAGGTGGAAACATCGACCCGGAGGTCCTGATCCCGATCCTCGACGGCGAGCTGCCCTGAACTGCGCGCCTAGTCGACCTTGACCTCAGCCCCGTCTTGCGCCCATCGAGTGTGGAAGGCGCCTTCCCGATCGATGCGGTGATATGTGTGGGCTCCGAAGTAATCACGTAGGCCCTGGATGAGGTTGGCCGGCCCACGTTCGCGCCGATAGCCGTCGTAGTAGGCCAGCGAGGACGAGAAGGCCGGCACCGGCACGCCTCGATCGACCGCTGTCTTGACCACGCGCCGCCAGGCATCCTGACCGGAGGCCAGCGCATCCTGGAAGAACGGCGCGAGCATCAGATTGGGCAGACGTGACTGCTTTTCATAGGCATCCTTGATGCGGTCGAGGAACTGAGCCCGGATGATGCAGCCACCACGCCAGATTGTCGCCAGCGCGCCAAGGTCGAGGCTCCATTCGTACTCCTTAGACCCGGCCATCAGGTGCTCGAAGCCCTGCGCGTAGGCGACGATCTTCGCCGCGTAGAGGGCATCGCGGACGTCGTCAACCAATCCCATGTCTCGGTCGAAGTGCATGTGACCCGCGGGGCCCGCGAGAATGCCCGCGGCCTTCACCCTCTCCCCCTTCTGGCTCGAGAGGATGCGCGCGAACACAGCCTCGGTGATGCCGGTGAGCGGGACGCCCAGCTCGAGGGCCGACTCGCTGGTCCAGCGGCCGGTGCCTTTCTGCTCCGCCTCGTCCTCGATCACGTCGACGAGCGCGCCATCCGTGCCGTCCGAGCTCTTGGCCAGGACGTTGGCGGTGATCTCGATCAGGTACGACTGCAGCCTGCCCTCGTTCCACTCACGAAAGATGGCCGCCAGCTCCGATGGGTCCAATCCAACCGCAGAACGAAGCAGGTCGTAGCTCTCTGCGATCAGCTGGATGTCGGCATATTCGATGCCGTTGTGAACCATCTTCACGAAGTGACCTGCACCGTCTGGCCCGATGTAGGTGCAGCACGGAACGCCATCGACCTTGGCCGCGATCGCGGTCAGGATCTCTTCGACGTGCTCATAGGAAGCACGGGTTCCGCCCGGCATCAGGCTCGGGCCGCGCAACGCGCCTTCCTCCCCGCCCGACACTCCCATACCGAGGAAACCGAGTCCGGCTCTCGCCGCTGCGGCGGTACGGCGGCGCGTGTCGTGAAACAGCGAGTTGCCGCCGTCGATGATGATGTCGCCGGGCTCGAGAAGCATCGAAAGCGCTTCGATGCCTTCGTCGACCGCCGCGCCGGCCTTGACCATGAGGAGGATCGCCCGCGGCGGGGTGAGAGCGTGGACGAGCTCCTCCAGCGTAGCGGCGGGGTGGAAGTCGCCCTCCGCGCCATGCGTTGCCATGAACTCGTCGGTTCGCTGCCGCGTGCGGTTGAAGACAGCCACACGAATGCCGTGCGACGCGAAGTTGCGGGCCAGGTTCATGCCCATGGTCGCCAGCCCGACGATGCCAAGCTCATGATCTTCCAACTCAGTCACCCCCACCGGCATTATGCCAATGCGGCCTGGGATGGGCGGCGATCGAGATAGCAGCGCGGCGGCCAACACCGCCGCCGCGCTGCTCAGGTGTTAGGGAGTCGGGGTTGCCGAAGCCCTCGCGTTTTCCGCGGCCTCCTGCGCCGGCGTCTCACCAGTCTCATGCGTGGACGTCTCGTTTGAAGCGCCGCCGGGTCCACCACCTGGGCGGAACGTCCCGTTGTTCTCGGCCGTCTCGTGGGCGGCCGACTCGGCGGACTCGTGCGTGGCGGTCTCGTTCGACTTGAACGCGCCTGGGCTCGGAGTAGGCGATGCCGCGGCCAGGAAATTGGACGGCCCCGCGCCCCTGTTTGCGGCCGAGGCGGCCACGACACCAGCGAATACCATTGCCGCCGCCACGGCGGAGGCGATCAAAAGCGTGCGTCCTTTGCTCATACCGGCCATGGTCGGATGGAAACCTGAAGGAAGCCTTGGAATCGGGTGTGAGTTTTGAAGCTGTCACGCGGGCCAGTACTCTCTATTGCATGAAGGACGAAGGCTACTTCGGGCCTCACTCGATGGCGTGGCGGGTCCATTCGAACCCGGTGACGCTGGTCGGAGGCGTGAGAGCGCTTCTGATCCAGGCGCTGCACCCGCTCGCCATGGCCGGCATCCTCGAGCACAGCGTGGTCACCGGCGACATCTCCGGCCGGTACATGCGAACGCGAGACTTCGTCCTGGCGGCCATCTTCGGCGACCGCGCCACCGCAGACGAGGCGGGCGCCCGCGTCAGGGCCGCGCACCGCCCCGTCGCAGGCGTCGACAAGGTCACTGGGATGAGCTATCGAGCCACCGATCCAGAGCTCCTGCTATGGGTGCACTGCGCGCTCGTCGATTCGTTTCTCGCGGCACAGCAGCGGTTTGGCCGCCAACTCGATGGCCCGGAGGCCGACCTCTATATCGCCGAGATGATGCGCATGGGGCGCCTCGTCGGCCTTCGCGATGAAGACATGCCGGTCGGCCGCGAGGACCTACGCAACACGATGGCGAGCTATGACCCGATGCTCCGTCGGAGTGACGGCGCGGACGCGACGTGGAAGCTGCTCGAGCATCCGCCCATGCCGCTCGCGGGCCGGCCCGTGTGGGCGCTCGTGTTCGCGGCTTCCGTGTCGATCATGCCGCCCAAGCTGCTGCGCTTGTACAGGCGCAGCGCGCCTCGAATTCCCGCAAGCGCGCTCAGCGCGGGGGTGACGGCGGGAGCTCGTTTCGCACGCATGATCGGCCGGCCGTCGCCTGTATTTGCGGCCGCCCGCGAGCTCGCGCGCGTGGAGGGAGTCCGGCTCTAGCCCCGCGGCGAACGGAATCGCATTCCGCATTTTTGGCGACAGCCGGGCGATTGGCAACCCGGAATTACGCCCGTTTGCAACCAGCGGAGCGTAATTGCCGCCTACGCGGAGAATTCGAGGCAGCGCACGCCGGTGAGATCGAGCCAGTACTTCCCGCGCCCATGGACGATTCGCATCAGCACCGCATCACACGACGGACACCGGACCACCGCTCCAGGCGCATTCAGATAAACGACTACCTCGCCGACCATTCGGACCGCGCCGCAGCTGGCGCATGTGCCCACGGCTGTCGTCATCTCCATCGCGAAGATCTCGCGCAGCAGGCCACCGATCGCATTGCCGTCGAGCTTCAGATCGGATTGCTGAACTGTCACCGTCAACCTCCTGTGGCTCCGAAACGCTCGGTCTTGATGGTCGCGGGGTCGTAGGCCATGTCGACGAGCAGGCTCGCCGCGCCTTCGACCATAGGCGTGGGGCCGCAGATGTAGGTGATCGGCATCTGCTCTTTCGGCCACGTGACCTCGGCGAGCATGGCGCGGTCGATACGGCGCGCATAGCCAGTCCACCCGGGTGGCTGGTTCCGCGTCAGCGTGTGCGAGACGGCGAGCCCGTCACCGGCCGATCCGAGCCGCTCGAGCTCGGCTCGATAGATCACGTCATCCAGGGAACGGGACGAGTACAGGAGCCTGGTCGGCGTGGCCGAATGCGCGGCCGCTCGGTGTCGGAGCATGGCCATGAGCGGGACGATGCCAGAGCCGCCGGCGACCAATAGCAGCGGTCGGTCGTCGGTCGCCCTCCACACGAAGTAGCCGCCGATAGGTCCCCGAAGCTCGACCTTGTCGCCTTTGCGCACCTCCCCCACGAGGTATGGGGAGACCTCACCGTCGTCGAGCCTTTCCACCGTGATGGCGAGCCTGGGATCTTCGGGCGCCGATGCGATCGAGTAGCTGCGCTGAGCCTGGTAGCCGTCATCGGCCGTGAGGCGGACGTCGACATGCTGGCCGGCGAGGTGACCCTGCCAGTCGGGCACGTCGAGAACCAAGCTCGCCACCCGCGGCGTCTCCTGCACGAGCTCGGCCACAGTGCCGAGCTGCCACTCTAGTAAGCGGGGTCCCCGCGAACTCACGGCTTTAGCCTCTGAGTTCGTGGGGATTTTCTAGTCTCCCCAGTACCGTTGCTCGCGCCACGGATCGCCGTACATGTTGTATCCGTTCGACTCCCAGAAGCCTGGCTGGTTCTCGTTTACGAGCCGCAGCCCGCGCACCCACTTGGCGCTTTTCCAGAAGTAGAGATGAGGCACGAGCAGGCGGGCAGGGCCGCCGTGCTCGGGATGCAGCGGCTGGCCGTCGAACTCGAAGGCGACCCAGGCTTTGCCGCCGGTGACGTCCTCTAGCGGAAGGTTGGTCGTGTAGCCGCCATAGGAGAAGGCGACGACATACTCGGCGGCCGTCTCCACGCCCTCGAGGATGGTGTCCACGGAAACGCCGGCCCAGGCCGTGTCGAGCTTCGTCCACTTGGTCACGCAGTGGATGTCCTTCGTGACCTGCTCGGTGGGGAGCTTGCGAAATTCGTCCCACGTCCACTTCTTGGGCTCATCGATCTCGCCCTCCACGACGAAGTTCCATTCGGCCACCGGGATGCGCGGAGTCGGACCGGCGGAAAGGACGGGAAAGTCGTCGACCACGTACTGCCCGGGCGGTACGCGACCGGCGGCGGCAACGTCGCGCCGCTTGCCACGGAATCCGCGTGAGATGAATGACATCGACCCCTCCCCTCCTAACCCGCGGTCAGACGAACTCGAGCTCGGTGCTGATTGCGATGCAACCGCCGATGCTCTTGGCGACGGGGCAGCGGCTCGCATGGAACGCGTGGGAGCGCTCGGCGGCCTCGCGCTTGTCGTCCGGGCAGCCGGCCAGCCGATAACGGACGTGGACGCTCTTGATGACCAGGACTTTGTCCTCCACGATCACTATCCCCTCCGCCTCTGAGCTCAGCCTGCCGTCGCTCGCGTCGATCCCGCGCGCCTCCAGCGCGCCCCCAAGCGTGCCCGTGAGTCAACCGGCGGCCGCGGCCACGACGTAGTCGAGAGTCGTTGCGTGCTCGGGATACTGGCCGGGAGCAGTCCCGTAGTGCTCGCGCACCTCGTCATGGGTGCCGAACTGGATCGGGTCGGGAGTCGCCGGAAGGAAGGCCTGCCGGACGGGCCCGCGCTCCCGAACGATCCGAACCCTCGAGACGTATTTGGGCTCGTCCACTCGATCAGATTAGTGCGCGCACGGGCGTTGGCGTTACCGCCAATTTGACTGCTGCGGCGTTAGGCTATGGCCGCAATGGATCCGGTTCCGGCCTCTCAGGCTCCCGCGGGCCAGATCTCGGCGGACGGCCAGTTCCGGTGGGACGGCCAGCAGTGGGTCCCGCTCGAACGCAGCTATCGCGAACCGACGCCGTGGACCCGCCCCATGCAGCTCGCGTCCGCCGCGCTGTTCGGGATCTCGGTCATCAGCTCCATCATCACCACCCTCATCTTCGTCAACCACGACACCATGGTGAAGGCGCTCCGGGCCCAGCAAGTCTCGCTTCCATCTGGAACCAGCATCGATGACCTCGCCAACATATCCGTCGCCTTCACATACGGGATCGTCGTTTTCTTCGCCGTGCTGGAGATAGTCGCCGCCATCGGAAGCTACCTCGGCTGGCGCTGGATGTTCTGGGCCGCGCTGGTGCTCTTCGGGCTGAGTGGCATCTCTGCCTTCACGAACCTTGCCGCGCTCGGGAGCCCAGATCGTTCTGCGGTCCCCATCGGTGGGCTGATTGCCAGCGAGCTGTTCTCGCTGCTGAGCCTTGCCATGTTCATCTGGATGCTGATCGGCGCGATCAAGTACGGGCCGTGGGCGATGAAGAGGCCAGGCCGCTAGCGCCCCTTCTTCAGTCGTAGAGGAGGACGCCCCACTCCTCGCCACTCAGATCGAGATCGAGACGCTGGAACGGCCCGATCCCGCGCACGGTGAGCCGGAAGCGCGAGGGAAGCCGCCGCGCGGCGCGCCGGTCGACCAGAAGCTTGGTGCCGTCTCCAAGGACTCCAGTGACGTAGTCGCGACCGCGGTCTTTCTCCGATGGTTGGCGGACGCTCACCAGGCACAGCTTCCCGCCCCCGCAGCAGTGCTTGACGTCGTACGCGATTACGCGCGGCTCTTTGGTGGCGTGCGCCCGCATCCATTCCTGAGCGCGTGGATCCGCCTCCACCCGAAGCGCCCCGATCACGCACCCATTATGCGTGCGCCGTGGGCCGGTGACGCCGCCTTGAGCACGTCATTTACGACGGCCGCAAGCGCGTCGATGAACTCCGGCCGGACGTTGAACGACCGCGTACGCCGCAGCTCGATCCCACGCTCTGTGGCAGCGGCCATCGCCTCGATGTCGATGTCGTAGAGGACCTCCAGGTGGTCGGCCACGAATCCGATCGGACATACGAGCGCCCGCCGAACCTTCGTCCGCGCCAGCGCCTCCAGCAGGTCGGGACCAAGCCAGGGCTCGCCGGTCTGGCTGGCGGACTGGAATGCGAACTCCCAGTCGGGTATGCGGATGCGCATCCCCGCGGTGACAAGGCGGCAGCTTTCCAGGAGCCGGTCGCGGTAGCGATCGCCGGCGGCCTCGATCCGGGCCGGCAGGCTGTGGGCGGTGAAGAAGATCTTCTCAGGCTGGAAATCCTGTAGAGCATCGGCGAGCAGGATGCGAACAGCGGCAGTGAAAGCCACGTGGTCGTGGAAGCCCCGTACAAAGACGAGCTCGCCGTCCCATGCCGCGCGCAGCGCCGCGTGGTAGCCGCCCAGGCTCATCTCGGCGAAATGCGGCGCGAGCGGCAGCCCGACCAGGCGCTCGATGCCGGCGGCCCGCGCCTCGGCGGCGGCCTCAGCGATGAACGGCGGGGCGTGCTTCATGCCTGCGAACACGGGTATCCCCAGCCGCTCGGCCAGGGCTCGGGCTTGGGCCCGCGTGACCTCGGTAAGCGGCGAGCCGCCAGAGGCGCGGTATCGCCCGCGCAGCTCGTCGAGGGCTTCGGGCGATGGCGGCCGCCCTCCCCGGATGTGCGTGAAGTAGGGCTCGATCCCGTCTTCCCCTTCGGGGCTGCCGTAGGCCATGCACAGGACGGCAGTGATAGGCGCCTCACGCATGGGCGGGGACACCTTCGCGAACGGTATCGACCAGTACGAGGAGGTTGTCGATCGGGGTGCTCGGCAGGACGCCGTGGCCGAGATTGAAAACATGACCGGGACGGCCGGAAGCCTCGCGGAGTACGTGGCGGGCTCCCTCGACCACACCCGCGCGCGGACCCAGCAGCACCGCCGGGTCGAGGTTGCCCTGGACGCCGCGATCGTGGCCAACGCGACGCCACCCTTCGTCGAGGCCGATGCGCCAGTCCAGCGAGACGACGTCCGGGCCGGCCGAAGTGATGAGCTCGAGAAGCCCGGCGGTCGAGGTTCCGAAGTGGATTCGCGGCACCCCCAGCGTGCGTGTGGCTTCGAAAATGCGCCTCGTGAAGGGCAGCACCCGCGCCTCATAGTCCACCGGAGATAGGGCCCCGATCCAGCTGTCGAACAGCTGCAGGGCCTGCGCGCCGGAAGCAACCTGCGCCTGCAGGTAGCCGATCGTGACCCGCGACAGCTTGTCGAGGAGCAGCGCGAACGCGTCGGGCTCGCGGTACATGAACTCTTTGGTGATCGCGAATGTCCGGCTTGGCCTGCCCTCGATCAGGTAGCTCGCCAGCGTGAACGGCCCGCCCGCGAAGCAGATGACCGGAACCGGCGACTGCTCGCAAACCAGGCCCACCGCCTCGACGACCTGTGGCGCCGCCTCTGGGCCAGGTGGGGTGCGGAGCGCTTCCACATCTGCAGCAGACCTGATTGGGTTTGCCATCACTGGCCCGATCGAATCGACGAGCTCGAAGTCGACGCCCATGCTCCGCAGCGGCAGCATGATGTCGGCGAACATCACGGCTGCGTCCACGCCGAGCCTTCGCACCGGCTGCAGCGTCACCTCGGCGCACAGCTCGGGCTGAGCGACGATCTGTTCCAGGCTCCAGCGCTCGCGCAATGCCCTGTATTCGGGCAGCGAGCGTCCCGCTTGACGCATGAGCCAAATCGGGGTCCGCTCCACGGGCTCGCGCCTGCATGCGCGCAAGAACAGCGTGCTCTTGGTCACGCGCCGAAGAGTTCCGCCAGCTCCGCGAGAGGGCGATGGATCCCGGCCAGAATCGGAGTGTCGCGCACCGTCGAGCGACGGCTCTCGGTGGAGCGAAGCGCACGCACGAGCTCGCCGAAAGCCGGCAGGTCGTCCGTCTCGTACGCGACCACGAAGTCCTGGTCGTCCAGCCCGAACGAGTAAGCCAGGAGCTGGCGCACCTGCGGGTAGCCGTGACCGACTTTCATGTGCTCGTTCATCACGCGCTGCCTCGTCTCTTTGTCGAGGAGATACCACTCGGCCGACTTCGTGAAGGGATAGACGATCAGGTAGCGGGATCGCTCGCCGCTGAACAGCGACTGCTCTTGGGGAGTCGGCTTCTTCACGTACTGCGACGGCTGGATCAGGCCGACGAAGCTCTCCTTAACGCTCATCCACGTACCCATCCCGCACCTCAGTGCGGCCGCCGCCGACGCTTCTAGCGCGTCGAACGACGGAGCCAGGCGCCACAGCAGCAGGTCGACGGCGGGCTGGAGCCCGACCATCGTGTAGGCGTGGGTCCGCACATCGTTCGCGCTCTCGATCGTAGCGAGGAAGTCGGCGCACGTGGACCGCCGCTGGGCATCCGGGAGGCGCCGCCAGCCGGAATCCAGGCCGAGCGCGAGCGCGTGGACGTATTGCTTTGTCACCTGGCGGCGTCCTCCTCCAGCCAGCGCGCCGCGTCGGCGGCCATGTAGGTGATGACGATGCCGGCGCCTGCGCGCACGATTGCGGTCAGCACCTCGAGGCCCGCGGCCTTCCGGTCGAGCCATCCGCGCTCCGCGGCCGCCTCGAGCATCGCCACCTCGCCGCTGACGTGGTAGGCCGCCAGCGGCAGGTCGAACCGCTCGCCCGCCCGTACGAGCAGGTCGAGCGACGTCAGCGCCGGCTTCACCATCAGGATGTCGGCCCCCTCGCGCACGTCCAGCTCCATCTCCCGCATCCCTTCGCGCGCATTCGCATAATCCATCTGGTAGCCGCGCCGGTCGCCGAACGCCGGAGTCGAGCCGGCAGCTTCCCGGAACGGGCTGTAGAAAGAAGACGCGGCCTTGGAGGCGTACGCCATGATCGACGTACCCGTGTGCCCGCGGCTATCCAGCGACTCGCGGATCGCTCCAACCTGCCCATCCATCATGCCGCTGGGGCCGATGATGTCGGCGCCGGCATCGGCGTACGCGACGGCGGCCTCCGCCAGCACGGGCAGCGTGGCGTCGTTGTCCACCTCTCCATCAACGATGAGGCCGCAGTGACCGTGGGTCGTGTACTCGCAGAGGCAGACGTCCGCAGCCAACACGAGGGGCAACCCGGCTTCACGCAGCGCGCGCAGGGTCGTGGGCACCGGACCTGCGGGGTCGGCGGCACCGCTGCCTTCATCGTCTTTGTGGTCGGGGATGCCGAACAGCAGCACGCCGCCAACGCCAAGCTGCGCCAGCTCGCGAGCTTTCGCGACCGCGCGGTCGGCGCTGAGCCGGGCGTGTCCAGGCAGCGAGCCGATCGGCTCGGAGCGATCACGACCGCTGACGACGAACAGCGGCATCACGAACTGGCCTGCCGAGAGGCGCGTGCCTCTGACGAGCGAGCGCAGCGCCGCGGTGCGGCGGAGCCGGCGCGGGCGCTCGGATCCGGGCGCCCTTACGCGGGCTGCACGAGCTGCGATTCGACCCATCGCTCCACCTCCTCGTCGAACACGAGCCGCAGGGCGGTCCGCAATCCTTCCGGATCCTGGGTTCGAGCCTCGCGGGCGACCTCGAACCCGAGCTCGCGGGCGACGGCGCTCGTCTTGGGCCCGATGGTGACCGCGCGCATGGCCCGAACGATGCCGGCTTTTGCGCCAGCCAGCTCGACGATGCCGCGCACGGCCGAGCCGGAGGCGAACATGATCGCTTCGGCGTCCGGATCCTTCATCGCTTCCATCAATATGCGGCGCGACGCCTCTGGCCCGCCGGTGGTGCGATAGGCGACGACGTCGTCGACCACAGCCCCCATCTCCACGAGCTTTTCTGGAAGCGCCTTGCTGGCGGCGTCGGCTCTCGCGAGCAGCACGCGGCGCCCCTGCAGCGAACCAAGCTTGGCCATGGCTCCCGGGATCGCGTCACCCCGAGACGATCCCGGCACGCAATCCACGCTCACGCCTCGCTCGCTCAACGCCTTGGCAGTGGCCGCGCCGACGGCCGCCCAGCGAACGGACTTCGGCGCCGCCGGCATTCCGTCGAACAGGGCCGCCACGCCCCGCTTGCTGGTGACCACGACCCAGTCGTACTCGCCGATGCGGACGCGGATCCGGTCCAGCTCGGAGCCTTTCTCCACGGGAGCGATCGCGATCGCGGGCACGTGCAGCACGCGGAATCCCTCGCGCTCGATCGCCGCCCGTTCGACGGCGTCGAGGTCGGGACGCGTGTCGATGACCGCCCGAGCTCGCAGGGGTACAAAGCCCTTGAGCTCATGCGCGGCGGCCGACACGGCTCGCGCAAGCGAGTCCGCCTCGTCGACTCCATGCGCGACGCGCAGCACATGCTTCGACCGGCCGTCTTGCGTGACCGCGCCCACGAGCAGGGCGAGCGAGCCGTCCACCGTGACCGCGACCGCGCCAACCGGCGCCCTGCACCCGCCGCCCATCGCCTTGAGCAAAGCGCGCTCGGCAACCACCGCCATGCGGATGGCCGGATCGTCGAGCGCGCCCACGGCCTGGAGGACCTCATGGTCATCACGCCGGGTCTGCACCGCGAGCGCGCCCTGCGCGGGCGCGGGCGGCATCGAGGCCGCGTCGAGACGAACCGCGATGCGACTGCCGAGACCAAGCCTGTCGAGCCCGGCCGCAGCCAGCACCAGCGCGTCCGCCTGCCCGGCATCGAGGCGCCGCAGCCTCGTGTCGACATTGCCGTGCAGCGGGATCACGTTGAGGTCGGGCCGCAGCGCACGAAGAAATCCGGCGCGTCGTGGGCTGTCCGTTCCCACCGTTGCACCGATGGCGAGATCGTCGACAGAGCGTGCTGCTCGGCGTGTGACCAGTGCATCACGCGCGTCCGCGCGCTCGGGGTAGGCGGCGATCACGAGCTGAGGATCCTCGTCGAGCGGGAGGTCCTTGGCGCTGTGCACAGCGAGGTCGATCTCGCCGGCGACAAGGGCGCGCTGGAGCGCGGTGACGAAGATGCCTTCGCCGATAGGGGTATCAGGCGCCCGCAGGTCGCCGTCCGAGACGATCGTCTTCAGCTCGACCTGGACGCCGCCGGCACGCAAGCGCGCGGCCACGAGCTCGCTCTGCACGAGCGCCAGGCGCGAGGCACGCGTCCCCAGCCGAAGGCGTTTAGCCGAACCCACCATCCACAAACGAGTTTGGCAGCACCGCCGTCGCGAGCGCCGAGGCCGCGACAACGTCGCCGACGACGAGGGTGGCCGGAGTGCCGATGGCCGCCTGGTCGGCGATGCGGGCGATCAGCTCGAGCGGTCCAGAAACCGATTGCTGGTGGGGAAGGCTCGCATTGGCGATGACAGCCGCCGGCCGAGAGCCACCCACGGCGCGGGACAGGACGGCGGCAACCTCCGCGAGGTTGGCCCTGGACATGAGCACCACGAGCGTGTCCGCGGCGAGGGCGAGCCTATACAGGCGTTCGAGCGAGCTGCCGCCCTGAGCGGTCGTGATCGCGAAAGACGAGGCCACCCCGCGCATGGTCACCGGGATTCCGGCCGCGGCCGGCGCGGCCAGCGCCGCAGTCACGCCGGGCACGACGACGACCTCGACGCCTGCTTCCACCAGGCCCGCCAGCTCCTCGCCGCCCCGGCCGAAGACGAACGGATCGCCGCCCTTCAGCCTCACCACAGCATGCCCAGCCTGCGCCAGCTCGATCAGGCGGGCGGTGATCGCCTCCTGCCGCGGGTTCGGCAGCCCAGCGCGCTTGCCCACGTCCTCGAGGCGTGTGACCGGGCCGCAAAGGGCCAGCGTTTCCGGGGTGATGAGGGCGTCATGCAGGACGTAATCGGCATCCGCAAGAAGCTCTCGCGCCTTGAATGTGAGCAGCTCGGGGTCGCCAGGACCGGCGCCCACGAGCGCCACGCGGCCGGGGCCGCTCGCGCCGGACTGTCCGATGGCCACCGCCAGGTGCGCGGCGTCGTCGGTGCCGCCTCGACGCAGCAGGTCTTTTGTCTCGGAGTTGAGGATCCGTCGGTAAACGCGCGTCTGCTCAGGAATCGACATGCCTCTCTCGCGCAGCTGCCTGCGCACGTTTCCAATCAGGGCGGTAAGTGGTCCCCACTCGCGGCCGAGCCAGCGCTCGATACGGGCGCGCAGCACGGACGCAAGGAATGGACTTTCGCCCGAGGTGGAGATGGCGACCAGCAGCGGATCACGGCGGACGATCGCAGGCGCGATGAAGCGACACTGCGCCGGTCGGTCGACGACGTTGATGAGGATGCCGGCCGCCTCGGCCTCGGCCCAGCTGCGACGGTTGACCTCCAAGTCCTCGCTGGCATCGACGACGAGGCGGGCGCCGGCGAGATCGCCCGTCCTGTATTCGCTCGACGGTATGACCTCAACATCGGCTCCCGCCTCACGGAGCGAGGCTGCCTTTTCGATCGCGAACTTGCCTTCGCCAAGGACCACGCAGCGCTGGCCCGCGAGGTCGAGGAACACCGGGTAGTACCTCACGCGGTGGCCTCCTCAGTCGCGGCGTCCCGCAGCACCTTCGCGACCTCTGGGCGCGTGAACTCAGGCGGCAGGTCCTTGCCTTCAGCCAGGAGCTTGCGGACCGCGGTGCCGCTGAGCGTCTTGTGCAGCTCGGGCGGATGTGGGCAGGTACGCGACGACGCCATCCCGCCGCAGGCGGCGCAATAGAAGGTGTGCTCGAAGCGCATTATCTCGATTCCGAGCTCGCCGGGCGCGTATTCGTCGAAGATGCGGTGGGCGGCGTAGGTGTCGTAGTAGCTGCCCACGCCGGCGTGGTCGCGGCCGACGATGAAATGCGTGCAGCCATAGTTGCGCCGCACGATGGCGTGGAAGACAGCCTCCTTCGGGCCGGCATAACGCATCCATGCCGGGTTCGTGGCGAGCAGCACGCGCTCGGGCGGGAAGTAGTTGCGCAGGAGCTCCTCGTAGCAGCTCATGCGCACCGAAGCCGGGATATCGTCGCTCTTGGTCTCACCGACAAGCGGATGGAGGAGCAGACCGTCCACCGACTCCAGGGCCACCTTCTGCAGGTATTCATGGGCGCGGTGGACCGGGTTGCGCGTCTGGAACCCGACCATGGTCTTCCACCCACGCGCGCTTTTGACGGCACGCACCTGCGCGGGCGTGAGGTCGTACTCCGGGAATCCCGACGCCGCATGAGCAAGCGCCACGACGCCCTCAGCATCGGGGTCGGTTCGATAGGCGGCGGCGACGTCGACGATCCCGATCGGCTGCTCGCCGGCGAACAGTGCGATGCGTTCTGCCTTAGGCGCAGATGCGACCCGCAGCGCGATGGGAATCGTGAAGGGCTGGCCCGCCGCCAGCCGGCCGATCGCGATCACGGACGCGTAGTCGTCAGCGCCCATGAACGAGTCGAGCGGGGCGAGCCCGCCGGTGGCGAGCATGAACAGGTCCGACAACTCGCGCTGCCCCACGTCGAGCCGCGGCAGAGTACGGGCCTCTGCGATGAGCGCTTGAAGCTCCTCGCCTTCCGGCAACCGCTCCCCCACCGCTCTCGGCAGGTGGCCGAGACGCTCGAGCGCATCTAGAACCTTCGCCAGAGACTCTTCCGCAGTCTCGCGCGACGTATCGCAGACCACCTCGGGGTGCACTGGCTCCTCGTAGGGATCGCTCACGCCGGTGAAATTGGCGATCTCGCCCGCGAGCGCCTTCCGGTACAGGCCCTTGACGTCGCGCTCGGCCAGGGTTTCTATCGGGCAGCGCATGAAAACCTCGACGAAATCGGGGGTCTTCGCGCGCACCTCGTCGCGGACCTCGCGATACGGAGAGATCGCGGCCGTGATCGCCACCCCGCCGGTGCGCGCGACCAGCCGCGCCACGTAACCAATGCGCCGGATGTTGGTGTCCCTGTCCTCTTTGGAAAAGCCCAGGCCCCTGGAAAGATGGGTGCGCACCTCGTCGCCGTCGAGCAGCTCGGCGTGGCGGCCGCGACGCTCGAGCTCGGCCTTCAGCGCGTTGGCGATCGTCGACTTGCCCGCACCGGAGAGCCCTGTGAACCAGACCACGAAGCCTTTGCTCATGCTTCGCTCCCGAGCAGGCCCCAGCGACGCCGGATCGCGGTGTCCAGCACGCCGAATATGCTGTCGACCGCGATCCCGATCACGAAGATCACGACCATGATCGCGAGCAGCTGTTGCATATCGAAAAGCTTCCCCGCCGACTGAAGCTGCTGGCCGATCGATGTTTGATTGGCTGCTACGACGAGCAATTCAGCCGACATCAGGCTGCGCCACGCAAACGCCCATCCCTGCTTGAGACCGCCGACGAGCGCGGGTAGGGCCGCCGGGATGATGACGTGGCGGTACAGCCGCAGACCATCAGCTCCCATCGCGCGGCCGACCCGGATGAGCAGTGGGTGCACGTGGTCGATGCCGCTCAGCAGCCCAGCCGCGATCGCTGGCGCCGCGCCCATCACGACGACGAGAGTGATTGCGCTTTCGCTTCGCTGCAGCAGCAGGATGGCGAACGGAAGCCATGCGATGGAAGGCATCGACTGGAGGCCGACCAGGAGCGATCCCACGGATCTCCGAGCAAGCTCGATACGCGCGATGAGAATCGCCAGGACGATGGCGGCCGCCGCAGCGATCACGTAGCCGACCGCGGCGCGGCGCAGGGTCACCGCAACTCCTGCGTAGAAGTCCGGCTGGCTTAGGTCGCCGGCCAGTCGTCCCATCACCGCCCAGGGTCCCGGCAGAGCGGATTGCGACTTCCAGCCCGACCACACGACGAGCTGCCAGATGAGTACCACGAGCACGACCGCGCCAAGCTTTGGCCAGAGACCGGACCACAACCGCGCCGCCGACCGGCGCACCGGGTGCGGCACGGATGCGGGAGCTTCCGAGCTCCGGAGCTCCGAGGCCAGCTCAGCGGCCATTGAGGTTCATCTCGTGCTTCAGACGCTCCGTGATGCGGCCGGCGATCACTGCCAGCTCCGGCGAGTCGAGGCTGCGCGGGCGAGGCAGGTCGACCTGCACCTCATGCGCCACGCGACCCGGCCGGCTCGTGAAGACCATCACCCGATCACCAAGGCGTACCGCCTCGCGCGCGTTGTGGGTGACAAAGAGAATCGTGAGGCGGCTCTCCTTCCAGATCCGCTCCAGCTCCTCGTGCAGCAGGTCACGGCTGATGGCGTCCAGTGCCCCGAAAGGTTCGTCCATCAAGAGCACGTCGGCGTCCTGGGCCAGGGCTCGCGCCAGCGCGACGCGCTGCTTCATGCCACCGGATAGCTCGTGCGGCCTGCGCTTCTCGAATCCGGCGAGGTGCACTCGATTCAGCAGCTCATAGGCGAGCTTGTGCCGAACCGACGCGTTGACGCCTCGCAGCTGCAGAGCCAACTCCACGTTGCCCGCGGCCGTCAACCACGGCAGGAGGGCCGATTCCTGAAAGATCAGCGCCATCCGCCCATGGACATGAGCGCGTCCAGCCGAGGGACGGTCGAGGCCGGCCAGGACATTGAGCAGCGTGCTTTTGCCCGAGCCAGACGCTCCCACCACGCAAACGAACTCTCCGCGCTTGACTTCGAGTGTCGCGCCGTCCAGCGCCACCAGCAGCTGGTCGCCGTGAGAAAAGGTCACTGTGAGCCGCTCGACGCTGAGCGCGTGCTTCTCGGAGAGAGCGAGCAGGTTGCTCACGATCCCTTCGTGCTCCAGTGCAGGCCGCATTCCTTGTTCTCGCCCTGCTCCCACCACCACCGGCCCCCGCGCTCGTCCTCTCCTTCAGAGGTGGCCCGGGTGCACGGCTCGCAGCCGATCGACGTGTATCCGCGCTCGTACAGCGGGTGATACGGGAGATTCCGCTCGCGGATATAAGCCCAGACCTGGTCCTTGGTCCATGAAGCGAGCGGTGCAATCTTCGTCAAGCCTTCGTGCTCCGCGTCCGGCGCGACGACCGC
>VBGM01000018.1:40196-66123 GCA_005880855.1 Chloroflexota bacterium
TCGACTTGCGCACGTCGCAGCACAGACGGCGAAAGTCTGGTGACTGGTAGAAGAGATTGACCCCATGAACCCGGACCATGTCCGCGATCTCACCCGCGTCCGGCGACACGACATCGACCTCGATGCCATAGCGATCGCGGACGCGATCGATCATGTCGTAGGTGGCCTGCGGCAGCCGACCCGTGTCGAGCGTCAGAACATTCATGTCGCCTCGAATCTGAGACGCCATCTCGATCAGGACCGACGATTCGGCTTGAAAGCTCGCGACGATGACCACGCGCGGAAACGTCGCGTAGGCCCATTGCAGAACGACCTCGGGAGCGGCGCCGGCGGCGATCTCACGGGGCGCAACGGCGCTCATGCGCTGCGCTCCGACATCGACGCGTCGCGCAGGGCCTCGAAGCCGACGCGGTCTGACCAGTTGCCAAAGCCCTCATTCGGCCTGCGGTCGGACCGAAACGACTCGAAAAGCGGCCGCAGCAGTGAGGGAATCTCCGTGATCGGCACGTTAGGGGCGAAGACGCGGTTGAGCCGTGTGCCGTCGAAGTCACCGCCCAGCATCACGTCGTACTTGCCGAGCGTGGTGCCGACGAAGCCGACGTCGCCCAGGTACGGCCGCGAGCAGCCGTTGGGGCAGCCGCTCATGCGGAAGCTGATGCGCTCGTCTCCAAGCCCCAGCTCATCGAGCAGAGCCGCCAGCTTTCGAATGAGCCCTGGCAGCGCGCGCTCGGCCTCGGCCACCGCCAGACCGCAAGTGGGGATGGCCGGGCAAGCCATCGCGTAGCGGATCGCGTGCGGGATCGACTCCACCGGCGAGATGCCGTGCTCGGCCATCAGCGCTTCGACGCGGGGCCTCTGCGCGGGGTCGATATCGGCGAGGATCACGTTCTGCTGTGCCGTCAGGCGGATCTGCGGGCGCAGCTCCTCGACGATCCGGCGCAGCCCGGTCCGCGAGCGCACATCGCCCACGTCCGCGATGCGGCCGTTCTCGATGTAAATGCCGACGTAGAGCTTGCCGTCACCTTGCTCGTGCCAACCGAGGTGGTCGTCCACCGGCTTCCACGCGAGCGGCTCGGGCGCCTGGAGGGTGAAGTCGAGGCGCTTCTGAACTTCGTCGCGGAACCACTGGATCCCACGGTCCGCGATCGTGTACTTCAGCCGGGCATGCCTGCGATTGGCGCGATCGCCGTAGTCGCGCTGTACGCCAACGACCTCGCGCGCCAGATCCACGATCTGCTCGGGCTCTACGAATGCGAGCGGTACCGCCACCGCGACGAACGTCTCTGGTTTGTTGTGAGTGCGACCCAAGCCGCCGCCGACCAGGGCGTTGAAGCCGCGGAGTGAACCATCCGGCCGCTTCATGGCCACGATCGCGAGGTCGTGGGCATAGACGTCGACGCAGTTGTCGCCCTCGATTGCGACTGTCGTCTTGAACTTGCGCGGTAGGTACTGCTCCTTGTAGAGCGGTTCGGTTTCCGGCTCAGACGACTTCACGACCTCGCCGTCGAGCCAGATCTCGTGGTAGGCCGCAGTGCGCGGCGTGAGCTCGGCGACCATCGCCGAGATCGCCCGCTGAACCTCCGCATGGAGGTCGTCGGCCAGCGGCTCCGGGCAGCACATGATGTTGCGCTCCACATCGCCGCAGCCGCCGAGCGTTGTCAGCAGGGCGTCGTTGATGGCGCGGATCGACTTCTTGATGTCGCCCTTCAGCACGCCATGCAGCTGAAAATCCTGGCGGGTGGTGACCCGCAGCGTCCCGTTGGCCCAGCGCCTGCTGATGTCGTCGTGCGCGATGTAGGCATCGGGCGAGACGAGGCCTCCCGGGATGCGCGTCCGGATCATCAGCTGGTGGTGCTTGTCGAGGCCACGCGCGCGAGCCTCCTTGCGGCGGTCGCGATCGTCCTGCTGGTAGATGCCGTGGAACTTGAGAAGCTGCTCGGAATCGTCGCCGAACGCGGGCGTGTCCTCGAGCAGCTCCTCTTTGATGAGTCCTCGAAGGTGATTGCTCGTCGCCTTGATGGACTCATTCCTCGAGAAGCCTTCGAGGGATGTGCCGTCGGAAAGGTTCGACAACTGGATGCGCCTCCGCTGATGTGATGAATTCGTACGCTTGAAGATCGAGGGCGCCCGGCCGCAGAAGCGGGGACGCCGAGGGGCCCGGACGAACGTCCGGTCAGCTACAGAAGCAGCTGGCGCAGCGAAGGTAGTCGATGGCCCGCCGCCGTGTTAGCGGGGCGGCGGAAGACATGCCAGGACTACTCATCGCGTAGTGAAGCTTACGAAAAGAAGTGGCCCCGATGCTGCGATAAAGTCGCAAGAGCGACACGTTGCATCCCAACTCAGCTGTGCTTCGACCTCCACTCGGGCGGCGGCCCGAGCTTGGGGGCCAGGAGCTTCTTGATCTCGCCCTCGGCGGGAAACCGGGCGAGCAGCGCCTTGCTGAAAATCTTCTCGCCGTCGATCTCGACGTCGAAAACGCCACGGCTACCCGTCTTCAGCTCGACGCCGCTGAGAACCGGGGCCCACTTGTCCATGATCTCCTCAGCCAGGCTCACGGCCCGGTCGAGATAGTCTCAAGGAACGCAGAATTCAATTGTGATCTTGGGTTTGGCAATGGTCATCTCGTAGGCCTAACCTCTTCGTACACTTCCGCTGGAGGAGCTATTCCGATGAGCACAAAGCGTTCTCCCATCATGGTTGTGGCCTGTGCATGCGGCCAGCTGCTGCGCGGCCCGATCGAAGAGCTGGTCGGGATCGTCCAGAAGCACGCACGCGAGTCGCACAACATGCAGGTCACGCGGGAGGACGTGCTCTCGAGGGCGCGGCCCGAAGCCTGAGCCCGAGCCGCCCGCAAGACGCGAGCTCGACCACGCCCGCGCCGTGGGGCACCGAAGGGCCGGTCCAGGCGGAGGTGTTCGTCGTGCGGATGCGGGACGGCACGCTTGAGCTGACCGGTCCGTGCGGACCAGACGCCTGGTACATCGAATCGCACGAAGAGGACGACCCGATGGAGATCGTCCGCCGCCTGTCGACCAATCTCCTGGGCCCTCCTCTGCTGGTCCACTCAACGTCGTGGCGGCGCGGTTTCGGCGGGGTGCTGCTGACCTTTCTGGTCGTGATCGGAGAAGAGCAGGCGCTGGAGCTCGAGGGCGTGCCGGTCACACGCATGGACCTTGCCCGGAACTCGGCGACTGAGGCCGCGAAAAAGATATCGACCCACCAGGTCGTGGAGCACGCGCTGCGGCATATGGCCTGGCTCGCGCAGGACGACGCCGCGGTCAGGGCCGCGCTGTCACCGGCATGGCTGGCCGTGCTCGCCGGCTATGTGCCGGAGCCCTTCCGCCACCTGTCTTAGTTGATCGAGCCCACCACGAGAGTGGCGCGAGAGCCGCGCAGGCGAAATCCGAGCGCAAGCGCAAGCGCACCAAAGACGATCATGTAGGCGCCAAAGAGCCATGTGATCGTCACCAGGCCCGCCGATGGATTGATCGCCAGCAGGACGCCGAAAAGGATCGACACGATCCCGGCGATAACGAGCAGCCACTCGCTGGGCAGGATGCGGCGCAGAAGGTATGCCGCGCCCAGCTCGGCGGCGCCGGTGAGGACAGCCCAAAGCGCGATCAGATAGACGAGGGCGATGGCGGCGATTCCGGGCCTCCAGATCACCAGGCCGCCGGCGACGATGCCCAACAAACCCTCCACCCCGACCAGCCATGACCCGCCGCGGACGCCGGCAATGAGCGCGAAGAGGCCGTCGACGAGCAGATACGCGCCGAACAGGGTGATCAGAACCAGCAGCGTCAGACCGGTCCAGGCAAAGGCGGCGATCCCGAGCAAGATACCGGCCACACCCCGGATCGCGAGGGGCAACCAGCTGACCGCGAACGTTCTACCCATCCTTCTCTCCTCCGACGGTAGAGGTCCAGCTTAGAAGCAGGATCGATTCTTGCCAGAATCGATCCCCCCGTGACTCGAGTTTATGACCGCCGGCGCCAGAACGCACAATCAAATACGGTGCCAAAAGCCCTTACCGGCCGGTCTTGCCCTGCCCTTTCGCGTTCACGGGAAGGCGCGGCTCGACCCACCGGCGGAGCGCGTCCGCGCCCATCGCGCCGGTCACACGGTCGCGCTCTTCGGATGCGTCCATGAGGACGAGGGTCGGGATGCCGCGGACTCCGAAACGCTCCTGCAGCCTGGGCTCCTGGTCGGTGTTGACCTTGACCGCCTTCAGCTTGCCGGCCAGATCACGCGACAGCTTTTCAACCGCGGGCGCGACGATGCGGCACGGCCCGCACCACGGCGCCCAGAAGTCGATCAGGACCGGGACGGGGCTGTCCTCGACCACGGCTTTGAACTCCATAGTGCTGCTGTCGGTCAGCCAGGGCAGCGCCCGGCCGCACTTGGGGCAGTGCGGAACGCCGCCGGCGGCGGCGCGGACTCGTGTTTTCTGCGCGCAGCTCGGGCACGCGACGACTTTGGGCTCGCTCATGTCTTCGTAGTTTTCGTGCCCGATCAGAGCAGTTTCAAAACCACTCCTACCAGCCTTCGCGTATGACCGCCACTCCGCGGGGGCCGAGGCGGAGCAGGCCTCGGTGCACCTCGCTGCCGTCCACCAGGTTGACGCCGGGGTCGGCGATTGGAATCTCGACATGGGCGTCGCGGTGGTTGAGGAGGAAGAGCAGCGAGCTGCGAGGGCCGGATCGGCGCACGGCCGAGACTCCCGCCGGAGCCTCGAGCACCGGCTTGACCCCCGCTTCCGTCCAGACGGCACGCAGGATCCGCCCCATCGCGGCAGGATCGGGGCGGGTGCCGATGTAGACGGCGCGGCCTTGACCGAAGCTCTGGCTGGTGACGGCCGGATGGCCATCCAGCGTCGGGCCGGCGAAGAACGCCAGCGGCTCGGCACCCGAGACCGTGATCAGCTCGCTCCACAGGTCGCCGGTGGACTGGATGCCGTCGGCGAACTTGAGCTTGACCGTCTCGCCGTCCGCCAGTGGCAGCCAGTCGACGACCTCCAGTCCCAGCATGCGGCGGAACGGCTGCGGATAGCCGCCGAGGCGGATGTGCTCGAACTGGTCGACGATGCCGCTGAAGAAGGACATGACCAGGGTGCCGCCTCCCTCCACGAACGCGGCCAGGTTGGCCGCCCCTTCGTCGCTGACCATATACACGCTGGGCGCCAGCACGAGGCGGTATCCGGAGAGGTCGTCGGTGGGTCGCGCGAAGTCCGCGGTCAGGTTGGCTTCGAAGAGGTGGCGGTAGTACGACTCCAGCTGGTCGACGTGATGGACGCGAGTCGAAGGCTTGGAAGGCAATTCCAGAGCCCACCAGGACTCCCAGTCGTGGAGGATGGCGACCTCCGCGCTCACGCGCGTCCCGCAAACGGTGTCGAGCCGGTTCAGCTCGCGCCCCAGCTTGACGACCTCATGCCAGGTGGGCGAGTGCTCCGGGCGGCCGTGGGGGACCATCGCCGAATGAAACTTCTCCGCGCCGGCGCGTGACTGCCGCCACTGGAAGAACATCACGCCGTCGGCGCCCCGAGCCACCGCCTGGTAGCTCCACAGCCGCATCTGACCCGGCGCCTTGGCCACGTTGACGTCGCGCCAGTTCACCCGGTTGGTGGTCTGCTCCATGAGGATCCAGGGGCGGCCGCGACCCAGCGATCGCATGAGGTCGCCGGCCATCGCCGACCTCATGCCGGCGTCGGGGTCCGCCGGATCCTGGTAGACGTCGTCGCTGACCACGTCCTCCCGTTCCGCCCATTTCCAGTAGTCGAGCGGCTTGAAGAACCGCATGAAGTTGGTCGTGACCGGGATGCCCGGACTGTGCTCGGTGAGGATCGCGTGCTCGAGGTCGTAACAATCGAGGAGCGCGTCGGACGAGAACCGCATGAAATCAAGCTGCTGGGTCGGGTTGGGCCAGGTCGGCGTGCGCCGCGGGGGCAGGATCTCATCCCACTCGGAGTAGCGTTGCGACCAGAAGTCTGTGCCCCATGCACGGTTCAGCGACTCGATGTCGCCGTATCGCTCCTCCAACCAGGCGCGGAATGCCTCGGCAGAGACGTCGCAGTAGCACGCAGGCACGTGACAGCCGAACTCGTTGCCGACATGCCACATCGCCAGGGCCGGATGGCCTGCATACCGCTTCGCGAGCTCCTCGACCAGGTGCTGCGCGGCAAAGCGATAGACGGGGCTGCTCGGGCAGTAGTGCTGCCGGGCGCCATGCCAGAGCCGGACTCCGTCGGCAAGCACGGGGAGCATCTCCGGATGCTTGTGCGAGAGCCATGGCGGCGGCGACGCCGTGGCTGTGGCGAGATCGACTCGAATGCCGCCCTGGTGGAGCATGTCCATGATCCGGTCGAGCCAATCGAAGTCGTACCTGGCCGCTTCCGGCTCCAGGCGCGACCAGGCGAAGATGCCCAGGGAGACGAGGTTGACGCCCGCCTCCTGCATGAGCCTGATGTCTTCCTCCCACACCGACTCCGGCCATTGGTCCGGGTTGTAGTCGCCGCCGTAGGCGATGTGCGGCAACCTGGGGCCGAGGAGCGGGCCCCCTCCTGTGGTTGCAGCGAGCGGTGGGGTGCTCAGCCTTTCGTGGACCCGAGCGTGAGGCCGGCGACGAACTGCCGCTGCAGCAGGATGTAGACGATGATCGGCGGGAGGCACGCCAGCAGCGCTCCGGCGGCGATCAGGTTGTAGTTGATCAGAAATTCTCCTTGAAGGTTGTTGAGCGCGCTGGTGATCGGGCGCTTGTTGCCGTGGCTCAAAAGCACCAACGCCCAGAAGAAGTCGTTGTACATGAACGTGAACAGGAGCGTCGCCATCGCCCCGAGCGCCGGCCGGCACAGCGGGAGGATCACGCTCCACCAGATCCGGAACACGTTGGCGCCGTCGACGAGCGCCGACTCGGTGATCTCCTTGGTGATCGTCTTCATGTAGTTGGCCAGCACGAACGTGGCGAAGCCGGTCTGGAAGACCACATGGATGAGGATGATCCCGATGTACTGGTCGTACAGCAGGTTGTTGTCGCTGAAGATTGCGAACGAGAAGTTGCCGATGTCGATGGAGCCGAGATTCGCGATCGGCGTGTTGAGGTAGACCCAGTAGAGTGGCACGATGATGACCTGCGGTGGCAGCAGGTTGCCGGCCGTGAAGAGCAACAGGACGATGAGGTTGAACTTCCAGCTGAACTGGGTGCAGCAGAAGGCGACCATCGAAGCGAGGAGCAGGGTGAGGATCACGCCCGGGACGACGATCACCAGGGTGTTGAGGTAGTAGTAGGGGATCTCCGCCTGCGTCCATACGTCCTGGTAGTTGGCGAAGCTCAAACCGTTCGCCGGCCAGGAGAGGTAGCCGTGCAGGACCGTATCGCCGTATGAACGCAGCGATGCAAAGATCGCCCAGAACAGCGGGAACAGCCACAGCGCGACCATCGCGATCAGGAAGGCGTGCAGGATCACACGAGCGGGCCGCATGCGCCGGCTCGCCTTGCGCACGACAATGCGCGGTGCGGTGGCGACGATCGTGCTCATGCGAGGGTCCTCATCACGCGCGATAGGAAGGCGACGATCGGCACCAGCGAGATGAGGAGCAGGATGACGGCGATCGCGGATCCGAAGCCGACCAGGCTCGCCTCGCTGATGCTGTTGTTGTAGATGAGGATCGAAAGCAGCTCGAGACCGTTCTTCCCCTGGTTGGTGATGAACGCGATGTCGAAGGCACGCAGCGCCTCGATGGCGGTGATGACGACGATGATCACGTTGATGGGGGCCATCACCGGAAGCACGACGCCGAAGAAAGTCTGTACCTCGGTGGCGCCGTCAACCCTGGCGGCCTCGCGCAATGAGGGGTCGACGCTCTTCAGCCCGGCGAGATACAGAATCATGATGTAGCCGATGTGCCGCCAGCTGGTGGCGATCAGGATCGAGAACAGGTTGATCCGAGGGTTGCCCAACCAGTCGATGAGATTGCTCGACTTGGCGGTCCCGAGAGCGTTGTTGATGAAGCCGTCGGTGGGGGCGAACTGCAGGTCCCATATGAAACCGACCACCACGAGGGAAAGCACCACCGGCAGGAAGAACACGCTCTGGTAGAAGCGAGTCCCGCGCATCTCGCGGTCGAGCAGCACGGCGAGGAACATGCCCAGCGGCGTTGCGATCAGCGTGAGCCACGCGAGCCAGATCAGGTTGTGCGTAAACGCCGGCCAGAAAAGGGTGTAGCCGGAGAACATGAACTGATAGTTCTTGAAGCCGACGAAGTTCTTACCCGTGATCGGCCCGATGTTCTGCCAGTTGGTGAACGAGAGGCCCACGGACGCCAGGGTCGGGCCCCAGACCAAGAGAAGGTCGAGGGTGAGTGGGATCCCGACCATGAGGGCGATGAGGATCTTGTCGTGGCGGGTAAGGAGTGTGTAGCGCCGCTTCCGGCGGTTTACGAGAGCCCCCGCCTCAGGCGCTTTTTGCGTCCGGGCGGGGGCCACTCGCGTCGTGGTGTTGGCCACGTCTCAGATCATATGTCCGGTTTACTCTGGGGGCAGAGAGTCCCAGAACGCCTGCATCTGTCCCTGCAGGCTCGTCGTGTCCTGCTTGGGATTGGACAGGAATTTGAGCAGGAAGCCCTGCATTCCGTTCGGCCCTGAATAGTCCGGGCGCGAGTCTCGGTCGAAGTACTGCGTGATCTTCTTGGCCTGGCTGACGATCTGCACCGCCTTCTTGGTCAGGGCCGGGTAGGTGCTCGTGTCAGCGTCGTTCGCGGTGGGGATGGAGCCCGGTGCGTTCTGCCAGTACAGCACCTGCGTCGAGCCCTTGGCCACGAATTCCATGAACGCCTTGGCCTGGCCGAGGTCGGCCTGCAGCGTCGGCGACTTCTTGGTGAGCATGTAGACGTCGATCGGCGCGTCGAGCGCCTTCTCGGCGTCGTACTGGGTGCCCATGTCCGGGAAGGCGAAGAAGTCGAGCTGTTCGAGGTCCGCCGCGCTGCCACTGGCCTTGAACTCGTCGGAGACGAAGAGGCCGAGCAGGTACATCCCGGCCTGCTTGCGCAGCAGCTGGTCCGCCCCCTGCTCCCACGTGAGGCCGGCAAACGCGGGCGAGTAATACGGGGTGATCTCGCTCCATTTCTTGTAGACGTTGGTCACTCTCTGGTCTGTCCACTTCTGCTTGCCGGTCAGCAGCTCGGTGTGGAAGTCGTAGCCGTTGAGGCGGAGGTTGAGGATGTCGAACGTGCCTTGAGCCGGCCATCCGTCCTTGTCGGCGAATGCGATCGGGATCAGGCCATCCGCCTTCATCTTCACGCACAGCGCCTTGAATGCGTCCCAGTTCGTCGGCACCGTGTAACCGTGCTGCGACCAGACGTCTTTGCGATAAAACACCGCCCACGGGTAGTAGTCGGTCGGGATGGCATATGCCTTGCCGTCATTACCTTTGATCGAGGCCTCGAAACCCGCCGTGTAGTTCGACTTCACCGCGTCCCACACATCGTCGATCGGCGTCGCCAGGCCCTTGTCGGCGAAGAATCGCATGCGGTGACCGGAGAACCAGGTGAATGCGTCCTCAGGCGTGCCCTGGAGATATGAGCTGATCTGGTTCTGGAATGTTCCGTGGTCGACAACATTCAGCTTCACGTTGGTGCCACCGTTCGCGGCCTTGAACGCATCCACGATCGCCTGAGTTCCCTTCTTGGAGTTGGGGTCGGTGTTGTAGCTCCCGAGCGACATGGTGCCGCCCTTGGCTGTGATCCCGGTGGTTGTCGTTGTGTTGTTGCCGCCGCAGGCGGCGATGAAAGCCGCGAGGCTGCCATAGCCCGCGATCTTCAGCACGTCGCGTCGCGATAGGTCGAGGTTCAGGTTCAGCGCGGCATCTCTCGCCGCCAGCAGGTTCCGAACCCGTTTCGCTTCCCGTGAATCACCCATAGAACTCCTCCTCCTCAGGCCGGCTCGTCCGCTCTTCACGCTCAAGCATTGGCGTGGGCATTAGCGGAAGGTTACAGATTCGGTCAAGTTTGTCAACAGATGAGTTTCGGTTCTGCTCGCTATTGATCAAAGATGATCGATGACGTACCATCGGGCGAATGCTTGCGGTCGAGCGGCGGCGCCTGATCGCGGAACGCGTGCGCTCGAGGGGCGTCGTTTCCGTGGCCGAGATGGCCGAGGCCCTGGGCACGACCGAGATCACGCTGCGCCGGGACCTGCGTGCGATGGCCAAGGCCGGGCTGCTCGTTCGCACGCACGGCGGCGCCATCCAGCCCGCCGGGCTCGGCCACGAGCCCAGCTACTCGGAGAAGGCCCAGCAAGCCGCCGGCGAGAAGGCGGCGATCGCGCGCCTGGCGCTGAGCATGGTTCGGCCCGGCGACTCGATCGTGCTCGGTCCTGGGACCACGACGCTCGCGCTGGCGCGTCTTCTTGTGCACTACCCGGAGCTGACGGTGGTCACCAACTCGCTGCTGGTCGCGCAGGCGTTGATGGAGTCGCCGCGCGTGGAGGTGATCCTCACCGGTGGCACGCTGCGCAGGCCAATCCACGCGCTGGTGGGTCCCGCCACGGAGGAATCCGTGCGCGCGCTGCGAGCGTCGCAGGCGTTCATATCGGGCAACGGCTTCACCGCCGACCGCGGGCTGAGCACGCCCAGCCCGGTGGTGGCTGCGACCGACCGTGCCCTCGCGGGCGCGGCGCAGCATGTGGTCGTGCTCGCCGACTACACCAAGATCGGGCAGGAGACCATGTGCCAGACGGTGCCGGCTGCACGCGTCCACACTCTGATCACCGACCCGAAGGCTGACGCGGCTGAGCTGCAGGCGATCCGTGATGCCGGGGTCGATGTGCGTGTCGCCGGCGAGGATGTCGATGTCGAGAGCGCCCGCGCGACCGCGTGACGGCAAGCCAGTGGGGCCGCGTGTACGGCGGAGCATCGACGACGCCCGACGGCCGCAACTGCTGACCCGGGAGAACCTTGAGCTGCCCGATGGCAGGTATCTGCTCGCCTACGGCCATGCGCCCATCGAAACGGGGTCGTAGCGATGCCTGAGCTCCGCTTCGATCCATTGCGGAGCGAGTGGGTCGCCTACGCCACCGAGCGCAACGACCGCACCTTCCTCCCCACCGATTTCTGCCCCCTGTGTCCAAGTGGGCCTGGTGGGGCATCCGAGGTACCACTCGACACGTTCGAGGTCGTGGTGTTCGAGAACCGCTTTCCGTCGTTCGGGCCCGACCGGCGCAACGGGCGTCCTGTCCGTCCGTCGACGACGGGCTGCGAGGTGATCGTCTACACGCCCGAGCACGAGCTGACGCTTGCGCGCCTTCCGCTCGAGCGGGTACGACTCCTTGTCGACGTGTGGGCCGACCGCTACCGGGAGCTCGGCTCGAGGGCCGAGGTCGCCTACGTGTACATCTTCGAGAACAAAGGCGAAGAGGTCGGGGTCACGCTCCACCACCCGCACGGCCAGGTCTATGCCCTCCCCTTCGTGCCGCCGTTTGCGAACGCCGAGCTCGACGCCTCGCGTCGGCACCTCACCGAGAAAGGCGATTGTCTTCACTGCGCAGAGCTGGCGGCCGAGGCGTCGGGACCGCGCGTCGTGTTGGAGGCCGGCTCGACGGTGGCGTTCGTGCCCCGTGCGGCGCGCTGGCCCTACGAGATGCACATCTACCCACGCCGCCACGTGGCCTCGATCGCCGATCTCGATGCCGGCGAGCGAGCGGACCTGGCGCGAGCCCTCCTCGGCGTGACCCGTGCTTACGACCGGCACTTCGGGTTCTCGACGCCGTACGTGATGGCGATGCACCAGGCCCCGACCGACGGCCGCGAGTGGCCGCAGGCCCACCTCCACATCGAGCTCTATCCACCCCATCGCCGCAGTGACCGGCTCAAATACCTGGCCGGGGTCGAGCTGGGAGCCGGCACGTTCGTGAACGACACAAGGCCCGAGGACACCGCAGGTCAGCTGAGGAGCGCCGCACGGCTCGGAGATTCCAGGCCCCGAAAGGTGCCAATTACCCAATAGGATGTAGATCAGATATGGCATCGGTCACCTACGAGCACGTCACCAAGCGATTCGCGGGCGGAACGCTGGCCGTCAACGACTTCAACCTCGAGGTCAAGGACACGGAGTTCATGGTCCTCGTCGGCCCTTCAGGGTGTGGCAAGTCGACCGCCCTCCGCATGCTCGCCGGCCTCGAAGAGGTGACCGAAGGCGAGATCAGGATCGGGGAGCGGGTCGTCAACGAGATGCCGCCTCGTGATCGCGACATCGCGATGGTGTTCCAGTCCTACGCCCTTTACCCGCACATGACCGTGTTCGACAACCTTGCCTTCGGCCTGAAGATGCGAGGCACGCCAAAAGCGGACATCGAGCGGCGCGTCAACACGGCGGCGAACATCCTCGAGCTCGGCCCGCTGCTGAAGCGCAAGCCGCGCCAGCTGTCAGGCGGCCAGAGGCAGCGTGTGGCGCTTGGACGCGCCATCGTGCGCGAGCCCCAGGCGTTCCTTCTCGACGAGCCGCTGTCGAACCTCGACGCCAAGCTGCGCGTGCAGACGCGGATCGAGCTCCAGAAGCAGCACCGCGCGCTCCACGCGACCTTTATATATGTGACCCACGACCAGGTCGAAGCGATGACGATGGGCGACCGCATCGCGGTGATGAAGGACGGCGTCCTGCAGCAGGTGGCGCCGCCGCGCGAGATCTATGACCAGCCCGCGAACATGTATGTCGCCGGCTTCATCGGCAGCCCAACCATGAACTTCATCCCGGTCAGCATTCAGGGCAAGACCGCCAAGGCGAGCGGCTTCGACATCGAGCTGCCGACGGCGCCGGGCGTCGAGAAGGGAGTGCTCGGCATCCGGCCCGAAGCGCTGACCGAGCACCCGACCGATGGGCACCCGGGGATGGACCTGAAGGTCGAGGTCTCCGAGGTGCTCGGCGCCGACCAGTTCCTGTACGGCGGCGTTGGCGCGGACACCATCACGGCCCGCGTCGACCCCAACCTCAAGGTGAGCCCAGGCGACCGCGTTCGGCTCGGCGTCGACATGCGCCGCCTTCACCTTTTCGACGGCCCGACGGGCAGGGCGATCCTCTAGCCCGATGGTGGGGCAGGACGCCTTCGGGCGAACCGGCCACATGAGCAGCAGAACGATCTTCGGGGGAGCGTCCCTATCTCACGTGACGCAGGACGCCGCGGACCGAACTCTCGAAGTGCTGGTGCATCATGGCGTGAACCACATCGACGTGGCCGCAAGCTACGGCGATGCGGAGCTGCGCGTCGCCCCGTGGCTGAAGCGCGAGCCCCATCGTTTCTTCATCGCCACCAAGACCGGAGAGCGCGAAGCCGGCGCAGCCCGCACGGAGCTCCACCGATCACTCGATCGCCTCGGCGTGGATCACGTCGACTTATGGCAGCTGCACAATCTCGCGGATCCGATCGAGTGGGACACAGCACTCAGCCCTGGCGGCGCCATCGAGGCGGCGATGCAGGCGCGAGAGCAAGGCCTCGTGAAGTGGATCGGAGTCACCGGCCATGGCGCCCAGATCGCCGCGAACCACCGCCGGTCGCTGGCCCGTTTCGATTTCGACTCCGTACTGCTCCCATACAACTTCGTCACCATGCAGCTGCCTTACTACGCGGAGAACTTCGAGGCGTTGGCCCGGACCTGCGCCGAGCGCAACGTGGCCGTGCAGACCATCAAGTCGATCGCTGCCAGGCCTTGGCTGGGCCGCGAGCGCTCGCGGACAACGTGGTATCAGCCGCTCGAGGCGCAGTCCGACATCGATCTCGCTGTATGGTGGGTGCTCGGCCGGCCGGGCGTCTTCCTCAACACGGCCGGCGACATCGACCTGCTGCCCCGGGTCCTCGACGCGGCCGAGCGCTTCGAAAAGCGTCCGGCCGAGGCGGAGATGGCCGCGCTCCTCGCGCGCTCGAATACCGAACCGCTCTTCGTCTGATTCCGCTCGTTTGACGCCAGACGTGCGTTCCCCGCGAATTGTTTCGCGCGTTTGGCGCCAGAGATGCGGAATCGGACCAGGGCGAGTGGGCTAATTCTCCAGGGATAGTTCCGCGAGCCTTACCGCGCCGGCGACCGGAGGCTCGTCCAAGCGGACCGCTGCGCCGAGATGCTTGCGCACAGCGGCCTCCAACCTTGGCTGATTGAGCAGCTGGCCGCCCGCAAGGACGACGGGGCCTTCGAGGGCGAGGCGCCTGCGCACCACGGCCACCAGTTCGCTCAAGCCCGCGGCAGCATCTTCGACGAGCGATGCTGACGCAGAGTCTGCGCCGGCCGTATCGAACACCACCCCGGCCAGCGCTGCCCACTCGCCCGGCTCGGTCAGGCCGTGGAGCGCTCCGACGAGCTCCTCGGTTCCGCGCGCACGGGTCGCCTGCAGCAGCGCGTCGCCAAGTGGTCCCAACGGCGCGCCCGCGTCGGATCGGCGCATCACCGCGCGCGCGGCCTCGCGCGCAAGCCAGGCCGCGCTGCCATCGTCGCCGATCAGCCAACCCCAGCCGCCGGCGCGCGCTTCCCGCCCATCGAGATCGTGACCGTAGGCAACCGAGCCGGTGCCGCTGATGAGCGCGATACCGCTGTCGAGTCCAGCCGCGGCCAGCACGAGCCTGGTGTCGTGCACGATCGTGATCCGGCATCCGGGCAGCAGATCGGTGAGAATGCGCTCGAGCCGCTCCCGTCCGGCCGGGATCTCAGCGCCAGCGCTGCCGGCACAGCACGCGTCTGCTCCGATCTCTCCCAGCCCGCCCAGGAGCGCGGCCAACCGATCGGCCACCACCGGCGGAGGAAGCGCGGCCACATTCGCGCCCGGTCCCTCCGCCTCGGCAACGATCCGCGTGCCTTCCACCAGGCGCGCGCGGCTCGACGAGCCGCCGATATCAAGCCCGAGGAGGCGCCGGCTGGTTACCAAGTGCGGGTGATCTTGCGGAGGGCTCGCGGCCGGTCGGGGTCGACGCCACGCGCGAGTGCCACCCGCCAAGCCAGGAGCTGGCCGAGCACGGCCAATGTCAGTGGCGTCAGCTCCTCGGGCAGCCCGGAATCGTGAACCGCCGCAGCTTCGAGCCCGCGTGGCGCGCTCGAGCAGTCGAACACGCCGATCACGCGGCAGCCGGAGTCGACCAGGCGGGCGGCGATCGACTCGAGATCGGCTTCGACCGAACCGCCGCCTCCCACCAGCAGGACGGGGAATCCGACCACCGCGATCGGCCCGTGCTCGAAGTCGGCGACCGACCACGCGCGAGCAAGCACGTAGCTCGTCTCCGTCAGCTTCAAGGCAACCTCCTCCGCTGTCGAGAAGTTGAAGCCGCGCCCGAGCACGATGGCACGCGGACCGGCCAGCGCGGGGGCGAGCGGTGCGAGCTTCTCCTCTGCCTCCAGCGCATCCGTGATGCTCATCGGTACTCGGTTCAGGGCGGCGCCGAACTGCTCATCGGGGTCGATCGCCTGTGACATCAACGCCAGGGCGAGAAGACTCGCGGTGTACGTCTTCGACGCAGGCACGCTTCGTTCGGAGCCCGCGTGAAGCGGCAGCACCAGCTCCGATGTCGCTGCGAGCCTTGATTCGGCTTCGTTGGTGATCGCAACCGTCATCGCTCCCTGCCTGACGGCCTCCTCGACCACAGCGATCACATCAGGCGACTCGCCGGATTGCGAGATTCCGATCACGCATTGACCCTCGAGGGATGGCGGGCTCGAGTACCGGGTGAAAAGCGATGGCGCGGCGAGCGCCACGAGCGAGCGATGGCGGCGGCCGAAAAGATACTTCGCGTACAGCGCGGCATGATCCGAGCTGCCCCTCGCCGCGATCACGAATCCCTTCGGGTGCGCTTCGCGGAACCGTGCGCCGAATGCCTCGATTGCGGTCCGGCTCTCCTCGAGCAGGCGCGCTGCAACCTCAGGCTGCTCACGGATCTCGTCGTAGAAGCGACTCAAATTCGGAACCTGATCGTGCCACCGACCATCGTCAGTCGAACGCGAAGGTCGGAGTCGAGCACGACGACGTCCGCGCACGCGCCGGCGCGAAGCCGCCCGAGGCCACGCTCGCCGAGGACGCGCGCCGGCACGGTCGACGCCATCGCGATGGCGCGAGCAGCACTCAACCCTGGGATCGCGGCCATGCGCCGGACGAGCCCATCCATGGTGGCTGCGCTGCCTGCGAGCGTCCCGTCCTCCAGCCTCACGACCTTCCCGTCGCTGACGACCTGTCGGCCGCCGAGGTTGTATTCGCCTGGCGGCGAGCCCGCGGCCGCGGTCTGGTCAGTCGTCAGCGCGATGCGGTTGGAGTCCTTGACACGAACCAGCTGCTCGCAGATCGCCTGATGGACGTGCTCGCCATCAGCGATCAATCCCACCGTCACACGTCGATCGAGCAGCAGCGCCAGCGCGATGCCCGGCCGCCTGTGGTGTACGGGCGCCATCGCGTTGTAGATGTGAGTCCCGAAGCGGACCCCGGCCGCGATCGCGCGCTCTCCTTGCTCGAAATCGGCGCCGGTGTGGCCCGCGCTGACGACCACCCCCGCGCGTGTCAAGCGGCGGATCGCGTCCAGCCCACCGGCCAGCTCGGGGGCAAGCGTCACGAGCCGCGGCCTGGCGCGCGCGATGACCTCCACAGCGGCCGCGGAGGGCTCGACCAGCAATTCGATCTCGTGGGCCCCGCGGAAGGACGGATTGATGAACGGCCCTTCGATGTGTGCTCCCAGGACACGCGCTCCTCGTGACTCTGCGGCCGCCAGTGCAGCCGCGGCGGCGAACCCGGCGCCGGCATCGACCGGAGCCGATATGAGAGTCGGCAGAAACGACGTCACGCCGGTTGACGGCAGGCCCTCCGACATCTCCGCGATCTCGTCCCTCCCGCCGGCGGCATCGTGGCCTTTGAAGCCGTTGGCTTGAAGGTCGATGAATCCGGGCGCGATCCACTCGTCCGGCCCAGCGACCACCTCGTCGTCGGCGCGCTCAGGCGGACTGCCCGCACCGATCCACGTGATCACGCCACCATCGACCAGAACCGCGTCGGCGCCGGCGACGCCGTGCACTCGACCGCGGAACAATGTTTTCACTGCGGGTCGCGCTCACCCAGCGCCACCGCGAGGTCGCCGCTCGCGCTCGAGAGTCGATGGCGCGCCTCGCCGGCATCGATGCCGAAACGAAGCATGAGGATGGCAACCTTGGGGCTGCCACCGGCATCGCGAAGGGCGGTGTCCAGCGTCTCGGCCGAGCAGCCGGTGAGCTCGCGGACCATTCGCTCCGCACGACGGCGCTGCTTCTCGTTCGTCGTGACGATGCCGACCATGCGTCCGCGGTAGGTATGGCCGAGCCGCATGAACACCCCGGTGCTGATCATGTTCAGAGCGACCTTCTGCGCCGTCCCGGCCTTGAGGCGCGTCGAGCCGGCGATGACCTCAGGACCGACGTCGACCTCGATCGCGATGTCCGCCGCCTTTCCAAGCGGGCTTCCTGCGGCGCAGCTGAGCCCGACCACGAGCGCTCCCGCCTGGCGTGCCTCGCCGAGCGCCGCCAGCACATATGCCGTGAGGCCGCTTGCACTCACTCCGATGACCGCATCGTGAGGGGTGAGGCCGGCATGCTTCGCGTCACGAACGCCGCGGCCATGGTCGTCCTCGGCCTCGCCGTCGCCGGCGGCGTGGGCCTGGACGAGGTCTTCGGCTACGCCGAACGTCGCCGGACATTCGGCTGCGTCGAGAACCGCCAGCCGGCCGCTCGTGCCAGCTCCGAAATAATGGAGGTGACCGCCTGAACGCAGTCGCAAAGCGACCTGATCGACGGCGTTGGCTATCTGCTCGAGGGCCGTATGGACCGATTCGATCGCGCTTCTGTCCTCGCCGTGCATGAGCTCGAGCAGCTCGCTAGTGCTGAAGCCGTCTAGCGCGTCGGCACGCGGGTGTGCAACCTCGCTCATCTACCCATCAGCACTTCGGCCGCCGCGATGCCGCACACGCGGGCCGCTCCGTAAGTCGCGACGTAAGCCGCCGCCGCCGCGGGCCGGCATGCCGGCAAGCCCATCTCGACCAGGATCGCGTCGGGCCTCTGGGCGAGCGCCGCCTCGATGTCGGCTGCCATCCACGGATGGCGGTGAAGGTTCCTGACGACGAGCACGAGGCTGTGACCTACCGCCGCGGCGATGATGGCATCGAGGTTCGCCTGCTCGTCCAGCTCCATCGCATGCACGCGCGCGCCGAGCTCCGCCATTGGCCCCGCCACGCCCCACGGCACGACGCCCGCCGCCTGCGAGGGTGTCGAGGTCAGCTGGACGACCGCTGTCCTTCCGCGCGTACCGCGCGGCGTGCTGCCGCCAGGCCGACCGCGCGGTCCCCGACCGCTGCCACCACCTGCTTCGTGCGCCACTCCGCGAGCGCGTCCACACGCGCAGCCGCTTCCGCCAGGCGCTCTTCGCTGACTCGCCCGGCCTTGACCGCCGCCGCGATCGCATCGCGCAGTGCAATCGCGATATCCTCGCCGGCCAGGCCCCCGCCGATGCAAAGCAGGTCACACCCGGCGGTCAGCGCGAGGACCGTGCCTTCCGCGATGCCCACGCCGTCCGCGATCGCGCGCATCTCGAGACCGTCGCTCACGGCGAGGCCCTGGAACCCAAGCTCGCGACGCAGAAGACTGGTCATGACCTTCGGGCTGATCGTCCCGGGAACGGCGTCGATGGTGGGCACGACGATGTGCGCGCTCATCACCGCGCGGACGCCCGCCGCGATCGCGGCCGAAAACGGCTCGAGCGCCCCTTGGTGAGGATCCTCGTCGACGACCGGCAGGGCCAGATGCGAGTCGAGCGAGGTGGCGCCGTGCCCCGGGAAATGTTTCACGCAGGCGGCGACGCCGGCCCCCTGCAGGCCTTCGACCCAGGCCGCCGTCTGCCGCGCCACGAGACCGGGCTCAGGTCCGAACGCACGCACGCCGATGACTGGATTGATCGGGTTGCTGTTGACGTCGGCCACCGGCGCGAGGTCGAGGTCGATGCCGGCGGCGGCCAGTTCCGCGCCGATGGAGCCCGCGACCGCGCGTGTGAGCTCGAAGTCGTCGACCGCGCCCAGGGCGAGGTTGCCGGGGTACGAGCTGCCAGTGGCCGCCTCCAGGCGAGTGACATCCCCCCCTTCCTCATCGATCGCGATGACGAGGCCGGCGTTCTCGATATGCAGCCGTTCGGACATTGCTCTCAATTGGGAAGTCGAGCGCACGTTGCGCGCGTACAGGCAGACGCCGCCAAGACCGGCGGCTGCGCGCCGCAGGACCCAGTCCGGCGGCTGGGTGCCGACGAAGCCGGGCAGCAGGCAGCGGTCCGCGAGTCGTTGGATGGAATCCATCGTCATCCCTTGACCGCTCCCGCGGTCAGGCTGCCCTGGACGTAGCGCTGGACGAGAAGGAAGAGAACCACCACCGGCAATGCGGTGAGCGTGGCCCCTGCCATCAGCCCGCCCCAATCGGTGCCGTGCTGGGTGGTGAAAGACGCAAGCCAGATCGTGAGGGTTTGCTTGCTCGAGCTGCTGAGCAGGACGTACGCGATGATGTACTCGTTCCAGGCCTGGATGAAACCGAAGATCGCGGTCGCGACCAGGCCCGGCGCGACCAGCGGAAACACGATCCGCATGAATGCCCCGACCCGGGTGGCGCCGTCGATCATCGCGGCCTCTTCTAGATCGACAGGCACATTGGTCACGAACCCCCGCAGCGTCCAGATCATGAACGGCAGCACCACCGCCATGTAGTACGCGATCACGCCGACGAGGCTGTCGACCTGGCCGACCTTGTCGAGCAGCAGGTAGATCGGAATCACCAACGCGTTCAGCGGCACCATCTGCACGGCGATGACCATGACGACGAATGCGGCGCGCCCGCGGAATCCGAAGCGCGCGACGGCGGCCGCGGCCAGGAATGCCAGGACGATGGAAACGACGACTGTGGTCGACACAATGACGAGGCTGTTGACCACATCGTTCCAGAAGAACGGCACGTGGATCGCGGACTGAAAGTTGTCGAACGTCAGCTGCGTCGGGACCCACACGGGCGTCAGGCTCAGGATCTGCTTGCCGGGCTTCAGCGCGGTCGAGACCATCCAGTAGATCGGGAACAGCATCACGAGCAGGATGAGGATGGCCGTGCCGTCGAGAAACACCCGACCCGCCGAGCGCTTCATTGCAATTCCTCGTTGGTGAGTCGAATCGTCTCGCGGATGTAGAAGATGCTCACGACCGCCAGGATCGCGACCATCACCACCGCCGATGCCGCCCCGAGCCCGTACTTGCTGACGCGGAAGGACTCCTGGAACGAGTACACGGCGATGAGGAAGTAGTCCTTGTTCGGTCGCTGGTTGAGAAGGACCCAGACCTGATTGAACACACCGAAGTCCCAGATCGTGGAAAGGCTGAACAGGATGATGAACAGCGGCCGGACGATGGGCAGGGTGACGTTGGTGAAGACCTGCCACGGCCGGGCGCCGTCGATCTGAGCCGCCTCGACGAGCTCTCTCGGCACCTGCGTGAGCCCGGCGTAGAGGGTCAGCGCGAGGAACGGGATCGCACCCCAGACCACGATGATGGTGATCACGGCGAAGCCTTGCACCGGGTTCTCGAACCAGTTGTGGTGGATGTAGTCGCCGGCGCCGATGCGCGTCAGGAGCCAGTTGACGACGCCGAACTCGTAATCGAACATCCACTGCCAGAGGTTCACCGCCGGGATCACCGGAGTCGCCCACACGAAGACGAGGCCCGCGCTGAGGAGGATCCTTACCGGCCGGCTCACGCGCTCCAGAAGGAGGGCGATCAACGTGGCCAGGAGCATCGACAGACCCACGTTGACGGCGGTGAAGATGAGCGAGATCCGAATCACGTAGAGGAACTGCGGGTCGGTCAGGATCGTGGCGAAGTTCTGAAGGCCGATGAAAACGCCCTGGTGCTGGATGAGCTCGCGGAACCCGTATTTCTGGGTTGAGATCCAGACCAGATTCACCAGCGGGTAGCCCAGCACCGCGACGATGACCAGGAGGGCAGGTGCGATGAGAGCGTATGGAAGTGCGCGGCGGGCGAAGGTTTGCCGCCAGGGGCCGGCCTCTAGGTGAGGTCCGGAGGACACACGAGCGCGTGCATCCCCGGCCACTCCCATTGAAGCCGACCCCCTTTGGTCTTCGTGTTCTAGCCGTTGAGTATCTGCGTGATCTTGTCGCTGGCGGTCGACGTGGCCGCCGGAATCGTGGACTTCCCGGTGAAGATCGACACCAGCATGTCCTGCAGCACGTTAGCCGACTCGACGCTTGCCCAGTTGGGCGAGTTCGGCGTGAAACGGCTCGTCTTGGCCGCGGACGCGAATATCGCCGGAAGACCGGAGCTCAGCGAGGTCAAGGTCGTCGTGTTGGGGATGACCCCGCCCGCCGTCACCATCTGGGTCTGGAACTTGGTGCCGCCCAGCAGCCCAACCCATTCCTGGGCGAGGGCCTGGTGCTGGCTCTTGGCTGAGATACCGAGGTCGGAGCCGCCGAGGAAAACAGGAGCGGTCTGACCTGGGTTGTGGCTCGGGATCGGGAAGGCCCCGAGCTTCGGGAGCAGCGATGGGTCGCCGCTCTTCGGGTCGGTGATGACGCCGACCTCCCAGCCGTTGGCGATGATCATCGCGATGTGGCCCTGGGCGAAGGCCTGGTCCTGCTTGGCCTCGTCACCGGTCTTGTCGGCCCGGGAGAGAGCGGAGACCAGGGTCTTCAGCTGGGTCAATCCCTGCTGGGACTTGTCGCTGTTGATGGAACCTTGCCATTTCGATCCCGACTGCGTGGCAATATCGCCGCCGAAGTCCCACACGAACGGGGCAGCGGCGTACCAGTACTTGCCGGGGAAATAGAGAGCGGAGAACCGCGAGTCCGAACCGTACTTGGCCATCAGCTTCTGGCCGACGGTCATCAGGTCGTCCATGCTCGTCGGGACCTGTACACCCGCGCCAGCGAACAGGTCGGTGCGGTAGATGATCGCGCGACTGCCCGCGTAGTAAGGGATGCAGTAGAGCTTGCTCTGATAGGTACAAGAGTCGGTCAGCGACTGGAGCCACGTCCCGGAGTTCTGGAAGCTGCCCTTCTTCGAAGAGATGTCCTGGAGCGCGCCGGCCGCCGCGTACTTGGCGACGAGCGTGTTGCCCAGCTCCATCACGTCCGGGGGCGTGCTGCCGGTAAAAGCCGTGTCGAGCTTGGTGGTCACATCAGACCACTGCTGAATCTCGACGTTCACTGTGACGTTCGGATGCTTGGCCTTGAAGTCGGTGTTGACACCGTCGATGACGCTCTGCGGCGCGCTCCCGTTCATGAGCCACACAGTGAGCGTGCCGGTTTCGTTGCCGGTGTTGTTGCTGGAGGGCGAGCCTCCACATGCCGCGGCGACCAGCGCAAAGGCCGTCGCGACCGTGAACAAGAGCTTCCGCGGGTTCATCTTCAATCTTCTCCCTAAGGTTTGAATGGGGCGCTCGCGCGTCCTGACTGCCGTCGCCGTGTTCCACCATCGCCTGAGCCGTCGGGCACGCGCGGGGCGCCGGCCGAGCGCCCGTTGCGGCTTCGCTGCGGTGTCAGGTCGGCGACCAGGCGATATCGGTCGCCGCGGTATATGGAGCGGACGAACTCGACGATCCGCCCTGACTCGGAGAGGGTCGTCCGCTCGAACAGGAAGGCCGGCGTGTGCAGGGGCACCCCCAGCACCTCCGACTCCTCCTCGTTGGTCACGGTGGGCTCGATGCTCTGGGTGCCAGAGGCGATCACGATTCCGTACCGCTCGCCGAGCAGGTCGTAGAAGGAGCGGTTCTCGAGGTCGGCCTTGGTCAGCCCGGGAACCAGGGCCTCGGGGATGTGCAGGACCTCCATCGCCATCGGCTCGGCGTCCGCGAGTCGAAGCCGCTTCACCCGGACCAGGCGCTCCGCGGGAGAGACCTGGAGGCGGCGGGCCAGGCGGGCGCCTGCCGAAGTTGTGGCGAGCTCCAGCGTGCGGCTGCCCGGAACCATCCCGCGCCGGCGCATGTCCTCGCTGAACGAGGTCAACGTCAGCGGTTGCGAGATCTTGGGCTCGGTCACGTAGGTGCCGCTGCCGTGACGGCGGTCAAGGTAGCCGTCGCGGACGAGCTCGTCGAGGGCAGCTCGGATCGTCAACCGTGAGACCCCCAGCTCCTGGCTGAGCTGTCGCTCAGATGGGATGGCCTGGCCCACCTCGAGCGACTCCATCAGATCAAGAACCTGGCCACGGGTGTCGTCGGTTTTGGTCATACGAGTTCTTTGACGAAGTGGTAAAGCCCTCTAGCCCATCGCATCGGGGAAGTAAAGCACAAATAAGACAAGTGGTCAATACCACTTTCGGGTTTGGGCTCAAAGGCGGCCTTCCGACAGGGCCTCTGCGATCAACTTCGGCAGGCTCTCGGCCTGAAGAAGTCTTAACAACGCCTTCACCCTTCTGTACACGGGACTACATAGATTCAGGGCATCGGCCTGAACAAAGGCTGAATTTGTTCGAAAGGTGGGATTTGGGATGAAACGGGTGGTACTGAGCCTTGTTCTTTGCGCCGGCATGCTCGTGATCGGGGTGACCAACGCCAGCGCGGCCTACTGCTCGCTGGACCCGACGCTTGGGATCGGAACCCCGATCAAGACGAGCCTGAAGGTCTCGACCTCGCTCTTGGGGACGTCCACAACCGTGTACGCGAGCACCACCAGCTCAACGACGACCTTCGGCGGCGGCATCGGCCTCCCGTAGTCAGCCTTCTCCGATGCCTTCGCTCCTTCGAGCTTATCTGCTGACCATGGCGGCGCCCGCCGTCGTCTTGGGGGCGGCGCTGCTCGGCCTGCCCGCGGCCGCCAACGGCGATCCGCTGTTGATGGCCGTTCTCATGTTTCTGGGAGCTGCTGCGACCAACTTCCCGGTTACGGTTTCGCCGAGACTCAAGGCAGACCCGGCTCCGGCGGTCTATCTGGCGATGGTTCTGCTGTTTGCGCCGGCGACCGCTGTGGCGATGATCGGCGGAAGCCGCGTCGTCGGTGAGGGCCTGCTCTGCCTCCGCCGCAATCCGGCCACCGGATTTCATCGTCGGGAACCAATCGACCTCGTCTTCAACAGCTCTCAGCTCATGGTGGCCGGAGGTTTGGCTGCGCTCACCTACAGCGCTGGTGGGACCGAGGTGGGAAGCGCCGTGCTTGCCGGAGCGGTCTTTTATGCCGTCTACAGCGGGCTCGACGCAATCGCCGGCGGCCTGCACAACAGCCGTAACCCATTCGAGATCTGGACCGAGATCGCGGGCAATGACTGGAAGCAGACGGCTGCGCTTTACATCGCCGGCTACCTCTTGGCGATAATCTCGAACGGCCGGCCGGGCCTCGCGCTCGTGATGATGGTGCCGGTGGCCGCGATCCATGTCGCCCTGACGCGGTCGGTGCAGCTGAGAGAACAGACCATCGCCGCCGTCGAGGCGATGGCGGACGTCGTCGACCGCCGCGATCCATACACGTTCCAGCACTCGCAGAGCGTCGCCAACCACTCGGTTCAGATCGCGCGGACGCTGCGTCTGCCCGACCGCGAGGTCGAGCTGATCCGCCTCGCGGCGCGTGTCCACGACCTCGGCAAGATCGCCGTCCCGGACGAGGTGCTCCACAAGCAGGGCCGCCTGACCGCGGAGGAGTTCGAGCTCATGAAGAAGCATCCCGAGACCGGCGCCGAGATCCTGGCCAAGTTTCCCGAATACCGGCGCGGGCGCGAGCTGGTCCTCGCCCATCATGAAAGAATCGATGGGCTCGGCTACCCGCACGGACTCGCGGGCGCGGCGATCGCGCTGGGCGCGCGCATCATCGCGGTCGCCGACTCGTGGGACGCGATGACGTCCGACCGGCCCTATCGCCAGGCGCTCGGATCGGACATCGCGCTCGGCGAGCTCCTGCGCGGGCGTGGCACCCAGTGGGATCCGGCGGTCGTCGACGCCTTCGCGCAGACGCTACCTGGCGCGACGCACGTGGAAGAGAGCGCGCGCTGGACCGACGTCCGGCCACTGCTTCGCTCGCTGGGCGCCGCGGTGGGAGTGGTCGGCTAGCTCTACGGCGAGCGGCGCGAAGTTGCGGGGACATTCGCTGCGACCAGGCGGTTCCGCAGCGCACCGATCCCCTCGACCTCGGTCTCCATGACGTCGCCGACCTTCAGATATTCGGGGGGAGTACGCGCGAAGCCGACCCCATCCGGCGTCCCCGTCGCGATGAGTGCGCCAGGCAGCAGCGTCATCCCCTTCGAAGCCCACTCGATGATCGCGTCGATGGGATGGATCATGTCGGCGGTGTTGCCCTCCTGCTTGACGACGCCGTTGAGCGTCAAGCGCAGGGCAAGGTTGCCGGGACCCGGGGCTTCATCCTTCGTCACCACCCACGGCCCTGTCGGGCATGAACGGTCCAGGCTCTTGCCCTTGAAGTACTGGCCGCCCCATCCGTTCTGGATGTCGCGTGCGCTGACGTCGTTGAGGACGAAGTAGCCGAACACGTGGTTCATGGCGTCGCGCCGGGCGATGTTGGCTCCGCTGGCGCCGATGACCACGCCGAGCTCGACTTCCCAGTCGAGCTTGTCGCTGACCGACGGGTTGATCTCGATGTCGTCATACGGACCGGTGATGCTGGTGATCGCTTTGGTGAAGATCGTGGGCGGCTTGACATCGCCATTGGTCGCCGTCTCCTCCGCATGCTTCTGATAGTTGCGGCCCATTGCGATGATGTTTCCCCGCGGCGAATCCAATGGCGGCAGCAGCGTTACATCGTTGAGCGGCAGGCCACGATGGGCGTTAGCGGCGACCTTGCGCGCATGCTCGAGAGCCCGCTCACCCGCGTCGATCACCGCGAGCAGGTCTGGCGCGACCTCGCCGAGGTCGACGACCTCGTGCTCGTGACCGGGCCGCAGCGCGCCCAGGCGGCGCTCGCCGTCGTGCCGGAACATCAAC
>VBGM01000018.1:66199-87638 GCA_005880855.1 Chloroflexota bacterium
AGCCCGATACCAGGACGCTCGTCCAAACCGCCACCTGCAGCGCCGCGCGAGCTCGCTGCTCGACGAGCAGCACCGCCTTGCCGAGGCCGGCCAGGCGGCGGATATGCTCACGAAGCAGGGCGTCGGCCAGCTTGGGCGAGAGGTTAGCGGTCGGTTCGTCGAGGATGAGCACCTTCGGGTCGAGCATGAGCACGCGCGCGATCGCGAGCATCTTCCTCTCGCCCCCGCTGAGCTTGTCGGCTCGCCGCCTCAGCATGGGTGGCAGCTGCGGAAACACATCGCCGACCTCGGCCACGCGGGCTCTGACGTGTGCCGGGCTGAGCAGGTAGCCCCCCATCTCGAGATTCTCGAGGACCGTAAGCGGCTCGAAGATGTCGTTGACCTGCGGAACGTATCCGACGCCTCGCCGGGCCAGCTCTTCCGGGGGCCGGCCGCTGACATCGTCGTCGCCGAGCAAGATGGTGCCTTTGTCCAGTTTCAGGATTCCGACCAGGCTCTTGAGCAGCGTGCTCTTGCCGGCGCCGTTGGGGCCGATGATCGCGACCACCTCGCCAGGACCGACGGCAATCTGTGATTCCACGCGCCTGCAGGCTCGGGACCGGCCGCGCCTCCACGTGAGCGAGCCTATCCGACAAGGTAAGCGTCAACAATCTCCCGCTGCCGCCTCAAGCTGGCCATGGTCCCGCTGCCGATCACCTTTCCCTGCGCCATCACGACCACGGAATCGCACAGCCGCTCGACCATGTGGAGCTCGTGCTCGACCATCAAGATGGTCAGCCCTTCTGCGCGCAGGTCCTGGAGGTAGCGCTGGATCTCGAGGACGATCTTCGGATGTACGCCCGACATCGGCTCATCCAAGAGCAGCAGCCGCGGCTTGAGCATGAGCGCCCGCATGATCTCGATCAGGCGCTTCTGCCCACCACTCATGTTGCCTGCATAGTCGGACTCCTTTGCGCTCATGCCGAACCGCGCAAGCAGCTCGCGCGCGACCCTTGTGTGCCTACGTTCGTCTTCGATCCAGTAACGCTTTCCCAGCAGCGCCCCCACCAGCGAGTCGCCACGGTTGTCAGGCGCGGCCACGAGCAGGTTTTCGAGCACTGTCAGGCGCGCGAACTCTGACGGCAGCTGGAAAGTGCGCACGATACCGCGGCGCGCCCGCCGGAAGGCGGATTGGCGCGTGATGTCCACGCCATCGAACACGATGGTGCCCCCTGTCGCCGGCAGCGTGCCCGCGAGCACGGCGAGGAACGTGGACTTGCCCGCGCCGTTGGGGCCGATGAGGCCGGTGATCTGGCCCGGTGGCACATCGATCGACACGCCGTCGACCGCATGCAAGCCTTCGAAGTGGCGGTGGATGTCGTCCGCGACCAGCAGCGGCCGGTTGGCTGCGACCGCCACCTCAGGTTGCGCGAGCATCTTCCAGGTCCTCTCGCACGGGCGCGCCTTCAAAGACGTGACGCGGCTCCGGACGCACTCCTTCAGGCCGAAACCACAGGAAACCGATGATGAGGAGCCCGATCGCCACCCATTGAAGAGCCGGGATGAGGCCGGGCGGTCCGAAGCTGCTCGGGATGAAGCGGGTCACCTCTTCGAATCCCACAGGCACAAGCAGCGCGCCGAGGATCGCGCCGACGTTGTTGCCCCGACCGCCGACGATGATGGCGGCGAACAGGATGATCGTCTCGGGGTAGAGCCAGACCGACGGCGCCCACAGCTGGATGAAGCCCACCAGGATCGCGCCGGACAGGCCGGCGATCACGCCGCCGACGATGAACACCGTCATCTTCAGCTGGACCGGGTTCTTGCCGATCGCCATCGCCGCGAGCTCGCGCTCCCGCATCGCCCGCAGGCTGCGGCCATAGGGTGAGTTGACGATCCGGTTCACCACCACGAACACCAGCACGACGCAGATCGCGGTCATCGCCACGTAGAAGTACTGATACGTCTCAGTGTTGGGGTCGATCACGTCGGAGAAAGGTGGCGGCACCAGGGCGAGGCCGGCCGCCCCGTTCAAGAAAGGTCGCGCGTTGGTGATCACCTCGTTGGTGATGATCGACAGCACCAGGAGCGCGATCGCCTGGTAGTCGCTGCGCAGCTTCCGGAGAACGACCAGGCCCACCGGAATCGCAAGTAGGCCGCCGGCGACCGCGCCGCCCAGCCATGGAATCGGGAACGGCAGCTGATACCCGCCGACGTAGACCTGAAAGTCGTAGCCCTGGGCGTAGTCGGGCGGCATCGACAGGATCGCGGCCGCGTACGCGCCCACGGCCTGGAAGACGATGAAGCTGAAATTCACGATGCCCGAGACCCCGAACTGGAGGTTGAGCGCGAGGAGGGCGATGATATCGACCCCCGCATAAACGAGGAGATTGGCCGCGTAGTAGCTGTTCATCCGGCGGCAGCCAATGCGCCGCGCTTGGCGAGCAGGCCTTGCGGCCGAAGCACCATGACCAGCACCAGGATGCCGAAGGCCACCACCTCTTTGTACTCAGGCGCCCAGGCCGCGGCGCTGAGCTCGGTCACCAGACCGATGATCACTGCACCGATCATGGCGCCGTAGGGCTGGCCGGCTCCACCGAGGACTGCGGCCGCCAGAGCCGTGATCAGAAACCCGGCCCCGTTGGAGATCGCGAACGAGTCGGAGTTCATGGCAGCGACGACGCCTGCGAGGCCGCACAGGGCGCCGGTGATCAGCCACACCGCGTCGATGACGCGCTGCGTGGGGATGCCGCAGTTGCGGGCAAGGGTCGGGTTGGCCGCTGTCGCGCGCATCGCCTTGCCCAGCCGCGTGTACCTGAGAAGTCCGTGGATGAGGAGCATGAGCACCACCGCAACCCCGATGATCGCGATCTGGTTGGTGGTGAGCACGATGCCACCTGCGCGCAACAGGCCTCCGGTGGTGTCCTGGTAGGACACGCTGTAATAGCCGACGATCGGAAGCAAGAGGTTCGCGATCATGAGCGAGACGGCCAGAGAGACGATGACCATGCCTATGTGCGAGGTGCCCTTGCGCTGGAACGGCGCGTATACGAACCGGTTCAGCAGGAAGGAGAACACCGCTCCGAAGAGCGCACCCGCGATCATTCCCACCCAGATCGTGACGCCCGCCTTGTTGACGTAATAGGCGACGTAGGCCGAGGAGATCATGACCTCGCCATACGCAAGGTTGATCATGTTGGTGATACCGAACTGCATCGTGAATCCGACCGCAGCGATGGCGATCACGGACATGCCCACCAGGCCGAAGCCGAACGCCGCTACGTAAAGGTCCACGGCGCTCGGCTTACTCGGATACCGGTTGGGATTATCTGGACTATCCGCCTGCCGCAATGAGCTTCGAGGTCTGGTCTGGGGTCAGGTGCCCGACGGTGACCTCGTTCCCATCCTTGTCGTAGCCGACGAGGATGTACCCCGATTGCGAGTTGTTGTACTGGTCGAAGTTGTTCTCGCCGCCGGCGCCGACGAAGCGGATCGACTTGCCGGCCTTGAGCGCGGCCACGCCGTCCTTGTAAGTGTTGACGACTGTCGCGCTGCTGGTGCCGTTGGCGATATCGATGATCTTTGAGTTGTACACCTTCGGGTCTGCGCTGTTGGTAGCGACCATCGCCAACGCGGTCATGATGATCCCGTCGTACAGATGGAGCGTCGAGCCCCGCTGCTTGTACTTGGGCGCGTCCTTGAATGTTGAGGCCGCGGCGTTGAGATTGGTCAGGAACTCGCTGTAGGCCGGTCCTGAGAACGTGTAGCCGAGGTCCACGCCGGCGTAGTACTTGAGCAGGTCATCGATGCCGATCGCGTCGCGAACCTGCTGGAACCAGGTTGGGTCGATGGTGGCAGACGAGCCGATGAATGGGATCATCTTGCCGCCGTTCTGCGTCTTGACCTCTTTCAAGTACGTGCCCGCGGAGCCGAGGGCTTCGGTGAGGATGACGTCCGGCTTTGTCTTCAGCATCGCCGCGACCTCGGTCCGGTAGGACGACGCGCCGAGGTGGATGGGCTGGTTGATGGCGATCGTTCCGCCCAGGTGCGTGAACGCATTCGTGGCCGGCGCCACGAAAGCCTGGGAGCCGATGTCGTCACCGAACACCAGCGCCGCCTTCTTGTAGGGGTCATGGCCGGGACCGAAGAGCGCGCTGCCGACCATGGCGAAGGCGTCGTAAACGTCCGCCGGGACCAGCCGGTGGAAGTACTTGAGCGTCGTCTTGTTGAACTCCGACTGCCCGGTCATGCAGAACATCGGGATGTGCGCCCTGTCGATGATCGGTGCCACAGTGGCCGCTTCGTCCGATGTACAGCCGACCACCGCCATGAGGTTGGAGTTGCTGGCGACCATCTTGTTGGCTGCCGGCACGGCGTCGGCCGGCTCACCACGAGTGTCGAACTGCTCGCACTTCACGTTCCGGCCACCGACGCCGCCGTTGCTGTTGATCGAGGGGGCCGCGGCCAGGCACGCGGCGTAGTAGGCGGGGCCGAGGCCGGCGTCCGCGCCAGTGAACGGCGCAATCACTCCGACGAGAAGGTCGCCCGTGCCGAGCCCGCCGCCCGTCGGAGTGCTCCCGCCGCATGCAGCCAGAACGAGGATGGCGCCGACCGCCGAGACGAGTGGTGACGGCTTGAACATGCTCACAATCGTTGCTCGCCCCCTAATCAGCTTGCCTGAGACGCCCGGATTGTCGACATTATTGAGGATAATCTGCCCTGATGGCAAGGACCAAGGTTGCGCAGGAGCGAGGCGAGCCGAGGCCGGGTCGCAAGGGGGCGTCTGAGCTCGGCTTCGATGCCTACCGCCGCCTGCGAGAAGCCATCATCGCCGGGCGCTTCGTTCCGAACGAGCGTCTCGTCGAAGCCAACCTGTCGAAAGCGTTCGGCGCGGGTCGCACCGCAGTACGCGCTGCGCTTGTCCGGCTTGACCAGGAAGGCCTGGTCACGCGTGAGCACAATCGCGGCGCGCGCGTCCGTCTCGTGTCAGATGACGAAGCGCTTCAGATCGAAGAAGTGCGGGCCGCGCTCGAACGGCTGCTGGCGCGGCAGGCCGCCGCGAAGGCGACCGCAAGTGACATCCGGGAGCTTCGGCACGTGCTCGTCGACATGCGCAAGTGCTTCGCGAAGGGCGATGCGATTGGTTACTCGGAGCTGAACCCGCGGTTCCACCAGCTCATCTGGATGGCCGCGAGGAACCCGACCGCGGGACGCCTGGTCGGCACGCTGAAGTCGCAAAGCCTCCGTTTCCAGTACCAGACCATGCTGCGACCCGGACGCACGGAGCGATCTCTGCGCGAGCACGAGCTGATCTTCAGCGCCATCGTCGCGCACGATCCTGAGTCGGCTGACGCGGCGATGCGCGACCACCTCGAAGAGGTGCTCGAAACTTTGAGGTGGGCGATCGGTCACAAGAGCCGGCCGCCGCAGTGGCTACCCGACTGAGTTCAGGCCGGCGCGTTCCAGCAGCTTGACCGACGCGTAAAGCGTTCGGAGATGCGGGACTGGCACGCCGAGCCGGTCGCCGAGCTCCACGACCGAACCCGTGAGCGCGTCGATCTCCATCGGCCGCCCCGCCTCCAGGTCCTGCAGCATCGAGGTCTTGTGGTCGCCGACGCGCGCAGCGCCTTTGATGCGCTGGTCGATCGAGACCGAGATCTCGATGCCGACACCCCGCGCAACCGCATCGACCTCCTCCATGGCGGCACGTACCACCTGGGCGACGAGCGGCGATCGTGCGATCTCACCCAGTGGCGCTCGCGTGAGCGCGCTGAGCGGGTTGAACACGGCATTGCCGAGGAGCTTCAGCCACAGCTCGGCACGGATCCGTGGCTGGACGGGCGCCTTCAGGCCGGCGCTCGCCAGTGTTCGCGACAGGTCGACGGAACGGGCGCTTTCCTGACCGTCGAGCTCACCGAGCGAGAACCTCTCACCCTCGACGTGCCGAACGACGCCAGGGCTGACGAGGCTGGTGGCGGGATACACGACGCACCCGATGACGCGGCTTGGGTCGATGAGCCGCGCCACCTCCCCGCCTGGGTCGACGGTCTCGAGGTGGATGCCCTCGAGCTCTCCGCCGTGGCGCTGGAAATACCACCACGGGATCCCGTTCTGGGCGCTGACAACGGGTGTTCCGGCACCCAGGTTTTGCGCCAGCCGTCCCGCCACGGGAGGAAGGCTGTGGGCCTTGAGCGTCACGAAGACGGCGTCCGCGTCGCGCATCCCTGCGAAGTCATCGGTCGCTTCAACCGGCACCGTCCAATCTCCGTCTGACTCGATGACGCGAATGCCGGAGTCCTTCATCGCGTGGAGGTGCGGGCCGCGGGCGATCAGGACGACGTCGACGCCGGCACGCGCGAGGCGGGCGCCCAGAAAGCCGCCGATGGCGCCTGCGCCGAGGACCGCGATCCTCATTCCCGCGAGAACTGGTCCGCGACGAACCGTCGCTGGACCTTGCCGGTGGGCGTGCGCGGGATCGAATCGACGATGTACAGGCGCTTGGGCACCTTGAAGTCCGCCAGCCGCTGGCGAGAGTAGGCGATCAGCTCCTTCTCTGTGGCCGGCGCGCTCAGCACGACGGCGGCAGCGACCTCTTCGCCCCAGGTCGGGTGAGGCATGCCGAAGGCGACCGCTTCTTTGACCGCCGGGTGCGCCTCCAGGACGTCATCGATCTCACGCGGCGCAATCTTCTCTCCGCCGCGGTTGATCAGCTCCTTGATGCGCCCGATGAGCCGCAGGTATCCGGCCGAGTCGAGTGTGCCGAGGTCGCCCGTTCGAAACCATCCGTCGACAAATGCATTCGCGTTGGCCTGGGGGTTGTCCTCGTAACCACGCATCACGTTGGGGCCTCGGATGACGACCTCACCCGGCATCCCGGCGGGGACCGCGGCGCCGCCTTCGTCGAAGACGGCTATGTCGACGCCGGTGCCGCGTCCGACCGAGCCGGCCACTCGAGGCTCGGGCGGCAGCGGATTGGACGCCATCTGGTGACTCGCCTCCGTCATGCCATACGCCTCCAGGACCGGTACGCCGAAGCGCTGTTCCATGAGCGCCATCTGCGCCGGAGACAGCGCCGCGCTGCACGAGCGCACGAATCGCAGGCGCTCGGTGCCTGCCGGCCGATCCTCTTGGAGTCGCGCAAGGACCAGCTGATGCGGTGTCGGCGACGCGGTGAACCACGTGGGGCGGTGCGCCTGCATCAGCGGCCAGAAACCGAGTGGAGTGAAGCGATCGGGAGCGACCACTGTCCCGCCGGACGCGAACGTGGCCAGCGCGGACGCAATCAGGCCATGCACATGGAAAAGCGGCATGACGCACAGCGACACATCCTCGGGGCCGAGCTCGTACGTGGCGATGATGTTGCTCACCGACGCCGCGAGGTTGTGGTGGCGGAGCGGCACTCGCTTGGGACGGCTCGTCGTGCCGCTCGTGTGCAGCACAAGGCCGATGTCGCCTTCCGACGAATTCTCAAAGGAGTCGACCGCCCGACCGTGTCCGTCTCTGTTCATGTGCAGCCGCCCATCGCTGTCCACTCTCGCCTCGATCACCGTGGCGCCTTGCGGGACCGCATGGCGCGCTGCCTCGCCGTCGCCGGGAGGGACCACCAGGAAGCGCGCGGCGACGTCCTCGAGGTAGAAGCGGAACTCTTCCTCTTTATATGCCGGGTTGAGTGGACACGCGGTCGCAATCTTCGATGCGGCCAGGAACAGAACGATGGCCTCGGGACCGTTTGGTAACACGAGCGCCACCCGGTCTCCCTTGCCGATCCCGTACGACGCGAGCGCGAGCGACGCTTCGTCGGTCAGCTCGCGCAGGCGTGAGTAGCTGAGGGAGAACCGATTGGGCACGATGAGCGCGGGATGATCGCGAGCGCCCTGGTCGAGCACTGCTGCGATGTTCGAACGCGCCACCACTTTTCAGTCTCGCATAGCGAAACTGTTGCGGTGGCATCGAACGTTGCGAAGCTCAACCTGACAGGCGACGCCCTCACCCCGGGAGCGCAGCGGAGCTGGTGGCTGCGAGAGGCTCTGGCCTCTGATCCCGGCGCCGAGTGCCCGCCATTGCAGATGAACCTCAATGCGGACGTGGTCATCGTCGGCGGCGGCTTCACCGGCTTGTGGACGGCCTACTACCTGAGCTCGGCCAATCCGAGCCTCGGCATCGCCGTCCTGGAGGAGGACATCTGCGGTGGAGGTCCGAGCGGACGCAACGGCGGCTTCGCGAGCGGGTGGTGGGACGAGCTCGATGGCCTCGTCGCCTTGTATGGCTGTGAAGGCGCCGTGCGCGCGTGCCGTGCAATCTCGCGGAGCATCGATTTGATCGGCCATGTCTGCGCCACCCACCGGATCGATGCGTGGTACGCGAAGGCCGGTTACGTGTACGCGGCCACAGCGGAGCAGCACTACGAGGTTTGCGCCCAGATGGTCGAGGCGGCCCGCGAGGCCGGCGCGCCCGAGGAAATGCAACCGCTTACCGCCCGCGAGGTCCGGGCCCGATGCGACTCGCCGGCCTTCTCAGGCGGCGCCTTTATGCGTGACGGCGCCTCAGTGCACCCGGCGCGCCTGGCACGTGGTCTGCGACGGGTCCTGCTCGAGCGCGGCGTGAGGATTCACGAAGGCACCCGCGTCGAGCGCTTCGAGAACGGTGCACCCGCGACGGCCATAACGCCGCGCGGGACGGTCCGAGCGCGGCAAGCCGTCATCGCCATCAACGCATGGGCGACGGGATGGCCTTCGCTGTCGCGGCGGCTCGTCGCCTGGAGCAGCTACATGATTCTCACCGCGCCGGCGCCCGAACACGTCGCCGCGATTGGTTGGACCGGCGGTGAGCTCGTCAGCGACCTGCGCACGTCGGTGCGATATTTCCGGACCACACGCGATGGCCGCATCGCCTTCGGCGGCGGTGGCGGCCGGGCAAAGACCTCGATCGGCAAAGCGTTCACGCACGACATGCGCGCCGTGGTGGAGGCGGCCGAAGGCTTCAGGCTCCTCTTCCCCACCTTTGCCGACGTTCCCATCGTCGACGCCTGGGGAGGACCGATCGACGTTTCGCCGACGCATCTGCCCGCATTCGGAAGCCTCCTGCCGAACGTCCATTACGCGCTCGGCTACACGGGCAACGGCGTGGCGCCGTCCAACCTCGCGGGCCGCGTGCTCGCCGACCTCGTCACAGGCGCGGACAGCGAAGAGGTGCGGCTGCCGATGGTCAACTCGCCATCCCGAGCGTTTCCGCCCCAACCGTTTCGCGCGCTCGGCGCCGCCCTCGTGCGCAGGGCGATCATCGCCAAGGACACGGCCGAGGAGCGCGGACGCCGGCCCAACCCGCTCGCGAACGCAATCGCTCGACTCCCTCGCAAGCTCGGCTACATGCTCGGCCCCTGACGAACCGGAATTGACACCCGCAGACCGGTGTTCAATCAGGCTGTGAGCTCATTCCACGACTTCAACCGCAACCTCATCGCCGATCTGAGGGCGCATGGAGGCAAGGCGACGTCTGGGCCGTTCCACGGCCGTGACGTGTTGATCCTCACCACCAAAGGGGCCCAATCCGGCGAAGCGCGTGAAAACCCGCTCGTCTACACGAGGCGCGGCGAGCATTACGTCATCGTCGCGAGCAAGGGAGGCGCGCCAACGCACCCGTCCTGGTACCACAACCTCCTCAAGCACCCGGACGTGACGGTCGAGGTGCTGGGCGAGAAGTTCAACGCCCGGGCCCATGTCGCCGGCGACGACGAGTACGAGACGCTCTACCAGCGCCACGCTGATGTCAACCCGGGATTTCACGACTATCGCAAGAAGACGACCCGGAAGATTCCCGTGATCGTGCTCGACCGCGCCAAGTAGCGTCGGCTATTCGACCAGTCCGAGCTCTCGCGCCTTGGCGGTGGCCTCGATCTTGGAATGCACGTTGAGCTTGCGGCCCAAGCTCCGAATGTGAGTACGCACGGTCGTGTAGCTGATGCCTAACTGGCTCGCGATGTCGCGGCTCGCAACGCCGGCGGCGACAAGACGGAGGACGTCACGCTCCCGCGCAGTCAGGCTGTGAAGCTGGCCGGTCATCGTGCGGCGTTTGTCGAGTAGCGACGCGATCGTGCGGGGAGTGATCAGCATGGCGCCGCCCGCGACCGCGCGTATCGCGTCCACGACCTCGGCCGCCGCTCGGGACTTATGAATGAACGCGCTGGCCCCGGCCTCGATCGCGGCGATGCGTGCGCCGTCGCTGTCGTCGCGCGACAGAAAGACGAGCTTGACGTCGGGGTGCATATCGCGCATCCGCGTGCCTACCTCGGCTCCGTTGCCGTCGGGCAGCCTGAAGTCCAGGAGCACGACGTCCGGCGCTTGCAGCTCAGCCAAGGGCACGGATTCCGCGACCGAGCCGGCGCTGCCCACCACGATCATGTCGGGCTGGTCGTTGAGAAGTGCCGCCAGCCCCTCATTGACGATCAGATGGTCCTCGACGATCATGACCCGAATCGCAGTGGGGCCTTGCATCTAGAAGTTCTGGTGCAGGCGCACGACGCTCCCATGAGGCAGCGCTCTGATCTGTACAAGATCGCACATCTGATTGGCAAGCCATAGGCCCCGGCCTCCGGCTGATCCCATATGCGGCCGCTGGCGTCCCACCATTGGATCGTCGATATGACCGCCGTCACTGAACTCGCAGATGATCGAACGGGCATCACGCCACAAGCGGAGCACGCCGCCGCCGCCGCCGTGCCGGATGCTGTTGGTCGCCACCTCGTGCGCCGCGGCGACGAGGTTGTCCTTGCGTTCTTCATTCAGGCCGGCCTGGGCGGCGTGATCCGCCACCATGCGGCGCACCATGGCAAGGTCGGGCGCCGCGAATGCGAAGGTTTGATGGATGGCGGGCGGAGACGGAAGCGGCACGCCGAACGGTACGATCGATCCGCCGAGGCCACGAAAGGCGTCACTCTCTCGCCTGTGATCACCTTCCGTGACCAAAGGATGACTGCGACGCGCCTCTTCGACGACGCCGGGGTCGAGCGCCGAGGCGTCATAGGGGCACAGCAGCCACAGCGGCGTCGCGCGATCGATCGCCAGGTTCAGCAGCGATTCATGCCACTGGCATTCGGACAGCTCATCGGCATTCCGCTCCGGGTAGATGGGCTCGCCGATGCCGCGCAGCCGGCGTCCGTTTTTACTCTCCCGATCGACGAACGCCTGCCACCGCGGAATGATCCATGCGGGATTCGAACCAACCTCGGCCATGTCAGCGAATTCCACCGCACCCGCGTCGGACCCCAGCTCGGCGCGCAGGGCCTGGAGTTGCGCGGCGCTGGTGATAACTAGGACGGGCTCGCCCACTTCGAGCCCGTCCCTGATAAATGGCACGGCGTGGTTAAGGAAGTCGGCCATGCCCCGGTACAGCAGCGCTTCGTGCCGAAACGCGACGTGTGGTTCCATTCGTTTATTCAGTGCCGCAGCTGCAGATCTCGAGGCCGGGAAGATCGCCCCAGCCGACCACGATCATGACCCTCTGCAGCAGGGCCGGAAGGCCGTGAAGAACGATGCGACTTCGGTCGTCGGCGCGCTCCGCCGCGAGCACGAATGCCCTGATGCCGCTGACATCCGAGAATTCCACGCGACTGAGCTCGAGGTGAAGGGGTTGGCCCTCACCGAGCTGCGATAGGAGCGCCGCGGCGACCTGGTCAGCGTTCATCACGTCGATGGTCCCGGCGAAGCTCAACCCGTTGGTCGGTATCGTGTGCCGTATCACCAGCTGCCGGTCCGCGTACATCGATTCGCCCTCGAGCCAGCCCGCCATCGGCCGCTCCCCGGAGGCCGCCGCCCTCAGTAAGCTCATCTCCCCTACTCCCCTCGGTGTATCTCCGTTCGCCCCTATGACAAGTCAGCCTAGAGCTTTCTACACTAGTTATGCAACATCTCCATTAGCCACCCGCTTGCCCGAGTATTGCATAACTTACGCATAAGGATCAGTAATATTATTCTGAGGGTGCGACCTTGAGTCAACAGGATCAAGAGGCTCTGTACAGCATTGGCGCCGTCGCGAGGATGATCGACGTGCCCACGCCAACCCTCCGAGCCTGGGAGGAGCGGTATGGCGTCGTCAAACCCGAGCGGAGTCACGGCTCCCAGCGCCTCTACTCGCGCAGCCAGATCGAGCACCTTCGCTTCATCAAGGCTCAGATCGACACGGGCGCCAGCGCGGCCGACGCCCATAGGCTTCTGGCCCAGGAGCTCCAAACCGGCCGGTTGCCGCTGATCGCGAGCCACCGTCACGCACGTCCTGGGCCGCTGATCATGATTGCCGAACGAGATAGCTACGCCGCCGACCTGGCGGATTACTTCCTACGGACAGAGGGCTACGACGTGTGCTTGGCGCTGGATGCGCGGCAGGCGAAGCTGCTTTTCGAGGAAAGGTCGCCCAACCTGGTCGTGATCGACCTTTTGATCTCCGGAGGCGCCGGATTTCGACTCTGCTCAGAATTCAGCGCGAAGCCTGGGACGCTGGTCCTGGCTGTGGCCTCGATAGACGGCGCCGGCGAGGCGCTGCTGGCGGGCGCATCGGCCTTCCTGCACAAGCCGCTCGAATCCCTCACGCTCGTGTCGACGGTCCGTGATCTGCTCGGCACCAGTGCGCTGGCCCGCGAAAGCCGGGGAGCCGATGTGACCGGATGATCGACCGGCTCTCGAGCGGTAACCAACGCCTCGACAGCATCTTCGACGGCGGGCTCCTGCGGCACGCGATCAATCTCGTCATCGGGGTGCCAGGCTCCGGCAAAACCATCCTGAGCCAGCAGTACGTCTTTCACAACGCCACCGCGGAGCACCCGTCGCTTTATCTGTCGACGGTGACCGAGCCCCTCGACAAGATCCTTCGCTATGGGGAAACGCTCGACTTCTTCGACCCGGCGGCAATTCGGGACCGCCACGTGATCTACGAGGACCTGGGCAACGTGCTCCGTGATGCCGGGCTGCCGGCGGTCCTGACCATGATCGATACGTTCCTCAGGGAGATTCGCCCCGGAATCGTCGTGATCGACAGCTTCAAGGCGTTCCACGCCTTCGCGACCAGCGAGAGCGACTTCAGGCTGTTCCTCTACGGCCTGTCTCGCGCACTCACGGCAAGCGCGGTGACGTCGATCTGGAATGCGCCGTACACCCGGGCCACAGCGCAGGATGCTGCCGAGTTTGCCGTGGCCGACGCCGTCATCGAGCTCAACACCAAGCAGGTGGGTGAACGCGAGATCCGGGTGCTCCAGGTCCTCAAGCTGCGCGGCAGCGGCTTCAAATCGGGCGAGCACGCATACCGCGTCTCGACCTCGGGCCTCAATGTGTTTCCGCGCCTTGCGGACAGCCAAGACACGTCCTCGTACGAGCTCAGCGTCGAACGTGTGTCAACGGGAGTCGAGGCGCTCGACGAGATGCTGGGCGAAGGTTACTGGGCCGGGGCCTCGACGCTGGTGGTTGGGCCCTCGGGCGTGGGCAAGACGCTGTTAGGGCTGCATTTCATCTACGCCGGCGCCCGCGCGGGCCAGCCTGGCATCCTGGCCACGTTCCAGGAAAACAAGACCCAGCTCGGCAGGATCGTGCGCAGCTTTGGCTGGTCGCTCGAGGACCAGGGCGTGCACGTCATGAGCCGCAGCCTCGTCGACATGTACATCGACGAGTGGGTCTACGAGCTGCTCGACCTGGTCGAGACGACGGACGCCAAGCGGATCGTCATCGACAGCCTTCCCGACCTCATGACGACCGCCGGCGACCCGGTGCGCTTTCGCGAGTGGATGTTCTCGCTCGTGCAGCGCTGCACCCGGCGCGGCATCAGCCTGATGATGATCGTCGAGGTTCCAGACCTCTTCGAGATGCGGCGAATCTCGGAGCATGGGCTGTCGCATCTCGCGGACAACGTCATCCTCCTGCAGTACGTCCGCGAAGACAGCCGCCTCGCGAGGGCCGTCACCGTACTGAAGACACGCGCGATGCACCACCAGCCCACGGTGCGACGTTTCGATATCACCGAGCATGGTTTCGAGCTCGGCTCGGAGGCCTCCGGCAAACGTCACTAGCGGTACCGTAGGCGGCACCCATGGCACCGACCGCCCGTGAGCTGCTGGCCGAGGCGGCCGCCGCGGGCGAGGACCTGGAAACCGTTGCGCGCGGGCTCCTTGCCCGCCTCGCGCAGCTCACCGGGCTGAGCTCGACCTACCTGGCGGAGACGAGGCTGAAGGAAGACGAGCAGCGGATCCTCTTCTCCTACAACTCCAGCCAGATCTTCCACATCCCGGAGGGGGTGACGCTGCCCTGGTCTGAGGCGGTGTGCCGGTTCGTCGTCGAAGGGGCGCCGAACTATTCGAAGAATGTGCCCAAAGCGTTCCCCAAGAGCAGCGTGGCCCGGTTGCTGGAGATACGGACCTTCGTGTCGTATCCGGTTTTCGCGTCAGACGGCAAGTTCTTTGGCACCCTGTGCGGGGCGAGCAAGGGCGAGATCGACATCGAAGACCAGATCCTCGACCTGATGCGTGAATGCGCTCGGCTCCTGGGGCAGCGCTTGAAACGCGAGCGCGACTATGGCGCGCGCGCCCTCCCTTGACCAGCAACCGCTCGACGGTGGATGTTGCGATCGTCGGCCTCGGCGCGATGGGCGCGCTCTCGGCCTGGCGGCTCGCGGCGCGAGGCGCGAAAGTGATCGCGTTCGAGCGTTACCGCCCCGGACACGACCGCGGCTCATCGCACGGCGACACCCGTATCTTCCGGACCGCTTATTTCGAGAGCCCGGACTACGTGCCGCTGGTCCAGCGTGCACACGTCCTCTGGCGGCAGCTCGAGGAGGAGAGTGGAGCCGACCTGCTCACGCTGACGGGCGGGCTTGCGATCGGCCCTCGCGACGGCGAGCTCGTGTCTGGCGTCCTCGCAAGCGCGCAACAGAACGAATTGCCGCACCGGATGCTCGACGCATCGGAGATGAGCCAAGCCTATCCGCAGCACCGGCTGGACCACGGAGATGTCGCTGTGTTCGAAAACGAGGCCGGCTTCTTGCGGCCCGAGCGCGCGGTATCGGCAGCCGCCGCGCGGGCCGAAGCGCTCGGGGCTCGTCTGATGACGGAAACGCAGGTGACCTCTATCGAAGCGTCGAGGTCCGGCGTGGTCGTGCTCACATCGCGCGGCCGGTTTGAAGCGGAGCAGGCGCTCATCACCGCCGGCGCGTGGACGTCGAAGCTCGCAAGACATCTCCATCTGCCGCTCAATGTCGAACGCCAGGTGATGGGCTGGCTCGCGGTGACCGATCCTGCGCGGTTCGCTCCCCAACAATTCCCGGTCTTCATCCGTGAGACCGAGCACGGCAGGTTCCGCTATGGATTTCCGACCACCGACGGCCGGACCATCAAGCTCGGCGTGCACCACGAGGGCGGCGAAACGGACCCCGACTCGATCGACCGCGAGATTCATGATGCGGACGTCAAGCCGGTGCGGGATTTCGCGCGCGACAACCTGCTTGGAGTGACGGGCGATATGGTCGACGCCCGCGTCTGCATGTACACGAACACCCCAGACGAGCGCTTTATCGTGGCGAGAGATGCAAGCGTTCCAGGCGTCACCATCCTCAGCGCTTGTTCGGGCCACGGCTTCAAATTCGCGCCGGTTATGGGTGAGCTGATCACCGGGGCGCTTCTCGACGATCGCGCCGTGCCCGCCATCATCCACTCGGCCTAATCTCTTCGATATGGGCCGCGCGATCTCCAGAGGGACCGTGGCTGCGTCGATGGTCATCGCAGCGCTATGGTCGCCCACGCCGGTGCCGGCTCCAGGCGTCACCTCGCAGCCGGGTACGGCCGTGGTCGCGGCTGCGCCGGCCGATTACTTCCAGTACCCACTGCCGTCATGGGAGCCTCACTGCCTCGGTTTTGGCAGCGAATGGCGCTACTGCAATGGAACCGTCCTGCGCCGGTGCAGCGGCAGCGGCGCGATCTGGCTGCATACCGGCGTCGATATCAAGACGGCAATCCAGCCCGTGCGGGCCGCCGCCAACGGCGTGATCATCGGCTATATCGTCGACCCGACTTTTCGAGGCGGCGTCCTGATCCGACACCAGACTTCGGAAGGGGTCGTCATCACGCAGTACTGGCACGTGTGGCCGCGATCGGGATTCAAGGTCGGCACCGTCGTCACCCGAGGAGAGGTATTCGCCGACATCGCTGACATGGGCTCGCGCACGCATTTCCATTTCGCGGTGTTCACGGGCGACTTTGACAGCCACACTTGGAACGGCGCGCTGCCTCCCACGCGGTGCGATGGGTTCCCCGCGTTCCCTTATCACTTCGTCAACGCCACCACGTTCGTCGAAGCTCACACGCAGCCTGCCACGAGGCGCGCCGGGCATCACTGCCGCATGGACGCACAGCCGTAGCGCCGACAGCGACCCGCACCATACTGGCGCCCCAGCTGGTGCTGGCTGGAATCGCGACGTCGATCGCGATCACCTTCAACATGCTCCTGCCGGTTGTGCCGGTGCTCGTGGAGCGGCGCGGCCCTCACGGCGCCGCCGGCGCGGCGACCGCGGCCTTGTTCATGGGCGCTGTCGCCGGCGAGCTGCTCACCCCATGGTTGATGTCACGGTGGTCATCTTCCCGCCTCCTCGTCGCGGGCCAGCTGATGACGGCGATACCGAGCCTGGTCTACGTGCTGCCTCAGGCGGACGCGTCGCTGATGCTTGCCGCCGCCGCCACGCGCGGGCTGGGCATGGGCGTCGCGATCGTGGTCGCGGTCGCGCTCGTCGCCGAGCTGACCCCGGCCGCTCGCCGTGGCCGGGCAATCGGCTACTTCAGCTTTGCGCTGAGCGCGCCGGGCATCGTGCTGCCGTCCGTTGCCGTGTCTCTGCTCGAGGCGGGCCGGGTAGACGCCGACGCGTTGGGAGCGTTCATCGTCGGCTTGGGCGGCGCGCTCCTGGCGCTGATGCTGCCCCAGACAGCAATCTCGCGGGTATCGTCCAACGTGCTGCATGCGTTCCGCCGGCCCGGCGTGCTCCTCATCTTCGCGGGCTTCGTGATGGTCAGCTCCAGCTTCGGCGCGGTCATCACCTTCGCACCCATCGCACTGCCCGCCGCGGGCGCCGGCTCGGCGGCGGCTTTCCTGTTCGTCGCCGGGAGTGCGCGCGCGGCCACGAGATGGCTCGCCGGGGTGCTCGGTGATCGTCGCCCGGGCCGGCTCGTGCTCGCCGGCGGGATCGGTCTCACGCTGGCGGGCCTTGTCGCCCTGGGTATCGGCTCCAATCCCGCCGTCGTGCTCCTGGCAGCACTTGGGTTCGGTGGCGGCTACGGCGCCGTGCAAACAGCCGCATACCTGGCGATGACCGCTCGCGCGACCAGCGACCATCGCAACACCATCAGCGCGCTGTGGAACAGCGGCATCGACCTCGGCGCATCGCTTGGCGGGAGCCTTCTCGGCCTGACAGCGGCACGTTTCGGATATGGGACGGCAATCTGGGTGATTCCCATGGTCGTGCTGGTCGCCCTGCCGATCCTGCTGGCGCCGGCGAGATCGATGCCGGCGGACGCCCGCGCCGAGTCATCCGGATCGGCGGTCGAGCCGGCGGGGGCGATCGGCCCATAGGTACTTTCTGACTTATCAGCCCATTCAACCTTCACTCGGTGGGCGCGAGATCGAAGTGAGCCGTCGTGCCTTATGCTCGCAGCGCGATAAACCACTCCTTTAACCAGTCGCTTTGCGTCACTCGGTTCTGATTCAGACCAAGCGTGATGGATAACACCGGCCGGGCACCTGACCCTGAGTTCGACGAGCTGCCGGGCGCGGTCATTGCTTACGACGAGCACGGGAGGGTCGTCCGCGCCAACCACGCCGCGCTCGAGATCCTCGGCTTCCAATCAGAGCGTGAGCTGGTCGGCTCCCCCGCTGTGGGCGCCGGCTGGTTTCGAACCGACCCCGCAGGTTGGCCGGACGCCGAGAACCTGCATCCGGTGCTGGCGGCGATCCGAAGCGGACGGGCCGAGCGGCATGTCATCGCCCGCGTCACGCGCCCGGACGGCGCCGAGGTTTGGATCCAGGCGGAGGCGGTGCCACATGTCGCGGGCACCGGGGTCCCACGTGGCGTGCTGCTGAGTCTCAGCGACGTAACCAATATTCTCATGGACGCGAGACTGCCACGCCCTCGATACGGTGACGAGGCGCTCGCTGAGGTCACCATGCAGCTGGCGGCCGCAAGGCTCGACCCACACGCGATTCTCACGACAGTCACCAGCGCGTTGAGCAGACTCCGGCCGGGAACGTGGATAGCCTCCCTGCTCAACAAAGACCCCCGCACGGTTCGCGTGGTGGCCGCGAACGATTCCGATCCGCTGATCGCTCGCTACGTCGAGGACATGCACATTTCGGCGACCTCGCCGATGTTCACGATATCGACGCGAGTGCTGGAGTCCGGCGAGCCCGTTCTACTGCCGAGCGTCCCGTACGAAGAATTCCTGGGGACGCTCCGGGACGACGTTCGTGAATACCTGAGCAAGAACGAGCCTCCCCTCACCGAACCGATCCGGTACATCGGCGTGATGGTCGTGCCGATGCACGCTCGAGGCGCGATCGTCGGCACGCTCGGGCTCTACGAGAGGCGGTCGTCGAACCCTTTGACCGAGCACGACGTCCGCTGGCTGCAGGCGATCGCGGACCGCACCGGCCTGGCCGCCGACAACGCCCAGCTGTACGTCGATGCGATCAGCCGCCTCGAGCGCCTCACGGCCCTTCGCAACGTGGGACTCGCCATCACCGGCAGCCCCGACCTCCGCCTGACACTCGGTGTGATCCTCGACCAGGTCACGACGGGGCTCGCGATCGATGCCGCGGATGTGCTCTTGCTGGACGAGAAGGACGGTTCCCTGGTCATGGCGGCCAGCACCGGGTTTCAGTCGACCTCGATTCCCGATTACCGCCTGCCAGTCGACGAGAACCTACCCGGCCGGGCCGCTGCCGGTCGCCGCATCGAGACGGTCACGGCCCTCGGGGCCTTCAGCCAGTTTCGGCGCCGGTCGCTGTTCGCCCGCGAGGGGTTCCGTTCGTACGGGGCGGTGCCTCTGATTGCCCGCGGAAAGCTGATGGGCGTGCTAGAGGTGTTCCACAGGGCTCAGCTCGAGCCAGACCAGGAGTGGAACGACTTCCTCGAAGCTCTGGGCAGCGAGGCCGCCATCGCGATCGATAACGCGGGCATGTACAGGCAGCTGCAGGGCGTGCGGCCGGCCGCGGACTCAGAGCCAAAGGCGCCGGTCCCGGACCTGACGAAGCTGGAGCGAGAGATCCTCGCCATGATGGTCGAGGGAGACTCCAACCGAGCCATCGCCGAGAATCTCCACCTCAGCCAGAACACGATCAAGTTCCACGTCCGCCAGCTGCTTCAGAAGCTCGAGGTCGAGAACCGCACGGAGCTGGCGCGCAAGGCGACCCGGGAAGGCTGGCTGTAGCCGAACTCGACTCATCGGTCGATAAGCACTTGCTTTACCCGATCGGGTATGTAAATTCACCCGATCGGACCGTTAAATCACCCGAATTGGTAGCGGAGGGTGCAACAGGCCGGGCCTACTCTCAGGGGGTCGCGCTGGGGTGCGACGACGATGGCTGCCCGCCCTACGTTCCACACCGCGTCGCAGCGACCCCTGCCGTCAGCGGCCTGGGCGCTTGCGATCCCGGCGCGCCCGCGGCGCCCGGCCATAGCCATGCTGGCCGGCCTCGCCCTCCTGATGATGCTGGCGCCCGTGGCCGTGGCCGCGATCGCGATCGTGGACTCGAGCCTCCTTGCAGGGCCGGGTGGGTGGTTCCATACAGCGGCGACCTGGCTTGCAGCTGTCGCGCACGCGCGCGTCTTCTTATGGTTGCCGCTGGCGGCGATGGTGGCACGCGCGAGGGAGGACTCGTGAGCCTACCCGAGGGCTTCACCTTGGGCCCGTACTGGATCTCCGGTCGCATCGGACGCGGCGGCATGGCGACCGTGTACAGGGCCCACCATGCGGCGCTCGATCGAGATGTCGCGATCAAGGTCCTGCCCGACTTCTTCGCGGAGGAGGAATCCTATCGCGAACGCTTCCAGCAGGAGGCGCGATCAGTGGCCCGCCTCAAGCACCCCAACATCCTCAACATCTTCGATTACGGCCAGGAGCGCGGTGTCACCTACCTCGTGCTCGAGCTGGTAGAGGGCGGGACCCTCGCGGACCGCCTCGGCCACCCGATTGATCTCGAAGAGGTGATCAAGGTCATGCGCCCGATCGCCAGCGCCCTGGACTACGCCCACGGCGAGGGCGTCCTGCATCGCGACATCAAGCCCTCGAACATTCTCTTGCACCGTGACGGGACCCCGGTGCTGGCCGACTTCGGCCTCGCGAAGATGGCGGGAGCGACACGCAGCCTGACCGCCAGCGGCACCGTGCTCGGGACCCCCGAGTACATGTCCCCCGAGCAGGGCGCCGGCGACCCCATCGGACCTGCGTCCGACCGCTATTCGCTGGCAGTGGTCGCCTACGAGATGTTGACGGGCCGCGTTCCGTTCGAGGCCGACACGCCGGCCGCTGTGCTGCTGTCGCACATCAACAAGGCCGTCCCACCGACGCGGGAGCTCGTTGGGGAGCTGTCCGGGCATGTCGAAGATGCACTGCGTAAGGCACTGGCCAAGCATCCCGCCGACCGATTCGACAGCGCCAGCCAGTTCGTGTCCGCCCTTACGCCCGCCGCGTGGGTGCATCGCGAGCTCGCGATGCCCGTCACAGCCAGCACTCAGAGCCAGCATCGAAACGGAAGCCGTCCTACGCGGACGCTGCCGTCCGTGCTCGTGGTCGACGACAGCGCGGCCAACCGCGAGCTCATCGAGGCTTGCCTGGCCGACGTCGAGTGCAGGGTCCGGCTCGCATGCGACGGCCCCAGCGCGCTCGCGGCCATCGAGTCGGTCGCGCCAGACCTGATCCTGCTCGACGTCCAGATGCCCGGCATGGACGGATACTCGGTGTGCAGGCGCATCAAGGCCAACCCCTCGCTGCGCCTGGTGCCTGTGGTGATGATCACCGCGCTCGATCGCTCGGAAGACCGCGTGCAGGCGCTCGAGGCCGGCGCGGATGATTTCATGTCGAAACCCGTCGAGCGCCTGGAGCTCGTCGCCCGCGTGCGCTCGGCCCTGCGCTTGAAATTGGTCTACGACCGGCTCGACAGCGCCGAGCAGGTCATCTTCAGCCTGGCGGCCGCGGTCGAGGCCAAGGATTCGTACACCGAACGTCACACCAATCGCGTTGCGGAGTCCGCGCGGCACTTGGGCCTGCGCATGGGCTTGCCGGAAGAAGACCTCGACGCCCTCTATCGGGGCGGGATCATCCACGACATCGGCAAGATCGGAGTCCCGGACCGGGTTCTGCTGAAGCCCGGCCCCCTCGACGCGAACGAGCTGATGTTGATGCGCGCGCATCCCGAGATCGGGGAGAACATCGTCCGCCCGCTGCACA
>VBGM01000237.1 GCA_005880855.1 Chloroflexota bacterium
GAGTGGTCTGCTGCTTGCACACGCACTGGCCGAAAACCTGCGGCCCGTCGAGGCTGCGGGCGAGATGCCCGCGCTGTCGAGCCGAGTCGAATCCCAGGATGCCGTGTACGACACGACCCCTCGCGTCCGGTTGCGGCTGGCGCAGGGCGACCCCGCCGGCGCGCTGACAGACGTTCGCTCGCTTCCCGAGAATGTTGGCGATCTCGGTTCGCCGGCCGATGCGGTGGCGGAAGCGGCGGGTTTGGATCCGGGCTGGCTGCGAACCTTCCTTGATGGCCTTCACGTCCAGGGGGAGGTCCTCGCATCACCGCGCATGGCCGCGGCGCGAGGAAGGCTCGCGCTTTACGAGGGTCGAAACGATGAAGCGCTCGCCGAGCTGCGGCAGGCCGTGGCCACCTTCGAGGAAGGCGGCTTCCTGCTCGATGTGTGGCATGCCGGCCGCGCGCTCGCCGAGGCTGAGGCTCGCTCTGGCGACCCCGACGCCGCCGGCCGGCGGCTGAACGCAATCGCGGCCGCCTCAGAGGCGGAGGGGGCGCGCCTGGCGGCCAGGCTCGCGCGAGAAACCGCCGCCCGGTTGGGCGTAGAGGTGGCCGCGGCGCCGGATCATATCGACGGGGCCGAAAACGGTGACGCCGTCGCAACCGGCGAACGCATGGTGTCCGTGCTCTTCGCCGACGTCCGCGGCTACACGGAGATGAGCGGCCGCAGCACGCCGGCGGACATGGTCGGGCGCATTGGTTCGCTGCAGCGCTGGGCCTCGCAGGAGGTGGCGCGGCGCAAAGGCATCATCGACAAGTTCGGCGGCGACTCGGTCATGGCCACCTTCAACGTCTCGGGCCAGACGGTCGACCACACCCTACAGGCGCTGCAGGCGGCGATCGCCCTCATCGACAAGGCGTCCCTCGCCGGGTTGCCCGTCGGGGCGGGGATCGCCGTCGGCCCGGCCGTCGTGGGCCGGCTGGCCGAGTCGGCCAACGTCAGCGTGCTGGGCGAGGTGACCAACCTGGCCGCCAGGCTCCAGGCCCAGTCGGCGGCGGGAGAGGTGACGATGAGCGAGGAGGCGCACCGGAGGGTCCAGGACTGGCTGGCCGGGCGGGGAACGGCCGTGGAGCGGGTTGAGCTCCATCTCAAGGGCTTTGGAGCGCCGGTTGTGGCGTACCGGGTGAGGGCTTCGGCCGAGGCTGGTTTGAGGGCTTAACGGCGACTCGACGTTGCTACCGGCGTGCTAAGGTAACCCCTCGCCGTTTCCTGAGCCGTCCCCTAGACGTCCTCGCTCCTAGCTCAGGCCTGATAGCGCCCCAGGGGTAGGGCGACTTCGAGGAGAGGAGCGTCAAGGGGTTTTGATACCGCTTTTAAGAGCGGTGGTGGTCTGGAGTGTCGTCCTGGCGACCGTGATCCTGCCGCATATCGACCAGCCTGGGGCGGGTTCCACCGCGGCCGTCACTCAGCTGAGCTCATACGACCGCAGCTCGGCCCTCAGCGAATCGAAGGCGAAGCACACGCAGCAGCAGCAGCAAGACCAGGTGACCCAGTGGAGCGCGGAGCTCGCGCAGGGCCTGGCGCAGTATCAGGCGGAGCAGCAGGCGCTCGCGCAGGCGCAAGCGATCGCGGATGCGGAGGCTCAGCTCAGCAACCATGAGCCGCCGCCGCCGTTCATCGCCAAGATCATCTACGACGCCTTCAGCCCGCTCGGCACGCGCGCGGTTCAGTGGGCGATCAACGTCGCCTACTGCGAATCGCGCTACCACCCGAACTCGGTCAATACGGACAGCGGGGCGTCGGGGCTGTTCCAGTTCATGCCCGGCACGTGGTCGGGAACGCCGTGGGCGAGCAAGTCGCCGTTCGACCCGGTCGCGAACGCCGAGGCCGCCGCCTGGCTGTACTCGCACTACGGCCCGGGCCGGTGGACCTGCCAGGGCTAGCCCAGACCCAGCCGCGGATTCCGCACGTTTGACGCCAAACGGGCCCTTGCTCGCGCTGAATTCCGCACTTCTGCGCCCAAACGGGCGGTATGCCGTCAGTCCGGCGTGGTGACCGCGATCTGGAGCTGGTAGATCGGCTGGAGGTCGGTCGAGCCCTTGAGCTGGAGCAATTCGTACGCCACCACTTCGAGGGAGCTGGGAAGCGCCCCGCGCGTCGTCTCCGACATGAGCACCTTGGCCGGCCGCACCTTGGAGAGGTAGGCGCTGTTGTTCACGGGCACTCCGATGAGGGTGAACTCCAGCCGCCGCCTCGAGCCCACGTGCCCCGCGACCACATCGCCAGTGTCGAGGCCAATGCCGACGCTGATCGCCGGCCGGCCGTCTTCTACGAGCTCGCGATTGAGGCGGTCGATCTCGCGGATCATGGCCCTGGCTGCCGCCAGCGCCCGCGGCGCGTGGTCGTCCATGGGGTTCGGCGCCCCGAACACGACCAGCATGCCGTCGCCCTGGAACTTGTCGATGTTGCCTCCGTGCTCGAGCACGACCTCGATCATCCGGCTGAAGTAGTCGTTCAGGAAGCCCACCAGCTCCTCCGCCTCCATGGTCTGCGACAGGCGAGAAAAGCCGGCGATGGCGGCGCTCGCCGGTCAGAAGCAGGTTGTTGTGGTCCGAGCGCTCCAGCACGTAGTCGGTGACCTGCTTGTTGACATGCAGCTCGAACAGCTGGCGCAGGAACTCCGAGCGCTCGTACTGCCGGGCGTTGTCGATGGCGATGGCGGCAAGGTCGGAGATCGCCTGCAGGAACTCCTTGTCCTTCTCCTCGAAGATGGAGGCCCGAAACGGGTTGTCGACGTAGACGGCGCCGATGACCTTGCCCTTGGTGACGAGAGGCACGGCGATGATTGAGCGCAGGTTCTGAAGGATCACCGACTGCTGGCCCTTGAAGCGGTCGTCCAGCGTCGCGTCGGTGGAGACCACCGCCTGCCCGGTCACGACCACCTGTTCGATGACCGTCCGCGAGCCCAGGAATGCGCGAGTTTTTTCGGTGTCCGTCTCGCCGCCTGCCATCTGCACGGACATGGTTTGGGTGACCGGGTCGACGAGCACGATGAAGCCCCGTGATGCCTTCATAAGGGTGATCACGCGGTCCATGACCTTGCGCAGCACAACGTCGAGATCGAGCGATGAGCTGAGGTCTCTCGCGAGCTCGTACAGCAGGTGGTCGCGCATGCCGAAATCGACCTGTTGGGCCATGGTGCTGGCCAGTGTAACGGCGCAACTCCCGATTCCCTCCGTATTACGGAGCACCAAGAATGAGCCCGAACGATGGCGGGTAAACTCGATTTCCGAGTGGCCTCAGTCGAACCGCAGACACCCGAAGTCGAAGCTTTGCTCGCGCGCCTAAATCCGCCCCAGCAAGAGGCGGTCACGCACGGGGAAGGCCCCCTGCTGATCTTCGCCGGAGCCGGCAGTGGGAAGACCCGCGTGCTCACCGCGCGCATCGCCTACCTGATCGCAACGCGCCGGGTGTGGCCCGACCGCCTGCTGGCCGTGACCTTCACAAACAAGGCCGCCAAAGAGATGCGCGGCCGCGTCGGCGCGCTGGTGGGGGAGGGCGCGGACAAGATGTGGGTGGGGACGTTCCACTCCACGGCGGTCAAGATCCTGAGGCGCGAGGCGGCCCGCATCGACATCGCCCCGAGCTTCGTGATCTTCGACGAGGACGACACCCGCGCCGCGCTCAAGCGCGTCCTGGACGAGCTCAAGCTCGACCCCAAGCGCTACCCGATCGCGGGCCTCAGCAACGCCATCTCCCAGGCGAAGAACGAGCTCAAGCGGCCCGAGGACTACCCCAACCGCAGCTACCACGACGAGATCGTGCGCCGCGTCTACGAGTCGTACCAGGACGTGCTTCGCCGCTCGGGCGGTCTCGACTTCGACGACCTGATCATGAAGCTGGTCGAGCTCTTCAACACCGACGAGGAAGCCCTCGCCAAATGGCGCGACCGCTTCCGGCATGTCCTCGTCGACGAGTACCAGGACACCAACCGCGCACAGTACGTGCTCGTCAACCTGCTCGCGGAGGAGCACCGCAATGTGGTCGTCGTGGGTGACGACGACCAGTCGATCTATCGCTTCCGCGGCGCCGACGTGCGCAACATCCTCGACTTCCGCAAGGACTACCCCGACGCCCACGTGGTGCGCCTGGAGCAGAACTACCGCTCGAGCCAGGCCATCCTCGACGCCGCCTACCAGGTCATTCGAACCAACCCGGAGCGGGCCGAGAAGCGCCTCTGGACGAGCCGAGCCGGCGGCGAGAAGGTGATGGCGACTCAGGCTTACAACGAGATCGAGGAGGCCGAGTTCGTCGCCGACGAGATCGAGCGGCTGCGCAAGACCGAACAGCGCGGCTACTCCGACTTCGCGATCCTCTATCGCACCAACGCTCAGTCCCGTTCGTTCGAGGACATGCTGGCGCAGCACCGCATTCCATATCACCTGGTCAACGGCGTGCGGTTCTGGGAACGGCGCGAGGTCAAGGACGTGGTCGCCTACCT
>VBGM01000230.1 GCA_005880855.1 Chloroflexota bacterium
GCCCGCCTCGGTGGGCGTCGCGAAGTGCGTGACGCCGAACGCTGAGCTGTGAAAGATCTGGGCTCCGGTTCCGGCATCGAAGCCATAGAGACCGCCGCCAGCCTGGTCGACTGCCCACACCGCCCCGCCAGCGACTATCGGCGGGCCGGGTGTGAAACCACCGGCGTTCCATGAGGGAGAGGCGCACGTCGCGTCGCATCCGCTGAACGATGGGGTCGATGTGTTCACCTGCAGTGCGACGAGGCCGTTGCCCTGACAAGAGAGGTAGACGTAGGGAGCGGCGTAGGCATACGAGCCGAAGTTGGCATCGTGGTTGTTGCCTTTGCAGACGTTGACCGGCGTGTAGTTGGTGGGCGACGGGTACTTCTGGCCGTTCATGCCGCCCAAGGCCTGCGGGTTGACAAGGAAACCGTCGCCTCGCTTGCCCGCCTGGAATGCGAGGGTGGGGCTGATCAGGACCATGGTCGCCGAGCCGAGGTCCTCGTCGTTTTGGCACCAGTTGCCTTGCCAGTCCAGCGGAATGAACGAGTCTTCGTGCACGAGCGTGGACGAGAGGCGGACGACAGCGTCATTCTCGTAGAGCGGGGTGCCATTGCCGCTGGCGGTGCATCCGCCGGCGGTGCCGTTGCCGCTGGTCTCGAAGACCTTGTTCGTGGAGTCGTCGATGACGACGCCACCCGAGCCCCAGAAACCCGCGCCCTGACCCGGAGTGGGATAGTAGTCGGCCACGGTGGCACCGCTGATCGGCACGGCAAACACGTAGCCGTGGTACTGGCCGCAGTCGCCGATCCGGCCGCCGAACGGCACATAGACGAAGCCGTTGCGGAGGGCTAGTGCACCGCGCTGCTGCTGGATGTGCCAGTCGAAGCCGGTCGCGGGGGTCGTGACGATCGTCGTGAGCTCCACCACGCCGGTCGTCAGGTTCAGGCCCTCGAGCCGGTAGATGTCATCGGTGCCGTCGAGGGTGACCACGTAGATGCGGCCGCCGGTGAGGTCGATAACGGGTGTGCCGAGGATGCCCTGAGGCCCGATGTTGCCGCAGCTCCAACTTGTGGTCTCGGGCGTGCGAAGGTTCCTGGCCCAAATGGTCGCGCCTGTGGATTGGTTGATCGCGTAGACGCTGTTGTTCATCGTGGCCGCGTAGACGATGCCGTTGTAGACGAGCGGCTCGGCGAAGATGTTGCCGTCGAGCGTGGACGACACCCAGCCTGTGGTGGCGCCTGTCACCGCCGGCAGGGTGCTGTCGAAACCGGTGTGGCCGTCGTCGCGGTGGTAGACGGTCCACGCCCCGTTGGCTACGGGTGCGGCCTCCGTTGGGTGGACGGCGGATGTGGGTTGGGCCGGAACGATCGTGGTGGCGGCGGCGGGCACAGCCGAAGCCACGCACAACGCCACGCTCAAAAGAGTCCCCCCGATGAAGCGGCTCGTCAACACTTCGTCCTCCTCAACGCTGGAGTGGTGGGTTTCCGGTCGTTGGCTTCAGGAATGCTCGTATCGCGGCCACCTCGAGGGCGGCCACCATCCAGAACTCGACGCTGAGGTCGTTCTTGTAGTAAGGGGTGTCGAAGAAGCCGTGGACGGCGATGGCGACGAATGCGGCCGACGCGCCCCACAACAAAGGCCGCGCGAAGTCTCGGGCTCGGTAGAAGCCGCGCCAGCCGCGCCACAAGAGCACGCCCAGGATGGCGACGAAAGCGGCCAGGCCGAGCAGGCCGAGCTCGGACCACATGGCCAGATACACGTTGTGCGGGTACAGCTCCGGGATCCGGTTCCCGCTCACGTATGGAGCCATCACCTGCGCATAGTTGCGCAGGCCGGCGCCGAGGATCGGATGGTCGCGAAGCATGTGGAGGGTGTCGCTCCAGATCTGGAGGCGGCCCTCGAACGTGTTGAAGTTGAAGCTCGGGTCGAGCTGGCGGGCGAGGCGCTCGTGGACGATCGGGATCTGGGCGACCGCGAAGCCGCCGACCACGGCGCCGCCCAGCAACACGGCCTTCACCTTCCGGTTGGGCATAGTGATCACGGCCGTCAGCGCCAGCACCGCGAGCGTGAGCCAGCCGGCGCGCGAGAGCGTGGCCATCAGCGCGACGAAGATGATCGAGAGACACGCAATCGCCGCCCTGCGCTCTCGACGGTCCTGTCCGTATAGCGCGAAGCCCGCGGCGATGGCGAGCGGTGGTTCGAGGAACATCGCCACGGCGTTCGGGCTCGTGTACAGAGCTTCGGGTGCGTCGCCGCTGTGGATCGTCTGGTGGGTTGCGAGCGCGACGACCCATGCGCCCAGGTTCATGAGGGCGAAGATGGTTGCCCCGATCGCGAGGCCGAGGAGGACGACTTTGAGGTCGTGCGGCGTCTTCAAGAGGTCGATCGCGACGTAGAACAGCGCGACGGGCTCGATGAAGTACGCGCGGTAGATGCCGACGGCGCCGACGTGATCGGATGAGATGGCGATGCCGACAAGGCCCGCGACGAGAAGGACGACGATCGGAATCTCGAGCGAGGCCCTGGCCGGCCGCCAGTCGCGATTTTGGATCCGGCCTGCGGCGTAGAGCCCAATCGTGATGAGGATGAGGTCCTCGAGCAGCGTGGTGGGGATGGGGCCGACCTTGTAGCGCACCACGTAGAGGGGCATGCAGGCCACAGTCGCAGCGAGGGACCAGCGGCTGTAGCGAATCAGCGCTGATTCGGAAACGGCCGTGCTGGTCGCCATTCGATCGCTATTCTCGCCTCCCGTCATCAGGGAGGGCGGTCTGCCGGCGCAGCGAGCGCGCCGGTTGCCGGTTCGGGCGGTTCGAACGTCCAGGGCCGAGCGTTAACAAGCGGGATTGTTTTTATGGTCTAAGAGCCGAAACCTCTGAACGTGAGTCCCCTCAAGCCGAGTACGCCTTTCCCTCATATGCGCTCGCTACCCTTTACGGCGTAAAGGGAGAGGTCCTAGAATGGATCTACGCGATGTTGTCCAAGCAGCGAGAGACCAAGCTTTCGGAGTCGGACGTACGGAGAAGGGTCACCGGGTGTTCTCTTCGCCTGACCCCGGATACAGCCCTGTCTACTTCTCCGGCACACCGTCTGACCAGCGCTCGATCAAGAACCTCATAAGCAAGTTGAGACAGTCGGGCCTGGTCTGGCCTTGGGCGGGAAGGATCAAAAAGTAATGGCCGTCTGGAGCGTCAACATCGACTGCCTGATCAAGGGCGAAGGCAAGGTAGACCCTGAAGAGCTCCTCGACCAGTTGGCCGAGTTTCATCCGGTGACCAGCTATGGAGATGGGATGCTTTCGACCGCTGCGACCGTCGAGGCGC
>VBGM01000231.1 GCA_005880855.1 Chloroflexota bacterium
GCGGTGAGGTTATCGAACTGGCAAGAAGGTGACGACAGGCGTGATCATTGGCGGATCACCTTCGAAAGTTGGAACGGCAAGGCCCATCCAAACTTGCGGCCTGCTGCGTGGGTTAGGAGAGGAAGCTGATGACAGAGCCGAGGCAGATCGCGCATTACGGGTGGATCCCGGACCTCCCCGACGAGCGAGATCACATGTACGCGGCGCCGGCGCAGTTCCTGGCCGCGCTGCCGGCGTCCTTCGATCTCCGTAAGAGCTGCCCGCCCGTCTACAACCAGGGCATGCTGGGCAGCTGCACCGCGAACGCGATCGGCGGCGCGATCGAGTTCGACCGCCTGAAGCAGAAGCTCACGGACTTCGTGCCGTCGCGTCTTTTCATCTACTACAACGAACGCCGCATCGAGGGGACGGTCGGGATCGACAGCGGCGCGCAGCTGCGCGATGGCATCAAGTCGGTGGCGAGCGAAGGCGTATGCCCGGAGCCCGAATGGCCGTATGTCATCACGAAGTTCACTCAGAAACCACCGGCCAAGGCGTACAAAGACGCGCTGGCCGACCGCGCGGTTTCATACCAGAGCCTGATCGCAGACCTCAACCAGATGAAGGGCTGCCTGGCGTCCGGCTATCCGTTCGTGTTCGGGTTCACTGTCTACGAGAGCTTCGAAAGCGCTGCTGTAAAGAAGACCGGCCACGCTCCGATGCCGGCGACCGGAGAGCGGGCAATCGGCGGCCATGCAGTGATGGCGGTGGGTTATGACGATTCACGGCAGTTGTTCCTCGTCCGCAACTCGTGGGGCCATGAATGGGGAATCTCGGGCTATTTCACACTCCCGTACACATATCTCGTCCAACCCGGCCTCGCCAGGGACTTCTGGACGATCCGGATCGTCGGATCCTGACGATCTAGACTCCCCGTTCGCATGCAGATCGACTGGCACGGACCATCCGTGCTCGGCATTGCCATATTCCTCGCGATCGGAGTGCTATTCGGCTTTGCGGCAAGGCGATGGCGGACCTTGAAGACGCTCGCTGTCGTGGCGCCGCTGATTGCGGCCTTAATCCCGTTGCTCTACTTCGTCCTCGAGGGAAACGTCAGCGCATGCACCGGGAGCGGATCGACCTTTCGTTGCACCGAGGTTTCCTACGCGTCGACGTGGAACGTCGCCGACTGGATTCTTGTTGGAGCCGTGGTTCTGCTGACCGTCGCGCCGATCGTTTCAACGGGGCTTCGCAGCCGGCTCCCATCGGTTTTGGCCGCAATCGTGCTGGCGGGCCTGATCGCGCCAAACCTCGTCTTCATGTATTCGTGGGTCCTGGCCGGAGCGTTGGTCCTCGGCGCCGCCATCGCGGGCCCGCTTTCGAAGGGGACAGAGCCAACCCGCGCGGGTTGAGAAGGAGAAGGTCATGAAGTGGCTTTTCGGCGACAAGAGCAAGAAGCGCGGCCCTGACAAGAATGCGCTCGACCAGTTGACACTGCAGCAGCTTGGCGCCGCGGGAGCGAACCTCGCGAAACCGACCGACGTCGTCAACTACCTGTACCTGCCCACCGAGGCGCCGGCCCAGGCGGCCGGCGTCGAGCTGAGGCAAGCCGGGTTCAGCGTCGAGGTCCGGCCGGCTGCCACAGGTTCGAACTGGCTGGCCCTGGCCAGGATCGATCTCGTGCCGAGCCCTGAGAACATCAAGCTCCTGCGGGAGCGCTTCGAAGGGCTGGCTGCCAAGTTCGGAGGCGAGTACGACGGCTGGGAGGCCGCTGTCACGCAATAGCGGCACCCTGCTAGGTTGAGGTCATGGCTGAAACGAAAACGTCGCGTTCTGCGGCCCTCGCCGACCAGTTCGAGGCCGCCCAGAAGAGGTTCATCCAGCTGGTCGAGTCGCTCTCAGAAGAGCAGTGGTGGTTCCAGGGAGTGAACACG
>VBGM01000232.1:0-546 GCA_005880855.1 Chloroflexota bacterium
AGGCGACCCCGGCCGAGCGCCTACTGGCTCGGCGAGGTGGCGCGCACGCTCGCTCTCTAATCCGGGCCGCGCGTGAGTGGATACGCACGTTTGGCGCCAAACGTGCGCTTCCGGGCGCTCGTTGACGCATTTTTGGCGTCAAAAGCGCGGAATCCCAGCTTTCCCTAGAGGTAAGCCTTCGGCGTTTCGGTGATGGATCGCAGCCGATCGAGATCGACCTTCGGACGCCGGTCGAAGGTCAACAGGCCGTTCTGCTCCTCCTCTATATCCGTGAGCTGCGTGTAGCAGAACCCCTCGACCGGTCCCGGCTGCATGAGCGCCTCCACCATCTCACGGTAGGTTTCGAGCAGCGCGTCGGCGCCGGCCGCCTTCGTGTACCCGAACTTCCCACCCTCGAGCGCGATGCCGCCAAACTCGCTGACCACGATCGGCTCGCCGTGATAGCTATATCCGGGTAGGTAAGGTGGCTCCTCCCGCGCGCCCGCTTCAAGCGCCGACTCGAGGTTCGAGTAGCGCAGACGGAGAACGTTCGCCGCCGAATAGTCG
>VBGM01000232.1:570-3324 GCA_005880855.1 Chloroflexota bacterium
GTCGTTGGACATCACCAGCCGCTCGCCGTCCAGCTCCTTGGTGATGTCGTGAAGCCTCATCTGGAAATCTGCCAATGCGTCCGGCGCGAGGTCCTTGAGCCCCATCGTCTCGTTGACCGGAACCCACGCGACGATCGATGGATGGTCGCGGTCGCGGACGACACGCTCTCGCCATTCGGTCTCGAGCCGCGCTTCGGCCTCCGGCGAGACGGCGTGAAAGTTCGGCATCTCGGCCCAGACGAGAAAGCCGAGCGTGTCGGCCCAGTAGTGCCAGCGCGGGTCCTCGATCTTCTGGTGCTTGCGCGCGCCGTTGAACCCCATCGCCTTGGCGAGCTCGATGTCGCGGCGGAGGTCGCCATCGGTGGCGGCCGTGAGCAGGCCTCCGGGAAAGTAGCCCTGGTCGAGGACCAGGCGCTGCACAAAAGGCTCGCCGTTCAGGAAGAAGCGGCCGTCTTTCGCCTCCACCTTGCGAAGTCCGAAGTAGCTCGAGACGTGATCTCGTTCAGAGCTCACCTCGAGCCCGTAGAGGTTGGGATGCTCCGGGCTCCACGGACGAACCTCCGTCAGGGCGATGCTTCCAGAGTCTCCGTCGCCTAACCACGTTCCGGCGGGCCGGCCGTCGAGCGTGGCGACCACCTGTTTGCGTCCACCACCGACGATTTCGAAGTGGACCGCGCCCGCATCGAGGTCGGGCCTCACGCGCATCGACTCGATGCCACCTCGGTTCAGCGGCTCGAGCCAGACCGTCTGCCAGATGCCGGTGGTCGGCGTGTAGAACCACGGCGCGCCCATTCCCTCGGTGCGCTGCTTGCCGCGCGGAATCAAGCGGTCGCCGACCGGGTCCTCCGCGCGGACGATCAGCTCGTTGTCATGATCGCGAACGAGCGGCGCGACGTCGACGGAGAACGGCGTGTGGCCGCCTGCGTGACTCGCCACCTCTTCCCCGTTCACCCATACGGTGGCGCGATAGTCGACGGCGCCGAAGTGGAGCATCAGCCGGGCCGAGCCGAAGGCGTCGAAGCGCCGGCGGTACCAGACCACACCGGTCTCCTCCCAGTCGCCGATGCCTGACAGCCGTGACTGCGGAGCGAACGGGACCACGATGCGCCGGTCGAATCGCCGCTCCGGCCCGACGCCGAAATCCCACTCGCCATTCAGGTTCAACCAGTCGCGGCGGCGCAGGAGCGGGCGGGGATATTCCGGACGGGGAGGCGTTTTCAGAGACCTATGATGCGGAGGATGCATCCGCCGCCCCAGACTGCGTCCGGCCTGGCAGCCGTGCTTCGCGGCGTGGTCGCCGACATGCAGCACGCCTCAGGCGCCGACATCGTCTCCATCTTCCTTTACGAGGAGGCGACCCGTAAGTACTACGCCCCGTTCGCCACCGGACAGCCGCAGGAGAGCCTGCTCGACTCCCTCGCCGACATGAGCCAGCAGCTCGACCGCTACCTCGCCGACCAGCGCCAGGGCAAGGTCCCCGACGAGCTGGGCGTCCACCACTACGGATCGACGGTCCTGCTGACGGTGACGCACCAGAAGCTTGTCGCGCGCGACGCCCCGACGGAGATCGACAGCACGTTCATCCGCCGCTACCAGGTCCAGGCCACCATCGGGCTGCCGCTGATGTCAGGGGACCGGCTGCTCGGACTCGTCTACCTCAACTACCGCACGCGCGAACGCGTCCCCGACGCGGCGCAGCTCGAGGAGCTCGAGGGACGTGCCAACGCCGCGGCCCGGGCCGTCCAGGCGGTGCTGGCCGAGTCGGAGCGTGCCGCGCTCGACGGGCTGGGCCGGCTGACGTCGCTGCTCACCGCACCCATCGGCGACCCGAAGACCGACGCCAAGGAGCTGCGGCGCCTGCTCTCGATCGCGCTCGCCGACCTCCTGCTGGCGAGCGACTTCGACGCCGCGGCCATCTATCAGTTCGCGTCCCAGCGAACAAGCCTCGAGCTGGTCACGGCACATGCGCCGGTCGCCGCGCCGCCTCGCATCGATCGGCACGACCAGGCGGCGACCTGGGAATCGGTGCTCACGAACGCGGTCGCGGCCGGGACGGCCGTGGCTGAGCTCCACGTCGTCGCGACGTTTCCGCTCGGTGACTCCGATGAGCCGCACGGCTACCTGGTAGTGCTCAGCCGCGACCCGCTCGCCACCGTGCGACGGCCGCCCGCCACCGACGTCTTCCTGAAAGCCGCGGCCGACCTCATCGGCGCGTCGCTGGCGAGCCGGCTGCTCATCGCCGGGCTCGAGCACAGCAACCGGCTGCTCGGCGCGCTCGGGAACATGACGACCGCGATGCTCAAGCCCGGCGCAGGCAAGCAGGAGGTCCTCAATGCTGTCGCGGCGCACCTGACCGACGCCTCGGTGCCCGAGTTCGATTTCAACTTCGCGACGGTGTATCTGCTGGACGAGCGGGCGGACGGGACCACGGTCGTCCGCATGGCTGCGGGCGCGGCGACAGCGGCGACGATCATCTCGGCGGCGGATTCCGCCAAGGGCGTCGACGGAACCCACCCCGCTCACAAACGAGTGCCCCGCTGGGCACTGGAGGAAGAGCGCGAGCTCGCCCCGAATGACGTGCTCGTGTACGTCGCGCGAAGCCGGCAGGCAGCGGTCGTGGGCGCGCTCGCGGCGGGGGTCGAGTCGGACCGCGGCGACGTCATCAGCGGGAGCATTCCCGAGTCGGCGACCTGGACCGACATTCCCGTGGTCTGGAGCGACGGCGCGACCATGGCGCACGTCGCCGCAATCCTC
>VBGM01000033.1:0-22330 GCA_005880855.1 Chloroflexota bacterium
TAGCTGGGCGCCGAGCCCTCCCACCGGGGGTGAGTGCCAGCCGTCGTCGGCGATGCCCCAGGTGCTGCCCGAGGTCAGCGCCAGGTAGTTGGGGAGGCTCGGATGGGACACACCGTGATAGTTGGTCGAGACTGCGTACTGGTTCGCGAGCTCCGCGGTATAGCCGCCCCTGATGGCCTGGTCGTAGCTTCGGTTCTCCATCACGATCAGGAAGACATGCTGGGCGTCGGCTTCTGCGCCTGGGGATGGAGACGCATGCGGCGCTGGCGTGTTTGGGTGCGTTGGGGACGGGCTGGGAAGGTGGGCGGTGGGGGAGGGCCCGCAGGCGGCGAGGAGCGCGAGTGTCATTGCCGCTACGATCCGAGGCGCCATGCGGATGCGGGGCGGACCTTGGGAGATCGAGATCCGGCCCGAGCGCGGGGGGCGCATCACTTCTTTGCGCCTCAGAGGCGAGCAGCTGCTCGACCAGGGCATCGGTATCGATGATGCCTCAGCGGCCGGGTTCGTTGCAGGGGGTGCCTGGGGGTGGGATGAGATGGTGCCCAACGTCGACGCGGCGCGGTATCCAGGTTCGGGCCCGTTCGCCGGCATCTCGCTGCCGGATCACGGGGAGGCGTGGCGGCTGCCGTGGTCGGTGATCGACGACTCGACGATGGAGTGCTCCGGCCGGGTGCTGCCGTGGAGGCTTCGGCGAACGATCTCCCTGGATGATTCCGCCATCCGGCTCGAGTACGTCTATTCGAATGTGGGCGCTGCGCCGCTCTACGCGTACTGGTGCGCTCATCCGCTGTTTCGGTACGAGCCCGACATGCATGTCGAGGTAGGAGGTGACGTGCCGCGGCCGGAGACTGGGAAGAGAAGCAAGATGTTTTTGCGGCGCGGGTCGGTCGACCATGCACGCATGGAGTGGGGGTCGGGCGCTGCGATCGAGATCGCGTGGGATGCGCGGCTGACTCCTTACATCGGTGTCTGGGTCTGCAATGGCGATCTGGGCGGCTACCGGCAGATCGCGATCGAGCCGGCCACGGGCGGGGCTGATCGACCTCACCTGGCCGCTCCTCCGCCAGTTTTGGTGCCAGGGAATTCGTTGAGGTGGTGGTTGGAGGTCAGGGAAGTCCGTTAGGACTCACATCTGTGCGTGATTGGCTCTGTCGATTGCTCGGGATACGACCATCTGTGCCCGAATGGCGGAATAGGGGTCGCCCGTCGCCAATCTAAACTGACACGATGGCCAAGCTCCTTGGGTTGCGCTGTCGAGAGTGCGGTACCGAGTACGAGCTCCAGGCGACCCATGTCTGCGAGATGTGCTTCGGGCCGCTTGACGTGGTCTATGACCAGGCAGCTCTCAAGAAGAAAGTCAGCCGGCAGCGCATCGAGCAGGGTCCCGCTTCGATGTGGCGGTATCGCGATCTTCTTCCGATCGAGGACGAGACGCCGGTCGTCAGCCTCGGCGAAGGGTTCACGCCGCTCGTCAAAGCCGATCGACTTGGGGCCGAGCTGGGTCTGCGGAACCTGTATCTGAAGAACGACAGCATGAATCCGACCAACTCTTTCAAAGATCGCGTCGTGTCGGTGGCGATCAGCTGGGCGCGGGCCAACGGGTTTGAGACCATCGCCTGCGCTTCCACCGGCAACCTCGCCAACGCCGTGGCCGCATACGCGGCTCGCGCGGGGCTCGAGTGTTTCGTGTTCATCCCCGTGGATCTCGAGCCGGCCAAGGTCGTGAGCATCAGCGTCTTCGACCCCAACGTCGTTGCGGTGCGGGGCAACTACGACGAGGTCAATCGCCTCTGCAGCCAGCTGCTCGAGTCGACGCCGTGGGCTTTCTGCAACATCAACATCCGTCCCTTCTACGCCGAGGGCTCCAAGACGTTGACGTTCGAAGCGGTCGAGCAGCTGGGTTGGAGGCTGCCGGACGAGATCATCATCCCCATCGCCAGCGGCTGCCAGTTCGTGCGGCACCGCCAGGCGATTCGCGAGTTGATGGAGTACGGGCTCGTACGCGATGACCGCGTCCCGGCGATGACCGGCGCGCAGGCGCTCGGCTGCGCGCCCGTATACAACGCGTTCAAATCCGACGATCCGGAGCGCGTGATGCCAGTCAAGCCCAACACCATCGCCCGCTCGATCGCGATCGGCAACCCGTCCGACGGCATCTATGTCAACCGTGTTGCCATCGAGACCGGCGGCGTCGTCGAGGCGGTGACCGAAGAGGAGATCGTGGCCGCCATGAGGCTGCTCGCTCGCACCGAGGGCATCTTCACCGAGACCGCCGGCGGGGTGACCATCGGGGTCCTCGCCAAGCTCGCCCGCGCCGGCCGCTGGAAGGGTGACGAGGTGGTGGTCGCCTACGTCACCGGCCATGGCCTCAAGACGGCCGACGTGCTGGCTTCCGTCGACGGCCACGCCCGCCGGGTGGAAATAGATCCGACCCTGAAATCGTTTCGCGAGAAGGTGAATATCTAGTCATGCCCCAATTCCGTATTCCAGGACCCCTCCGGCGCCTGTCTGACGGCGAGATAACTGTGAAAGTCGAGGCGGCCGATCTCGGCTCGGCGATCGACGCCCTCGACCGCCGTTACCCCGGCTTCAAGGACCGCCTTCTCGACGACAAGGGCCAGCTCCGCCAGTTCGTCAACGTTTACCTCAACGACGAGGACGTGCGGCTGGGGGCCGGGTTGCACGCCAAGGTCTCCGAGAAGGACGAGATCTCGATCGTGCCGGCCGTCGCGGGAGGCTGACGCCTAATAGACTTCGCCTCATGGCGAGGCGGCGTCTCAAGCTGATCTTCGGAACCGACCTGGTCAAAGAGCCGGTCATCTACCAGCTCGGCCGGAAATTCGAGATCGTGACCAACATCAGGCGCGCCGACGTCACCGGCGACGCGGGCTGGGTGCTCCTGGAGGTCACCGGCGAGCCGGACGAGCTCGACAAGGGAGTCGAATATCTCGAGTCCCGCGGCGTGAGGGTCGAACCGGCCGAGGGCGACCTGGTCGGCTAGCTAACCGAGGACGTTGACCGGCCGGATATACGTGTATATACTACGCGCATGAAGCTAAATCGCGTGCGCCGGGTTGGCAACAGCAACGTGGTTTCTCTTCCGCGGGAACTCGACGCTGCCGGGTTTGCGGTTGGAGCACAGGTGGTGATCCAAAAGCTGCCAAACGGCGAGGTCAGACTCCTGCCTGTGGATCGGTTGCGCCAAATCGTGCGGGAGTACGGTCGCCAGGTCGTCTCTGACAATCGCGCCGCGCTCCAGATCCTCGCCGACCACGACCGACAGAGCTAAGCGCTGAAGGCGTCGGGCACCGGGGACGTTGTCTACCTAGAAATCGACGACGTTCTGGATCTTTACGCAGAGGTTTTCGATTGCAGCTTCGAGGACGCGCGCGATCAGCTTCGCAACGAGCCAGGTCTCCAAGGTGCATTGATGCGGCCTAGAACGCATGCTCATTACGAGAACGCTGACATCGCGTTGCAGGCCGCTGCACTTGCCGACGGGATTGCCGAGACACAGCCGTTTATTGAGGGGAACAAACGGACCGCACTTGCTGCACTTCTCACGTTTGTTGCGATTAATGGCTACGAGTTGAGTGCGACACAGAATGAGCGGGCCTCGTGGATTCTCCGTCTCAGCTCTGGCTTGACAGTTGACGCTCTAGCTCAACTAATCCGCAAATCCCTGTCAATCGCGGGTCCGGGCTGATCAGGCTCGGCGGATCAGCAGCCGCGCTCCGGGGAGCGGTTTGGTTCCTCGGGGCAGGCTGTCGATCATCTCGACCAGTCGAGGGCCGACATTCTTCGTTTCCGTCCGAAAGGGCGTGAATGCGTCCGTCCGGCTCGGGTGGGCCCGGAAATGAAGCTCGACCCTGCGGCCGCCACGCGCCGGCGCATGTGAGGTGAGGCGGTTGAAATCGGGAGCCGGCACCAGCCACCAGACGACCGGCGCGAGGTCCAGCACCAGCACCACGACATAGATCCATGACGGCTGGTCCGGGATCGAGCTCGCCGTGTAGGTGGCATTCGACTGCACGAAGCCCGATGCCCCGAGCTGGAAACACGCTTTGGCCTGGAGCGATGCGAATGCGCTCTTGCCTTTCACGGCGATGACCAGGTCGCGGTGATCATCGTCCGCTGCCACCGGGAACGGGACCAACGCGCCGCCAGTCGTCAGCATCGCGTAGACAGAGCAGAGGTATTCGCCGATGCGCCCGGCCTGGACGTCGCTGAGCTTTGCCACGGGCGCAGCTTAGCTGCCGATTAAGATGGCCGACGCATGACGGATAGCGTTGATGTTGCGATCGTCGGTGGCGGGCAGGCCGGCCTCGCCACCAGCTGGTAACTATCACAGACCGGCGTCGACCACGTCGTCCTCGAGGCCGGCCGCGTTGCCGAGACCTGGCGGTCGCGGCGACGGGATTCCTTCTGTCTGGTCACTCCCAACATGTCAGTGAGGCTGCCAGGAGCCACTTACTCGGGCCACGACCCGGACGGCTTCATGTCCCGCGCGGAGCTGGTCGCCTTTTTCGAGTCGTGGGTCGCTTCGTTCGACCCGCCACTGAAAGAGAAGAGCCATGTCGGATACGTCGAGGCGGACTCGAACGGCCGGTTCTTGCTCAGCCTGGACGGCAGGCAGATGCGCGCCCGCACCGTCGTGGTGGCCTCAGGCTCTTATCACAAGGCGCACCGGCCGGCCGGCGCCGAGAGCCTGCCGCCGACGTTGCACCAGGTCCTCGCGGAGGACTACGGAAGTCCCGCCAAGCTGCCGCCCGGGAACGTCCTCATCGTCGGCAGCGGCCAGACCGGATGCCAGCTCGCGGAGGAGCTGCACGAGGCCGGCCGCAAGGTATTCCTCGCCTGCGGGCGATGCCCGTGGATCCCACGCCGGCTCGACGGCCACGACCTCGTCTGGTGGTTGATCGAGTCGGGCTTCATGGATCGCACGTCCGACAAGCTGCCTTCCCCCGGGGCTCGCCTGATCGGGAATCCGCAGGCGAGCGGACACGGCGGCGGCCACGATCTGCATTTCCGCACGCTGCACGAGCTGGGCGTCGAGCTGCTTGGGCGCTTCGCGGGCGCCGACGGCTCGGCGATTCATTTCGCCGACGACCTCGCCACGAGCGTCGATTTCGGCGACGCGCGTTGGGCCGAGATAAGGGGATTTATCGACGCCCTGTGCGCGAAGACCGGGATGCGACGGCCGGAGTACGAGATTCCACCACCGATGAGGATCAAGACGCGGGCATCGCTAGACGTCGCGCGTGACGGCATTGGTTCGGTCATCTGGACGAGCGGCTACCGACCCGAGTACGGCTGGGTAAGATTCCCGGTCTTCGACGGCATGGGCTTTCCGATCCAGGTGGACGGGCGCACGAACGTGCCAGGCCTTTACTTTGTAGGAGTGCACTTCCTGCGCAAACTCAAGTCGGCGATCCTCTACGGAGTCGGCGAGGACGCACAGGTCGTGGCCGAGCACATCGTCGGAGCGCGAGTATGAGGATTGCGGTGGCAATGTCAGGAGGCGTCGACTCCTCGGTCGCCGCCGCGTTGCTGCAGGCGCAGGGTCACGAGGTCGTGGGCATCACCCTGCAGCAGTGGCCTCGCGGCGCCGGCGAGGAGTCGGCGCGCCACGGCGGGTGCTGCTCTCTCGACGCGGTCGAGGACGCGCGCCGCGTCGCGAGCCTCCTCGACATTCCTTATTACTGCTGGAACCTTGAGGCCGAGTTCGGCGAGCGCGTCATCGAGCCATTTCACCGCGACTACCTCGAGGGCCGGACTCCGAACCCGTGCGTTCGCTGCAACGCCTTCGTGCGCTTCGACCTCATGCTCTCGCGCGTCGTCGAGCTCGGCTTCGAGAAGCTCGCCACCGGTCATTACGCGCGCATCCTCGATGGGCTCGATGGGCTCGATGGGCCGGAGCTCCATGCGGCGGTCGATCCGGCGAAGGACCAGTCGTACATGCTGTACCACCTCGATCGCGAGCGGCTGCGGCAAATCGTGTTTCCGCTCGGCGGCATGACCAAGGGCGAGGTGCGCGAGCACGCGCGCGAGTTCGGCCTGCCGGTGGCCGACAAGGCCGAGAGCCAGGAGATCTGCTTCGTGCCCCGCGGCGAGACGGCGAAGTATCTATCGAGGCGGCTTCCGGTGCGCGTAGGCGCTGTGGTCGACTCCGCCGGCCGTGAGCTTGGCAGCCATCAGGGCACCGCGCTGTACACAGTTGGGCAGCGAAACGGGTTTGGCGACCTGCGCGAGGCGGGGCCGTGGTACGTGATCAAGGTCGATGCCCCGTCCAACCGGCTGGTGGTCGGACGCAAAGACGAGCTCGCGGTGCGTGAGGTCGAACTGCGCAACGTGAGCTTCATCGACGGCTCGGCTCCTGAGCAGGTGCGCTGCCAGGCCCGCTTGCGCTATCACGCGGCGCCAATCGACGCCACGTACACTGCCGGACGCCTTCATCTACACGAGCCGTTTCTCGGCGCCGCCCCCGGCCAGGCCGCGGTCCTGTACTCAGGCACCAGGGTGCTGGGCGGCGGAACGATCGCCTCTACCAAACCCTCCAGGTAGAACGGCGCCGGGTGCCGCCGCCCGCCGACCTCGCCATCGCGGTTCTGCGCTGGCTCGAATATGCCGGGCTGCTCGGGTTCATCGGCGTGGTCGTGGTCCGGCGCCTTGCGGGTATGGAGCCGCTACTCAGGTGGGCGCGACCGTCCATGCAGCCGGCGCTGGCAGCCGCCTTCATCGGTGGCCTGTTGCTGCTCGCGGCGGACTGGTTGCGCGCCGGGCATCCCAATCCGGCAATCCTCGTCCGCGTTGCCGCAGAAGGCGTCGCGCTCGGCCTTTGCATGTACGTGCACCGCTGGGTGGTTCCGCCGGCCCTCCTCGCCGTGTTGGCCCTGCCGTTCGCCGGCCACGCGTCGGCAATGCAACCGGCGGGGGGCGTGATTTTCACCGATGCCGTGCACGTTCTCTCGGCTGGGATGTGGGGAGGCGGCATCCTGGTGCTGGCCACCTTGCGGCCGCCGGAGGGGTGGGGAGTGGGCGAGGGGCGGGCCATGCTCGAACGGTTCGGCCGCGTCGCCTTCCTGGCGTTCGCGATCACTGCTCTGACGGGAGTCCTGCGGGCCGCTTCGGTGGTAGCCGACTTCAGCGGCTTGTGGACGTCCGCATACGGCGTCGTCCTCATGGCAAAGTCTGCCGGGGTTCTGGCTATGGTCGCGATATCCGTACTTGGATGGCGACGCGGCCGGCGCTACGCGCGGGTCGACGGCGTGCTCGTGCTTCTCGTCCTCGCCGCGACCGCCATCCTGGCGGCTTATCCAATGCCTCTTTACCCGTCTTCGGTTGAGCTCGTTTCCCACTGATTCGAGGCTTAGACTTGGCACATGGCCACCGTGCGGGAGGTCATGAACGAGACCCTCTTCACCGTCAGCCCTTCGACGACCGTCGGCGAAGCGGTTGCGCTCATGGCCCAGCACCGGGTGGGCTCGATGCTCGTGATGGAAGGCACCAAGCTCGACGGCATCTTCACCGAGCGCGACACCGTCCGAGCCATCTCACACTCCCATGACGCGCCCTCGCACGCGGTTTCGTCGTGGATGACCAGCGAGCCGATGACCGTTGGGCCTGACGTCGAGGTCGAGGCTGCCCTCAAGACCATGCTCGACAAAGGGTTCCGCCATCTGCCGGTGGTCGAGAACGGCGACGTCATCGGCATAGTCTCGATCCGCGACCTGGCCGGATAACTTTCTCCGTAAAGTAGGTCGACTTGGGTCTCCTGGCGCTGAAGCGCTACCTCCCGTACATGCGGCCGTATCTCGGCCTGGTCGTCGTCTTCGGCGTGGCCCAGCTCGGCAGCCTCGCCGCCGCGGCGTCGATCCCGAAGGTGATCCAGTACATCATCGACGGGCCCATCACTCACCACCAGCTCGGCCAGCTCGTGCCGATGGCCGGCCTGCTCGTGCTCGTCGGGTTGCTCGAGTTCGTCTTCATCTACCTGCGCCGGAACTACTCGGGCATTGCCTCGCTGCGCATGGAAACCGACCTGCGGAACGACTTCTATGCCCACCTCCAAAACCTGCAGGTGTCCTTTCACGACAACTGGCAGTCCGGTCAGCTCCTGTCGCGCGCGATATCCGACATCGCCACCGTGCGTCGCTTCGTCAGCTTCGGCCTGATCTGGTTCCTGCAGACCTTCGTGACGTTCGTGGTCGTGTTCGTGCTCATGGTCGGCCTCGACTGGGTGCTCGCCCTCGTAGTCGTCGCGTGCATGCTGCCGATCGCGTACTTCAGCCGCAAGTTCCATCACAGGTACAAGCTCATTGCCAGGCGGCTGCAGGACCAGCAGGGCGACCTCACGACGATCATCGAGGAGATGGCGACCGGGGTTCGCATCATCAAGGCCTTCGGCCGCATGCCGCTCATGCAGAAGCGCTTCGAGAGTCAGGGCAGGCTCTTGCGCGGCACCAGCCTGGAGGGGATCAAGACCCGCGCGCAGCTGTGGACCCGGCTCAACTTCCTACCCAACCTCTCCCTGGTGGCGGTGCTGCTGCTCGGCGGATTCAACGTGATCCAGGGGCACCTCACCATCGGCGGCCTCGTCGCTTTCATGAGCTACGTCTTCATGCTCACGTGGCCGATGGACGCCATCGGATGGGTGCTCTCGATGAGCGAGGAGTGCCAGACTGCTTCTGAACGGCTCAACGAGGTACTCGACTCTCGCCCCGAGATCGCCGACCGCCCCGCCGCGACCGCGCTCGAGCGCTGCAGCGGGCGCATCGAGTTTCGCGGCGTGGGCTTCAAGTATCCGAAGTCGGACGAATGGATCCTGCGCGACCTCAACCTGACGATCGAGCCGGGGGAGACGGTCGGCATCGTCGGGCGAACCGGGAGTGGAAAGACCACCCTCGCTTACCTGGTGCCGCGCCTCTATGACGTGGCCGAGGGCCAGGTCCTGGTCGACGGGATCGACGTACGGGACCTCCAGCTGCGTTCGCTTCGCACGCACATCGGTGTCGCGTTCGAGGACCCCATCCTGTTCTCGGCTTCGGTCCACGAGAACCTGGTCATGGGCCGGCCGATCGTCTCCGACGAAGAGCTGAAGCGGGCCATCGACGTGGCCCAGGCCGGCTTCGTCTGGGACCTGCCGTGGGGGTTGGAGACGCGGGTCGGCGAGCAGGGATACACGCTGTCCGGCGGCCAGCGGCAGCGTCTTGCCCTCGCCCGCGCCGTGCTCGGCAGCCCGCCGGTTCTGGTGCTGGACGATCCCCTTTCATCGGTGGACGTGCACACGGAGGCGGTCATCGAGGAGGCGCTGGCGCGCGTGCTCGAGGGTGTTACCGGGCTTCTCGTCGTGCACCGGCCATCGACCCTGGCCCTCGCGGATCGCGTGGCCCTGATCGACGGTGGCACCGTCGTCGCCGTCGGCGCCCACACCGACCTGTTGAAGTCGAACGACCTCTATCGCGCCCTGCTGTCGCAGGAGTACGAGGCGTCGAGGATGCAGACCGCTTGAGCGTCATAGCTCCCGCGGATCGCTGGCGCGGAGTCGCCTCGGAAGAGGTCGACGATTTCTCTCCGAGCGTGGCCGGTCTGCTGCGGAGGCGCAGCCGGCGGTTGCTGGCGGGCCTCGCCCGTCCTTATCGCAAAGAGCTGGCGATCTCCGCAGTCCTGATCCTGATCCGCTCTGCCGCGTATCTCGCCCTTCCATACCTGGTCGGGCTCGGCATCGACCGGGGCATCCGGCCCGGCCACACCGGCAACCTGGGCACGCTCACGATCATCGTGGCTGCCCTGCTGCTGGCCCTCGTCATCAACGCGGCCGCGAACTACTTCTTCCTGCTCCTGTCGGGCCGCATCGGCGCCGACATCCTGTTCGACCTGCGCCGTTTGCTTTTCGGGCACGTGCAGGAGCTGTCGCTTTCCTTTTATGAGCGCTACACGTCGGGCCGCATCATCTCCCGCCTGACCTCGGACATCGACGCGCTCAACGAGCTGCTCGCAACCGGCCTCACGTCCGTGATCACGTCGCTCATCTCCGTGGTCGCGATCAGCGTCATCCTCATCCACCTCGACACGCGGCTAGGCATGGTGACGCTGGTCGCGATGCCGCTCGTGCTCGGTCTGACCTACTGGTTCCGCAGCAACTCAGCCCGGTCGTACCGCGCGGTGCGGAAGGCGATCGTGCTCGTGATCGTCCATTACGTCGAGTCGCTCGGCGGAATTCGAGCGGTGCACGCGTTTCGCCGCGAGCCGCGCAACCAGCTCATCTTCGAGGACGTCAACGGCCGCTACCGCGATGCCAACATCTGGTCGAACCGCCTGGCGTCGACGTTCGGTCCTGGCATCACGCTGCTCGGCCGCCTCACCACCGCGTCAGTGCTCCTGTTCGGCGGGTATCTCGTGGTGCAGGGTCAGCTGACGCTGGGTGTGCTCACCGCGTTCGTGCTGTACCTGAGGCAGTTCTTCGAGCCGATGCAGGACCTGTCGCAGTTCTACAACGTGTTCCAGACCGCGGGGGCAGCCCTGGAAAAGCTTGCGGGTGTGATCGAGGAAACGCCGACCGTGCCCGAGCCGGCGAGCCCGGTGCGCATGAATGCGGTCAAAGGCGCCGTGGCTTTCGAAGGGGTCACGTTTGCTTACCGCGACAAAGCCGTCCTGCATGACGTCGACATCCAGATCCCGGCCGGGCAGATCGTCGCTCTCGTCGGCGAGACCGGCGCGGGTAAGACCACGATCGCCCGTTTGATGGCAAGGTTCTACGACCCGACCGTCGGGCGGGTCACGCTCGATGGCGTCGAAGCTTTCTGTTTTCAGGCAACGTCGGCGAAAACCTTCGGTTCGGGCGGCCGGAGGCAACCGCCGCGGAGATGGAGGAGGCCGCGCGCGCCATCGGCGCCCACGACTTCATCAGCGCGCTGCCGAACGGGTACGAGACAGACGTGCGCCGGCGCGGAGTGCGGCTGTCGTCGGGCCAACGGCAATTGGTCGCGTTCGCGCGCGCATTCCTGGCCGATCCGCAGGTCCTCATCCTCGACGAGGCGACATCGTCGTTGGACCTGCCTTCGGAGCGCCTGGTGCAGCGCGCGCTCCGCACGCTCCTGCGCGACCGGACGGCGGTGATCATCGCGCACCGCCTGTCGACGGTCGAGATCGCTGATCGGGTGCTCGTGATCGACGGGGGGCGCGTGGTGGAGGATGGGGCGCCGGCCGACCTGCGTGAGCGGGGCGGACACTACGGGTCGCTGCACCGGCAGTGGGTGGAGTCGTTGGCCTAGCCGGTAACGCCCGTTTGGCGCCACAAGTGCGGAATTCCGGGCGAGATACGGCTCGTCTGACGCCAAACGTGCGGAAAGGCGCAGTTGCCGGCTCTGCGATACTGCCCCGGTGGCACCTTTTTCGAGGCGGTTGCGAAGGATCGAGGCGCCGCGATTGGCCGCGATCGGGCTTACGGTGGCCCTGCTCGCGATCTTCGTTGCCTACGGCTATGCGCTGACGGCGGGTCCGGCGAGCGCGGCCGGCGTCGTGGCGGCCGCCGCCCTGGTCGGAATCTCCGGTATCGGGCTCCTGTATGCGTGGCGCGCTGTCACCGGCGCCTCGTTCGACTAGCCGGCGCGAATGGACTCCCTTCACGCGATCGGCTTCTACGTGTCCGCCGCACTGGCTGGCGCCGGCGGCATCCTTACCGCATTCCTGGGCGGCCACTGGCGTCGCGGCCTGGCCCTCGCGCTGACCGGCCTGGGGGTAGCGGGAATTTACGCGTCCTTATCGGCCGGCTTCGCGGCGGTGGTCGTCCTGATTTGCTTTGTGGCGGCTGGTGCGCTGGTGGCGAAACCCGACTACCGGAGCGTGGAGCAGGCCGCCGGTGCCGTCTGGCGGCAGCTCGGCGCCGTCGGCGCCGCTCTCCTGTTCATCGGGCTGGCCTATGCGGCGTTTCGCGGCCAGCTCGCGCACGCGATCTTCTACGGCGGCCCGTTTGGCGCCGTTTCCGTCGGGCGTCTTCTGTTCGCGCATGACGGCGTCGCCACCGATGCCATCGGCGGGCTCGTGCTGGTGGCGCTGGTCGGCGCGGCGCTGGCTTGGCGACGCGAGCGGCCGCGGGACGAAAGAGAGACCCGGCGGTGACGGTCACGCTGGTCTCGGTGCTGTTCGTCTCCGCGGCGTTGACCGCGATCGGCGCGTTCATCGCCGCGTGGAAGCGTGAGCTGACCGCGGCGCTGTGCGGGCTCCCCGTGATGTTCGCCGGGGCGGGGACCGCGTTCGTCGGCGTGGCGCGTTTCGGCGCGGCATCCGGCGCTCCGTTGCTCGGCCAGGAGATGGCCGTGCTGCTCGCGGTCGCGGCGCTGTCGGCGGTCGCGCTCGGCGTCGGGCTGGCCGGCCGGGAGAGTCCTCGCTGAGCCTGCTTTACGCCATCGCCGCTGCGGCGTCGGGCGCGGCCTCGGGCGCGCGCCCGGCGGCGGCTGGCGGTTTCCGATTCGACCCCTCCACGACACTCGGATGGGCGGTTCCGCTCATGGTGCTGGTGCCGCTGCTCGCGTTCGTGCTCGCCGCGACCAGCGTGCGGACTCGACGTTCCGCCGCCAACATGGCCATGTTCGGCGCGGTGACCACGTTCGCGCTCACGCTGCTGATCGCCTGGGGCCTGACGCGAAGGACGACGCCATTCCAGGTCAGCTATCCCTACCTGAACATCCCCGTGGCGTTCACCGGCGCCAGCAACTTCCAGGGCTTCGGGATCGACATCATCATTCGCGTCGACCGCCTCACCTCGGTCGCCCTGCTCGTGGTCGAGCTCTGCGTCATCGGCGCCCTGGCGTGGCATCGCGTGATGGGACGTGCAGAGCCGGGCGGACCGAGGTTTTACGCGCTCGTGAGCACTCTCCTGTTCGGGTCCGTCGCCACGCTGGTGAGCTACGACCTCGCGGAGCTCTTCGCCTTCTGGGGACTGGCCGGCGCCGCAACGTACCTGATGCTCGCCCAGCGCTGGGGCTCGATCGAGGCTTCGCGCAGCGGGCGAATCGCGCTCGCGCTGCCCTTCGTCTCCGACCTGAGCCTGCTCTGCGGCATCGCTGTCATCTACTCGCATTACGGGCTGCAGAGCATCAACAGCGTGGTGCCGATCCTCCACCGCACGGCCGGCGTTGGCGCCAAGACATGGACGTTGGCGGCCATCCTTCTATTTGTGGGGGTGGCCGGTCGGCTCGGCCTTTGGCCGCTTCACATATGGCTGACACGCACCGCGCCCACTGCGCCGCCCGCGGCGAGCGCGATGGTGCAGTCTGTGTGGTCGGTCGTCGCCATCGTGGTCCTGTACCGGATCATGCCGATCATCGCGGCGGCGCCCACACAGACGTTGCGCAGCCTCGTGTATGCAAGCGCCATCGCCGCGGTGGCCGCACCGCTGCTGGCCATGGTCGGCAACGAGCCACGCCGGGCGATGGTCCTGGCCGGGTCGGGAGTCGCAGCCATCGGCGTGGCCCTGGTCATCTACTCGTATCAGGCATCGGCGACCACCCTTGCCGTGTTCGGAGTCCTGGGCGTGCTGGCGGCGGCTCCCGCACGCGCAGGGGCCGCGTTGGCGACATCCTCCATCGTCGCCGCGATGCGCACCAGCGATCTTGCGGAGATGGGCGACGGGTGGCGGCGCATGCGAGCGACCACGACTGCGCTCCTCCTGGCGAGCGTGGTGATCGCCCTCAGCGCCGCGCTGGCCGTGCCATTGACGGCCGGATCGCGAACACGTTTCGCGCTCGCCATCGGGGAGGCTGTGCTGTTGGTGTCGATCGCGGCCATACGCGTCGCCATCGCCGTGGCGATCGGCCCGCTGCGACGGCGCAGGGCGTTCGAGCCGGATCGCGTGCGGGAAGTGCCGCGCACATCCGTGGGCTGGCCGTACTGGCTCGTCCTCGCCGGCGTCGTGCTCGCGGTGGCGATGCTGTTTCCGAGCTGGCTCGGCTTTCTCGACAACCAGCCGCACAAAGCCGCGACAGCCGCCGCCGTCGGCATATGGGTAGGGGTGGTCGGCATCGGACTCCTGCTCACCGCGTTCGCATACGGCTCGGACAAGGACGGCTCGCTGCGCGCGTCGGCGGCGCTGGGTGAAGTCCTGCGCAAACTGCTGGGACGGGCGGCGGCCGCGGGGTCGCGCTTCCTGTGGGAGCCGATCGCGGCGATCACCGAGCGCGTGTACGAATTGATCCCGAAGGGAGACGGTGGGCTGGCTCAGGCCACCGCAGCGTCGGGCCGCCTTGCGCTCGCGGCTGCGCGTGCGCCCGCGGTTCCCCTGCTGGTTGTGATCGCGGTCGTGCTCGCGCTCGCAGTCGGTCTTGCCACGCCAGGGTTGTTCAGATGATGCTCGCCGCGATCGCGGCCGCGACGCCTACGCCCGCGGGCGTCCCCGGCGCCGGCATCTTCACGTCACCGCTCATCCTCAGCCTGACGATATGGGTGCCGGTCGTCGTCGCCATCGTCATAAACACATTCCCCAACCCACGCGGGCGTTACGACACGCTGATGAAGCAGATCGCGTTCTTCACCAACCTCGGCATCTTCTTCGTCCTTTTCATCGCGTACCACCTGTTCGAGACCTTCCTCCCGACTCTGCAGTACGAGGAGAAGCTGCCGTGGCTTCCTGCCTTCGGCGTGACCTACCACCTCGGGGTCGATGGCCCGGGCATGACGATGATGATGCTGTCCTGTCTCATCGGCATGATCTCGGTGCTCGCGTCGTGGGGCGTTCGCGAGCGGGTGCGGTCCTACTTCACCCTGCTGCTCCTCGCACAGGCCACGGTCAACGGCGCGATCGCAGCGCACGACATGTTCGTGCTGCTCCTTTTCTGGGGAGCCGCGACGATCCCTGTCGCGCTGCTGATCCTCGGATGGGGGGGACCTCGACGTGAAGCTGCGGCCTGGAGGCTGGTCGGCTACTGGGGCCTAGGTACCGCGGCGCTTCTCGTCGCGACCATGACCGTGTATGCGGCGAGCGGCGGGACCAGCTTCGACATGGACGTGCTGTTCAAATCTGCGCTCACGCCGCGTGTACAGCTCGGAGCGGGGCTGGCGTTGATAGTCGCCGCAGCGACCCGTCTGCCACTGTTCCCGTTTCACGGCTGGGTGCGCGACGTGTACTCGGAGGCGCCGCTGGGTGTCTCGGTGGTGATCGCGGGAACCGCATCGCGCCTGGGCGGATATCTGCTCCTGCGAGGGCTGGTGGCCGCCGACGCGGATGCGTCGCGACTCCTTTCTCCATTGCTTGCGGCGCTCGCCGCGGTGACGATCGTGTATGCGGCCGTCGTCGCGCTCCGCTCGGTCGACCTGCGCTGGGCCGCGGCCCACCTCGCGATGGTGCCCGGAGCCATCACGGTCTTTGGTCTGGCCGCTCTGACGCCGCTGGCCATCGCCGGCAGCGTGCTGTCGATGTTCACCGGTGGGCTCGCCGCGGCGCTCATCGTGGCCGCAGCGTGGGTGCTCACCGATCGCGCGCAGAGCCGGAGCCTGTCGGTGCTCAGTGGCCTGGCTCCTCGCATGCCCATCCTCACGTGGCTACTGGTACTCGGTGCGCTGGGGCTGCTCGGCGTGCCGCTGCTGGCGTCGTTCCCGGCGGAGACCATGATCCTGTTCGGGTCGTTCAAGACGCAGCCGATCGGCGCGTTCGCCGTCGCCGCCGGACTGGTCCTCACCGCCATCGCGCTGGCGGTGCTTGTCCACCGTGTCCTGTTCGGGCAGCCGAACCCCGACGCTCCCGCCGTATCGGATGCGTCGCTGGGCGAGACGTGGTATCTCGGGCTGCTGGTGGGGGGCCTGCTGTGGGTGGGATTGTTCCCAAGCGGACCCAAGCTGCCGGGCACCGACCTGCCGATCTTCGATCCCGGCCTGATCAATGTCATGTCGGCCGGCATAACGGACATAGCGTCGCCGTACGTCCAACCGGCGCCGACGGCAGCGCAATGAGAAATTTCGTCCTCGTCCCCGAAGCCCTGGTCGTCGCCGGCGCGCTGGTCCTGCTGGCCGCCGGTCGCACGCGAGGTCGATCGCGGTGGTGGTTCCCGGGCGCGGCCGCCGGGGTCGCGGTGATCGCACTGGTCGTCGAGCTCTGGGTGGGCGCCACGCTGGCGACGTTCTTCGGCGGGGCGCTCGTGCAGGATCGGTTTGCGCTCTTCGCCAAAGCCGCTGTGCTGCTCGCGGCCGCGCTTGCGATCGCGGTCACCGACTGGACGGATGAAAACGCGCCGGCGGTCGGCATGGCGATGATCCTGCTGGCAGCGTTCGGCGTGATGGTGATCGCTTCGGCAGGCGATTTCGTGGGATTGTGGGCGGGGCTCGAGGTGGCCGCTGCTGCCGGCGTGGTCCTGGTTTCGCTGCGCCGGTCGGACCTTGGCCTTCGCCTGCTCGTGGCGGGCGGAGTCGCGAGCGCGCTCCTGCTCATCGGCCTTGCGTTCATCTACGCGACCACCGGGACGGCCGACCTGCAGGCCGTGCGCCATGCGGCCGCCACCACCGACGCCACCTTGCCCTTTGGCATTCCGGTGCTGCTGCTGCTCGGCGGCCTGGCGGTGCGAGCCGGCCTGCCACCCCTGCAGTTCGTGCGGATGCCGGTCGGGTTGGGGGCGTCGCCGCTAGGGGCGGGCATCGTCATCGGGCTGGTCGCCGCCGCGGCGCTGACGGTGGCGGTCAAGGTCGCAGCGCTCCTGACGCTGGTGCCGGCGGCGTTCTCTCCTTATCTGCTGGTGGCCGCAGCGGTCGCCATGGTGGGCGGAGGCGCAGCCGCGCTGGCGACGAGGTCACCCCGGGCCCGACTCGCCTATCTGGCCGCCGGGCAGGTGGGTTGGGTCGCTGCGGGTCTGGCCACGCACTATCGCTCCGGGCTCGGGGCTTCGGTCTTCCTGCTGGGCGCCTTTGCCATCGCGGCCACGGCCGGCCCGGCGGTGATGGGCGGCGCGGACATCGGCGAATTCGCGCTGGCGGGTATGGGCCTGCTGAGGCCGGCGCGGGCGGCAGCCATCGCGCTCGTCTTTCTATCTCTTGCGGGCGCGCCGCCGCTGGCGGGATTCTTCGGCGAGTTCGCCGTGGCCGCGTCGCTGGCGCAGGGCGGCCAAATGTGGTTGCTCGCTCTAGGTGGGCTCGGCGCCCTCATGAGCCTGGCCGCCGCCGTCGGCACGCTGCGCGCGATCTATTTGCAGAATCCGCCGGATGACAGCCGCCGGGCGGCAGGCGCGCGGCTACCTGTCCTGACGCGCCTGTCGACGTATGGCGCCATCGCGCTGTGTGTGGTGATCGCCGGCTACGGCGTGTTCGCCAACCCGATCGTCAGCCTGGCGGACCAGGCCTCGGAGGCACTGCTCCGCTAGGTCTCCGGGGGCCCCTGCTAGACTCGGGCCAAGCGTCGCAGCTCTCGTCACACCAAACGTCCTGGAGGTCCGACCCCTGGCGGGCACACACCGTCGACGGCGCGCCGGCCGGCGCGCCGCATCAGCAGGTTCGCTCAAGCAGAAGAGTCGTGCCCGCCCGCGCGCACGGCGTGCGGCCCGGCATGTATCCAGGGGGTGGCTGGCGCGGACGGCATTGGTGGCGATCATTGCGATCTGCGCCGTCGGCCTGGTGGGCACCGTGACCGCGATCGGGATGGTCGACTACTTCGCGGGCGACCTACCCACGATCGAGCAGCTGCAGACGTCGAAGCTGACGCAGACCAGCCGCATCCTGGATCGCAACGGCAAGCTGATCGAGGCGCTCTATCACCAGAACCGGACGGTCGTCCCTCTCAACAAGATCAGCGTCAAGCTCCAGCGCGCCACCATCGACACCGAGGACCGGTCCTTCTACGCCAACTCGGGGGTCGACTACCGGCGGCTGGTGATCGCGATCGCTTACGACCTCACGCATCACTCGGCCACGCTCGGCGGGTCGACGATCACGCAACAGGTCGTGAAGAACGACGTGCTCGACACCCAGGAAGCTCAGTCGAGGACGATCAGCCGAAAGTTCCACGAGCTCGTGCTCGCAGAGGAGATGGAGCGCCGCTATTCGAAGGAGCAGATCCTCGACCTGTACCTCAACAGCATCAACTACGGCAACGGCGCGTACGGTGCCGAGGCGGCGGCCGAGACGTACTTCCAGGTGCATGCCGGCGACCTGAGCTGGGGACAGGCCAGCTTTCTCGCGGGCCTGCCGCAGGCGCCCTCAAACTACGACCCCTTCGGCACGCCTGACCAGCTCGACGCGGCAAAGGAGCGATGGCGCCAGGTGCTCGATGGCATGGTGACCGTGGGCGACATCAGCTCGGCCGCGGCGAACGCCGCGCTCAACAGCGACCTGATCGACAAGATGCTCGCCGCGCACAAAGCGCAGCCGAGCTCGCACAACCCGCTCACGGCGCATTTCGTCGATTACGTTGAGCAGTACATCGCGCAGCGGTACGGCACGCGCGCGCTGTACGAAGGCGGTCTGATGATCTACACGACACTCGACCTCTCCACCCAAGCGCTGGCGGACAAGTGGGTGAAGTCAGGGGTTGCGACGTACGCGCGGCGCGGCGTCAACACTGGCGCGATGCTGGTCATGAACCCTTCGGACGGTGAGATTCTCGCCATGGTGGGCAGCGCCGACTACAGCAATGCCGCCATCCGCGGTCAGATCAACCTGACCGGCGTCGACCCGCTCGGTTGGCGTGGTGTGGGTTCGTCGTTCAAGGTGTACACGTACGGCGCCGCGCTGCAGGCCGGGCTGGTGACGCCGGCGACTCTGCTCAACGACCAGACAGGCGTGATCGGCGGCCACACCTTCAACGACTGGGACGCGAAGCACGAAGGCTACATCTCGCTGCGTGTTGCGCTGGCCCAGTCGCGCAACCTGCCCGCGCTGTGGACGTACCGGCAGGTCGGCGGGGCGCAGGTGACGACGTTCCTGCACCAGCTCGGGGTCACAGCGACGATCGAGAATCCCGATGGCGTCGCCACCACGCTCGGTCACGACGCCATCTCCATGGCCGAGCACCTCGCCGCCTACTCGGCCTTCGACAACGGCGGCTATCGCATCACGCCGCACCCGGTTCTCAAGGTGGTCGACGCGGACGGCACTGTGCTGGAGTCGTTCGATCCAACTGCCTCGCGCGTGCAGGTGATCAGCTCCGACCTGGGTTACGTCATGACAGACCTCTTGCGAGGGCCGGTGAAGCTTTATCTCGGGGACCTGGGCCGCCGCCCGGTGGCGGGGAAGTCGGGGACGACCGAGGCATACACCGGCTCGATCTTCATCGGCTACACGCCGAACCTGGCGGTGGCCGCGTCTTTGATGCACATCGATGCGGGGCCGCAGTGCAAGTCGGGCTATGCATATCTCGCGACCAATTTTCCGCCCTCGGGCTGGCAGTGCCCGACTGGCGTGCTGTTTGGCGAGAACGTCGGTATCTCAGTGTGGAAGCCTTTCGTCGAGGCGTACTACTCGAGCCACCCCTGGCCCGCGATGTGGACGCAGCCCTCCGGAGTGGTGACCCGGATGGTGTGCGACTACGACGGCGGGTCCGTCTCGGCGGGCGGGTACAACGAGATCTTCTTGAAGGGAATCGGCGAGCCGAATTACGCGTGTGGGGCCAACCCGCCACCGGGCGCCGCGCCGTACCATCCGCCGTCACCGAGCCCGTCGCCGACGTCTTCCAAAGGCTAGCTTTAGCCTGAGCGGGTGCGCATCACCCGATTGGCCGTGCTTATCTCGGCGGCCTACCTCGTGTTGGGCCTGGTGTGGGCGCTGGCGGCCAACCCGCCTGGATCAGCGGCTGTGTTCGCCGGCTGGGTCGTGCTGGTCGCTTTGGTCGGCGCCTTCATTCCTGGTCTGGCCAACCAGGTGTCACTCGCGCGCGCCTACCTGGCGGCGCCGGCGCTCGCGTACTCGATGGCGCCGGGCCATCTGGGGTTCCTCGCGGTCGTGCTCGCGATCGCAGGCCTGACGGACCTCGTCGACGGCACGATCGCCCGCCGTTTCGACCAGCCTTCGAATCTTGGGGGAGGGCTGGACCCGGTCGTCGACGGCGTGCTGCTGGGAGCTGTCGCTGTCGGCCTCGTGTTGAGCGCGGTCATTCCTCTGTGGCTTGCAGCCGTGATCGTGGCGCGCTATGTGCTGCCCGCGGCCGGGGGCGCGGTCCTCATCTCGATGAATCGGCGGCCGGAGCTTCGCCACACCGTCAGTGGTCAGATCTCGACCGCGCTGATCATCGTGCTGGTCGGGGGGATCTGTCTGTTTCGGTTCTTCGGCCAGGACGCGTCAAACGTCGTTTTGGGAGCCGAAGTCGTGATTCCGATCGCGACGCTGGCGACGTTCGTGCACCTGGGCTGGGCGGCCTTCGGACGGCCGCGGGTGGCGGCATCTGAGGCGGGCTAAGGGTTCCCCGCGAACTCACGGCGTTAGCCCCTGAGTTCGTGGGGGCCGTAGACTTAGTCGCGGTCGCGCTAAGTGGGGTGCTGGCGGTCCCCTGCACCGGCAATCCGCCTTAGCCGGACCGAATTCCCGCGCTGAGGTCAGGTCCTTAGCCTGGCCGCGGCTAACGGCGTTGAAGGTCGGGACCTGCGCAGCCTGGGTCTCCGAACCCCGTCAGGTCCGGAAGGAAGCAGCGGTAAGGAGAGAACCCGGGGGTGCCGCAGTCATTCGGGCCGGAGCTGTGAACCGCGGTGCGAACTGGGGCGCCTCGATCGAAGCGGGGGTGCGCGGCCACTTATTTGTATATGCCTGAGTACCAGAGCCTCTACCGGAAGTATCGATCGCAGACGTTCGCCGACCTGGTCGGCCAGGACGCCGCGTCGCGAGCGCTGCAGGGCGCGATCATCGGCGGCCGCGTATCGCATGCGTACCTGTTCAGCGGCAGCCGCGGCACCGGCAAGACCTCAGCCGCGCGGCTGCTTGCCAAGGCGCTGAACTGCTCTGGCCGTGCCCGCGATTCCGCTGAGCCGTGCAACAAGTGCCAGTCGTGCGTGGAGATGACAGCGGGCTCGGCCCTCGACCTCATCGAGATCGACGCCGCGTCCAACCGAGGAATCGATGAGATTCGCGACCTTCGAGAGAAGGTGAACCTCGCCCCGGCCGTGGGGCCATTCAAGGTCTACATCATCGACGAGGCGCACATGCTCACGGAGCCGGCGTTCAATGCACTGTTGAAGACGCTCGAGGAACCGCCCGCGCATGTCGTTTTCGTGCTGTGCACGACGGACGCGCAGAAGATTCCGCTCACGGTGATCGGCCGCTGCCAGCAGTTCGTTTTTCGCCGGCACAGCGAGGACCAGATCGTGGCGCGGCTCACGCACATCGCGAAGACGGAGGACGTTTCGGTCGACGCGGAGGCTATGCAGCTGATTGCACGGACCGCGCAGGGATCGATGCGCGACGCGGTCGGCCTGCTCGACCAGTTGGTGCCGCTTGCGTCCGGTCCTATCTCTTTAGAGGGTGCGCGTTCGCTGCTGGGGATCGCCGATCCGCGTCTCCTTGATGAGCTGCTGGACCACGTGCTCGAGGGCCGGGCAGCGGAGGCGCTCGATGCTGCGGGTGCGGAGCTGCGCCAGGTCGTGCGCGGGTTGATGGAGGGTTGCCGCGACCGTCTCGTGGCCGCGCTGTCGCGCCACGACCAGGCCGGCGCGCGCCGGCTGTCGGCCGTGCTCGACGCCCTGCTTCACCTCGACGGCGAGGTGCGCCGTCACGCCGAGCCTCGCTTCCTCGTCGAGGCGACCCTTGCCCGGCTCGCGGTCGAGGTTGGTCTGGGTGAGCAAAGTTCAGCTCCCCACCCGGCAGTGCCTGCGGCACTGCCGACCTCCCCACAAGGTGGGGAGGTGAAAGCCCCCCACAAAGCGGGGAGGTGAATGTCGCGGGATGGACAGACGTGCTTGATAAATTGAGCCGGACGGTGCGCGCGGTTTACCTCGACGCTCAGCCCGAGGTGGACGGGTCGCTGCTCATCCTTTGGTTCAAGTACGGCTTTCACCACAAGAAGGCGCAGGACCAGTCGGCGCAGCTGCTCCCGCTCGTGCGCGCGTGGCTTGGCGATGGGGTGAAGATCGAGTACCGGCTGCGCGAGGCGCCGGCGGAAACCAACAAACCGAGCGGAAAGGGTCCCGCCAGCCCGGAGGACGACCCCTTCGTGCGCGAGGTGGTGCGCCGGTTCGATGGGCGCGTGACGCGAGTGAAGGAGGTCTCGGAGTGAAGGATCCGATGAAGATGCTGAAGCAGGTCCAGCAGATGCAGGATCGCATGGCCAAGGTCCAGGCCGAGCTCGAGAGCGAGACCGTCGAGGCGAGCGCCGGCGGCGGCGCGGTGCGCGTGATTGCTACGGGCGCACAGAAGGTTGTGTCGGTGGTGA
>VBGM01000033.1:22402-24051 GCA_005880855.1 Chloroflexota bacterium
CAGGCGGTCGCGAGCGGTCTCGGCCTGCCGCCCGGCTTGATCTAGTCCTGGATAGAGCTTGCCGCAGCTCCCGGAGCCACTCGAGCGGCTGGTGCAGGAGCTGTCGCGACTGCCGGGCGTGGGCCCGAAGACCGCGCAGCGCCTCGCGTTTCACTTGCTGCGCGCGGACCGGCAGCGAGCCGAGTCGCTGGCGCAGGCCATCGCGGACGTCAAGGCGCGAATCGGTTATTGCGAGCGCTGCTACAACATCGCCGAGGGCAGCCTGTGCGCGATCTGCTCGTCATCGCGCCGCGATGCTTCGGTGATCTGCGTCGTCGAGTCGCCGCTGGACGTGCTGGCGATCGAGCGGACCGCGGAGTTCAACGGGCTTTACTTCGTGCTCGGCGGCGTGATCTCACCGATCGATGGCATCGGGCCCGACCAGATCCACGTGCCTCAGCTGCTCGAGCGCGCGCGCGAGGAAGGCGTGGAGGAGGTGATCGTGGCCACCGACGCCGACATCGAGGGTGAGGCGACCGCCGTTTATCTGCAGCGTTCTCTGGCGCCAATCGGTATCAAGGTCACGCGCCCGGCCCATGGCTTGCCGGTGGGCGGAGACCTCGAGTATGCCGACGAGCTGACCCTGGCCCGCGCGATGGCCGGACGGCGGTCCTTCTAGGACGATGCAGAAAAGCGCGTCGTCGCGGCCGGCTCTGCTGTTCGACCTGGACGGCACGCTGGCTGGAGACCGAGGGATTCCATCTGTCAGTCTGGCGCATTCATCGCCGGATCGGGATGAGCGGCGGGCTGTTCCTGAAGGCCCTTGTCCGGGAGCTCGGCCACAGCCTCAACGACACGCAGGCCGAGCGGCTGCAGAAGGCGCACGCGGAGGGATTCGTCCAGCGAATGGACCAGGTCCGGCCCCTGCCGGGGGCGCGGGAGCTGCTGACGACGTTGACGGCAATGAACGTCCGCTGGGCGATCGCGACCAGCGGCAGCGACAAGACGGCGGCGGGCGCCCTGGCTTTGCTCGCGATCCCAAAGGGGACGCCGGTCATCACCCGCGACCAGGTCGCCTATGCCAAGCCCAACCCGGATCTATTCCTGGCCGCCGCCGCGCACCTCGGCCACGCCCCGGCCGACTGCTTCGTGGTCGGGGACAGCGTCTGGGACCTGCTGGCCGCTCGGCGGGCCGGCTCGCTGGGGATCGGCCTGCTTTCCGGTGGCTACGGCAAGGAGGAGCTGGAGAGGTCCGGCGCCTACCGGGTTTATGCCGATCCGGCCGAGCTCCTGAGCCACCTGGATGAGCTCGGGATCAGGGCCGAGGAGTAGGCTCGGCCGCCGGCACGTTGCAAACCGGCCTCGATCACCGGTACAATTCGCCGGTTGTCCTGACGGAAGGCTTCGTGCGCCCTAAAAAGGCGGGCGGGGCTGTCAGGGGAGCCAGCACTTTGACAACTGAAGAGTGGGAAAGACTCTGAGAGTCTTATGACTCAGGGCGAAGGCCTTGGGTCCTCCGTTTAGACGGAGAGTTTGATCCTGGCTCAGGGTTAACGCTGGCGGCGCGCATAACACATGCAAGTCGAGCGAGGGCTTATTTCTCGCAAGAGAGATAAGTTCCTAGCGGCGAACGGGTGAGTAACACGTGGGCAACCTTTCCTATCGCGGGG
>VBGM01000233.1 GCA_005880855.1 Chloroflexota bacterium
GCTGCTGCGCCCACATGAAGCTCATGGCTCGGAGCGCCAGTTGGAGGGCCTCGTAGATCTGGAATCGGTTCACGGTCGCATGCGGACGCAATTCAAGGTACCGGCGCAAGAAGCTCAACCGGGCTGCTTCGGCCGCCACCGTGTCCTCCCATCCCTGCGGGTTGGACGGCACGAGATATGCGCAGAACTTGCCGAGGTCGTAGCTGGTCTCGGCGAGGCCGTAGTAATCGAAGTCGAGCAGCGTGTACCGACCGTTGTGATGGACGAACTGGTCGTATTTGAGGTCCCCGTGTGTGGGGCGCCATTCCTCGGCGAAGGAAACGCGAGCCCGGTTCCGAAGATGGACGATCAGGTCGCTGAGAAGAAAGTGGCCCTGGGGGTTGACGTAGGCAAACTGCTGTGCCACGCGAACGAGGCGCTCCAGCTCGGCTTCCAGCCAGATCTCGATGTCCGTCTCGACGCCGGATTCGTGAACGACCGCCACGGCCTCCGCGGCGGCGAGGGCGGCGTTCTGGAACTCGTTGCTGCGCCGGTTCCCCTGCACGGGGGCGCCGGCGATGGCCTGCTCCAGGAGGAGCCCGTACCGATCGATGAATCCCAGCGGACGCGGCAGGTTGAGAAGGCCGTCTGCGTTCGGAACCTTGGAGCTCCACAACCCTTCGACGATCTTTTGTGTCCGCAGCCCGCGGTCGCCGGGCTGGACCTTGCCGTAGATGGAGAGAGGCCCGGCAGACGTCTCGAACTGATAACGCAGGATCGCGCCGACCTCGGGAAGGTAGCGAACCCTTTCCACGGCCAGGCTCGGGATGCCATCAGGTAAAGGAACTGCATCATCGTCGTGGCCCAGCAGGAGCCGGGTCATGGTCTCGGGGTCGGCAGCGGCGGGCAGTCCGGGCATGGCCGGATCGAACGGATAGAACCAGAACGCCACCTGCTTCTCCGGCAAGATCATTGGATAGCCAAGGCCGTCGATGGGGTCGGAGGGCCGGCCGGAATGACGCTCGAGCCTCGCGTGCAGGTCCTCCCAGGCATCCGCGCCGAAGGCCCCACGGGCGACCAGCCGCAAGCTTCGCGCGCGCGTGTCATTCTTGGCTTGGATCTCGAACATCGTCCAGTACCGATCCGGCGGTTCGAGGCGAGACGCACGCTTCCGAATCCCCTCGACCTCCCAGCCTTTGGGGGCCAGCAATGCCGACACGAAGTCCCCTACAACATCCTCGCTGGTGGCCTCGAGCATGGTTACTAGCGAGACCTTCGGCGTTTCCGTGTTAAGCATTGCCAATTAGGGAACGCTGAGCGGGGCGTTCTGCGACATATCCTCGAGCCGGCAATTTTTAGCAAGCCGGGGTCCGTGTCCAGGATGGCGGCGAGGGCAAATGCTCATATCCACGTGGAGGTGAGCGTTTTTGGACACGTTGAGCGAATTCGCGACAAGCCGGCCGTCGTTGACGCATCGGACCGCAGTCAAGTTATTCGTACTCATGGCGGGTGCAATTCTCATGCTTTGTCGGACCACGCCCGCCCTCGCAGCTGATTCCAACAACGGAAACGCCAAGACGTCCGGCAAGACGACCACATCGGTGGTCGCAACGCGCTCCGACACCGCCCCAGCCAAGAGCGATCAGCAGATAGGCGGCGGTGGAGGGGGAGACGGTAAGGGCGACGGCGGGAAAGACGGCGCCAGTACCAAAGGCGCTGCGAGCGCGAAGAGCAGCTCCAGCGCCAAGACCAACTCGGGCGCTGCGGCGGCCAACACGACCGGCCAGCACAAGGAGACCGGCGAGAACAACTCCGACAGCCACGGCGACACAGCGGGTGGCAAAACCGGCAACGGCGACGACAAGTCGAAGGCCACCACCCACGAGAAAGTCGGAAGCACGGGCAGCGTCGGTTCGGCGGGCAGCGCCAACGGCAGCACCGGCAACTCGACCCCCAAGGTCGGGTCGACGGGCAGCGTAGGTTCGGCGGGCAGCGCCAACGGCTCGACCGGAAACTCGACCGCGAAGGTTGGGTCTACGGGCAGCGTCGGCTCGGCGGGGAGCGCCAACGGCTCGACCGGAAACTCGACCGCGAAGGTTGGGTCTACGGGCAGCGTCGGCTCAGCGGGGAGCGCCAACGGCTCGACCGGAAACTCG
>VBGM01000238.1 GCA_005880855.1 Chloroflexota bacterium
CGGCAATGCGCTGGAGGTCCAGGAGGCATTGGACGCGCTGGCCGGAAAGGGGGACGAGGAGCTCGTGCAGGTCTCATTGGTCGTGGCCAGGGAGATGTGCTGGCTGGCCGAGGTCGGGGCCGACCCCGATGACGCCCTTCGCACCGGCGCGGGCCGCAAGAAGTTTCTCGAGATGCTGGCGGCCCAGGGCGGCAACCTCGAGCTAGGATTGCCGACCGCCCCGGTGCAGCTGGCGGTGCCGGCCACGGGCGACGGCTACGTGGAGTCGATCGACGCCCTCGAAGTGGGGCTGGCCGGCCTCGACCTGGGCGTCGGCCGGAAACGAATGGAGGACATCGTCGACCACGCGGCCGGCATCGTGATCGAGGCGCCGGTCGGCGCGCGGGTCAAGAAAGGCGAGTCGCTGGCGGTGGTGCACGCGCGCACCGAAGAGCTGGCCCGGTCTGTCATACCTCGACTGCAGAAGGCGTGGAAGCTTGCCGCGCACGAGGTCAAACGTCCGCCCCACGTGCGCGCCCGGGTGGACAAGGACGGGGTAACCCGTGCCGATTAGACTTTCGGTCCGGTGGCGGTGACGGGCGAAAAGAAGTACCACATCGGTCTCGCCAAGGGCGAGGTCGGCGAATACGTTCTCGTGCCCGGTGACCCCGGCCGCACCCCGGCGATCGCCAAGTACCTCGATGGTGCGCGCGAGGTCGCCTTCAACCGCGAGTACCGAACGTTCACCGGCAGCCTCCTCGGTGTCCCGGTCTCGGCGATCTCGTCGGGCATGGGCGGACCGTCGGTGGCGATCGCGGTCGAGGAGCTGAACGAGCTCGGCGTCCACACCTTCCTGCGTGTCGGCACGTGCGGAGCCGCCCAACCCGAGATCAAGATTGGCGACCTCGTTATCGCCATCGGGTCAGTGCGCAGCGAAGGAACGCCCAACGGGTACGTGCCGCTTGAATATCCCGCCGTCGCCTCGATCGACATGGTCAACGCGCTGGTCGAGGCATCGAAGGCGGCGGCGGCCCCGTATCACGTCGGCGTCATCAGGTCGGTCGACGCCCTCTACTCCGACCTCATGCCCGACCGCATGCCGCGACCCCACCAGCTGCACGAGGAGCTCGACATGTGGTCGCGAGCCGGGGTGCTCAGCAACGACATGGAAACGTCGACCCTCTTCGTGGTCGCCAGGCTCCGCAAGCTGCGCGCGGGCACGATCAACCTCTGCGTGGACGAGCTGGGCGCGGGCGAGATCCATCACCTCGACCCGTCGTACATGGATCGCATGCTTCGCGTCGCGGTCGACGCGCTGAAGCTCCTGATCGAGCACGACCGTGCCGCTGCACGTAAGTAATCACCCGCTGGTCGCGGACAGCCTCGCGGGCCTGCGCGACACCTCGACCCCGCCGGAGGAGTTCCGCACTCTCGCCCGCAAGCTGATCACGATGCTCTTGTACGAAGCCACCGCCGACCTGCCCGTACGCCACGGGACCGTGCGGACTCCGCTTGCCGACGCCCCATCGACGTCGGTCGAGAAAGAGGTCGTCGCGATCCCCGTCCTCCGCGCGGGCCTCGGCCTGCTGGCGCCCGTGCTCGAGCTTTTGCCGCGCGTGAGCGTGGGTTACATCGGCCTCGAGCGCGACGAGGAGACGGCGGTGGCGCGGATCTACTACAACAAGCTGCCCAAGCTGAAAGGCAAGGTGCCGCTGCTGCTCGATCCGATGCTCGCCACGGGCGGCTCGGCCGCCCAGGCGCTCGAGCTCATCAAGGAGGCGGGTGGCCGCGACACGCGGATGATCTGCATCGTGGCGGCGCCGGAGGGCGTCAAGGTCCTGGAGGAGCGCCACCCGGAGGTGACTATCTACACTGCGGCGCTGGACGAGCGCCTGAACGACAAGGCGTACATCGTCCCGGGCCTGGGAGACTTCGGCGACCGCCTCTTCGGCACGGGCTGATCCGCAGCGATTCCGCACGTTTGGCGTCAGAAGCGCCCTTGCTCGGGTCCCGTTCCGCACTTCTGACGTCAGGCGTG
>VBGM01000034.1 GCA_005880855.1 Chloroflexota bacterium
CAGCCTGGTTGCGTCGGGCGCTTCGACGCAGGTGGTGGTTCACGTCGACGTCGGCGTGCTCACCGGCAAGTCGAGCGAGGGGCGCTGCTACGTCGAAGGCGGGTCTCCGCTTTCGGCGGGCGCGGCGCGAAGGCTCGGGTGCGACGCCGAGGTGGTGGCCGTGACCGAGCGCGATGGATTGCCGATCGACGTCGGCCGCAAGCAGCGTCTGGTCAATGACCGGCTGCGGCTGGCCCTTCATGTCCGGGACCGCTTCTGCCTGTTTCCCGGTTGTGGTGTACCGGCGGCTCGCACCGAGGCCCATCACCACGAGCATTGGGCACTGGGGGGCGAGACCAATCTCGCCAACCTCCTACTGTTGTGCGGCTTCCATCATCGGCGCCATCATGACGGCGCCTTTGAGATCCGGAAGGCGCCCGACGGCTTCATCTTCGAGACTAGCGACGGCCATCCGATCAAACCGCCACCGCGAGATCCGGTGGTGCTGGAGAAGAATCCGGACATCGGTCCTCTGACGCCTTGGTCGCAATGGGGTGGCGCAACGATGGACTTTGACTACGCGATCAGCGTCTACGCGGATGCGTGCGAGCTCGCCGAGGCCCGCGCGGCACCCCCTCCCCAGCAGTAAATTCAGCGAATGGGAACAGAGCAGTATCACGAACCGCCGGGGGAGCTGACGCAGGAGATGAGGACCTTTGCCCGCATGGCTGCATCGTTGCAGGAGGAGGCAGAGGCGATCGGGTGGTACGAGCAGCGCATGTCGCTCGAGCGAGATGCGCAGGCGCGGGCGATCATGGAGGACGCGCAGGAGGAGGAGTTCAAGCACTTCGCGATGGCGCTCGAGTTCCTCTCGCGCAGGAAGCCGAAGTGGCAGGTAGTCCTCAAGGACGTCCTCTTCAAGTCGGGCGACATCGTGGAGCATGGCGAGGAGGCCGAGGAGGAGGAAAAGAAAACCTAGCTCGCGGTCGCCTCCACGATCCGGCGGACGTGCTCGATCTCGTCCTCGTTCACCGTATGGCCCATCCCGGGATACAGCTTCATGGTGACCGCCGCGCCCATGCGATCGAAAACCTGGGCCGCCTCGACGACCCGATCCTTTCTGATGTGCGGATCGACGTCGCTGCAGCCTAGGAACACCGGCGTCCCCTCGAAGTCACCCGGATAATCGCGCAGCGTGCCGTCGGGCCCGATCAAACCACCGCTCAAGCCGACCACGGCGCCATATTTGCGCGCGTTGCGGGCGGCGAATTCGAGGGTGAGGCACGCGCCCTGTGAAAAGCCGAGCAACACAACACGGTCGGCCGGGACCGTCTGCATGACCCGCGCCAACAACGTCGACAGCACCTCCAGCGCCGAGCTCAGGTACGGCTCGTTGGCCTCGAGTGGCGCCGTGAACGGGTTCGGATACCACGCCGAGCCGGCGGCCTGTGGCGCGAGATACGCGACACCGGGGAACATCACCTCGGCTGCGATGGTCATGATGTCGGCTGAGCTCGCCCCGCGACCGTGGGCGAGGATCATGGCCGCGCGGGCCTTGTCTACGGATTCTCCTGCTTGAAGGACGGGTTGACCTTGATGCGGACCAGCCATGCGCGCGTCTCCGAAAGTAACGTATTGCCTGACGTGACGCCGCCGGCCGGATCGTTCAACTACGCCAACCCCCGAGCTATTCACTGGGGCGCGGGTTCGCTCGCACAGCTGGCTCCTGAGCTGAAGCGGCTCCAGGTGATGCGAGTCGCGCTCATTACAAACCGTTCGCTGGTCGCCGAGGAAAAGCTGCTCGCGCATGTCCGCGATGCGTTGGGCGATGCCGAAGCTCCCGCCACGGAGGTCATCGGCCAGCACGCGCCGATGTCCGAGATCGAGGCGGCGATCGAGCACGCGACGGAGGTCGGCGTCGACGGCATCGTGAGCTTTGGGGGCGGGAGCGCGATCGACGCCGCCAAGATGACGGCGGTCAGACTGGCGGACCGGCGCGGCCTTGCGTATCGAGGCCTCCCCCATGTCGCCATTCCAACCACGCTGTCCGCGGCTGAGTTGGCCGGCGGCGCGGGATTCACCGACGCGGCGGGCGACAAAGCGGGCATGCGTGACGTTCGCCTCTTGCTCGACTCCGTGATCTACGACCCAGAGCTCACGCTTGCGACGCCGATGGCGCTGTGGCTTTCGACCGGAATCCGTGCGCTCGACCATGCAGTGGAGGGTTTCCTGGCCGACGGGTCGCATCCGTTCTCGGACGTGATGGCCCTGGAAGCGATCCGCCGCCTGTTCGACTCGCTGCCCCGAGCCAAGGCCGCGCCCGACGACATCGGTGTGCGGAGCGAGAACCAGCTCGCCGCGTGGTTCTCCTTCACCCTGCCCGGCGCATCGGCGAACGGGCTCAGCCACGTCATGGGCAAGCAGATCGGCGCCCGGCACGAAATTCCCCACGGCGTGACGTCGTGCCTGCTCATGCCGCATGTCATGCGTTACGTAGCCCGCGGCAAACCGGAACGCGTGGCGCGGCTGGGTGCCGCCACCGGTTCGGTCAAGGACGCCGCCGGTGACGTCGAGGCGCTGATCGCATCCCTTGGCCTGCCACAGCACATTGCCGAATACGGAATCGGCGAGCCGGCGCTCAGGCGAGCGGCGGATGAGCTAGGCGACCGCTATCCGGCGAAGGATCTGCTGGAGATCTACCTGGCCGCCCTCTGAGCTAGTGGTGGCGCTGCACCGCTCGCTTCATCGACGTCCCGATTCGGAGCGGCCGCCCGCGGATGGCCATCACCTGGCGGGCCGCCGTCTGGAGGTCGATGTCCGAAGGTTCGGCGCGGCGGACGCGCAGCCAGCGAATGCCCGCGTGCCATACGGTCGTGAAACGTAGGGCCGGTACGAACCCGACGTCGGCGACCGCCTTGGCTGGCGGGATGTCGATCGTCCCAATCCACAATCGGCTCAGGCCTTCGCGCCGCGCCTGGGCGGCGATGCCGTTCACGATGGCGCGAAAGAATCCCTGGCGGCGGTGGTCCGGGTGAGTGGCGCAGTTCCAGATGTAAGCCTCCCGCTCCCCCGGCGTGATCTCGAGCTCGAGCTCGCCGATCCACTCGGTGCGCGTGGCCAGCCATCCGAACGCGACTACTTCGTCGTCGGCCCGGGCGACGAAACAGCGGCATCCCCTCGCGATTCGCGCTTCGAGGATGTCGCCATCAATCTGCATGACGGACGCGATCTCAGAGGTGCCGCCAGGTGCCAACTCATGAACGATTGGGCCCCCCCACTCCGCCTCCCCGACTGGCGGGTCGGTGAGTGAGAGGGCCCAGACAGTGCTGCGGATCAGAACGAGAAGAAGAGGTGGCGCACCTTGTGGATGACCTCCGGGTCGCCGCTCGCCGAGCCGCCGGGGAACCGGCCGAAGAAGGTCAACACATGATCAGCTGCGCTGTCGAAGTGAAACAGCGCATCACACCCCTCGAAGTTGCCCTTCTCAGGTTCGTTAGACCACTTGCCGTCCTTGATCGTCGCCCTCCATTTGCCACCCCACGGACCTTCCGTTTCGATTCCGTACTGAGCGTCCACGCCAGCAGCCACCTTCTGGTCGACCGTGTACATCCAGAAGATGAAGGAGTAGGGCAGGATGAGCCCAGCTGTCGCCTCGTCGATGGTCGCGAGCTTGTTGCCGAGCCCGTACTCGATGTCGTACGGGTGGACGCCATAGTCCATGATCTGGAAAGTGCCGTAGAAGCCGGCCGGAACCGGGCCCGCGAACGGGTGGTAAACCATGAAGCCCGTCCACTCGTCGGGCGTTAGAGCTTCGAGGATTCCGTCGAGCTTCTCGGCGTCCTTCTTGAAGCGCTCGAGCGCTTCCTCACGCGGCAGCTTGCGGAAGTCGAGCGCGTGGTCGTTGAGCGTTTCGCCCATCACGGGCAAGCCGAGGGCAGTGCCTTCCTTGCCCGCCTTGGCCGCTTCCCAGTTCTTGAAGTAACCCTCCATGACGTCGATCATGTGGCCGACGAGATCGCGCGTTTCCCAGCCTGTGCAGCGCGTCATCACGTTCCAGTTCTTGGGATCGGACACCAGGCGCGTGAAGTTGGCGCGGTCGCGGCGCATGACGCTCATGACTGTGTCCTTGCCTTCTGCCGCCATCGGGTTGACCGGTGCGATCACTGCAGTGCTCATAGGCTCTATCCCCTCCCGAGGTCTGAATTCGCGACCACCCGAATCCCTAATGTCCTGCGCCGCGCGCCGCGGTGGTCGGTACGACGATGGGCGGCAGGTTGAACTTGAGGTTTTCCCGCCGTCCCTCGTACTGGGGCGGCAGCTGCAACGACGTGCCGAGCGCATCGGCCGGCTCGTCCACGGTGAAGCCGGGCTGGTCGGTGGCGATTTCGAACAGGACGCCGCCCGGCTCGCGGAAGTAGATCGAGCGGAAGTACTTGCGCTCGATGACAGGCGTCACGTTACGGCCCGACTTGACCAGCACCTCGCGCCAGTCCAGCTCGTGGGCGTCGTTGGTCGCGCGCCACGCGACGTGGTGGACGGTGCCGACCGCCTCCTCCCCCACCGGCGCCTCCGGCGCGTCGAGCACATCGAGGATCGAGGTCGGGCCGCCCGCGCCGGTTTCGAAGCGCGTGCGGTTGCCCTCCGACGAGACCTTGCGAAAACCCATCGTGTCGGTCAGGAAGTGGATGGTGGCCTCGTCCGATTCCTCGGTCAGCGTGACGGAGTGGAAGCTGCGGATCTGGTGATGCGGATCGACCGGGCTGTCCGGCCATGGCTTCCAGCGCTCGTCGGACGCTTCCCCGGCCAGCTCGACCTGGATGCCGTCGAAGTCCTTGAGCACCAGAGTGTCGGTGCCGAAGCGGGTTGCGCGTGTGAACTCGACGCCGAGCTGGCGCAGGCGCCCGGACCAGAACTCCAGCGACCGGCTCGGGACGGCGAACGAGACCACGGTCACCTGCCCACTCCCCGCCGGCCGCCACGGCAGGTGGGGCCAGCCGAAGAAGGTCATGGCGCTGCCAGGCGTGCCGAGGTAGTCGCCGAAATAGATGTGGTAGGTGTCGGGGACGTCGAAGTTGACGGTCTTCTTGATGAAGCGAAGTCCGAGGATGCCGACATAGAAATCGACGTTCTTCTGAACGTCGCCCGTGATGCACGTCACGTGGTGAATTCCGGGAACGTTGGCGGGCAAAGTCATCGCCTCCTACCAGCCGGCCGGACGAAGAAACCTATGTTAGTCGCTACCTGTAATACCTGCTCCCGCAACTATTCGTTGCGACGGTTGTGCTCCGAGGCTTCGCTTTCGACCCGGTTCCAGATCTCGGCGGCCAGGGGCTCGCCGGCCTCCTCCTGGATATGGGCCACGAGCCCGATGGCCCTGGCCATCACGGCGATTCCACGCCCCACCTGCCAGGGAATGTCGAGCTCGCCCAGGATGGCGCCGATGGCGCCGGTGGCGTTGACCGGCAGCTCGCGGCGGTAGGCGCGGCCGGCCTCCTCGGAGATGAGCTGCATCAGCTCGATGTGGCGGCCCTTGAGGCCGTTCTCCTCCGCGATCTGGAAGAGGCGCGGGGTGCGGGGATCGATCGGTTTGTGGATCGGGTGGCCGAGGCCGGCGATGGGCTGCTTGGTCTTCTGGTAGGTCGCGACGACGCCGCGGGCGAGGTCGAGCAGGTCCGCGTCCTGCCCGCCCGAGGCCAGGGCCTCCTGCAGCGTGCGCGCCGCCTCCTCTATCGACCCGCCGAAACGCGAACCCATGCCGAGGAGTCCGGCGGCGACCGCCGCCTGCAGCGACTCGGGTGCGCCGAAGTACGTCAGGCGCGCGGCGATCGCGCTCGGTGTCATGCCGTGCTCAACCAGGGTCACGGCGACCGCGTTGAATACGACCGACTCCTGTTTGGTCGGCAGCCGGCCTTTCAGCTCGAGGAAGGCGAAGTCTCCCAGCGACGTGCGGCCGATCAGGTCGACCAGGTCGTGCCCGCGCACGACGATGCGGTCGGTGGTGCTCCAGCCGAGGTCCGACTTCAGCCGCTTCCGGGTCACGGGCGGTTCACCGTGAGCTTCGTCTTGTAGCCGCTCTCGCCGAAGGACTGCTCGGAAATGAGGTCGACGCGGGCGCGGAACGTGAGGATTCGGTGTACCGCGTCCTCAATATCCGACTTCAGCCGAGCGTCGCCGGCGTGTCCGTCCGCGACCTCCACCTCGATAGGCACCGGCGGCGTCACGCTCACGTCGGCGGTCTTTCGGATCACGCGAGCTCGTCCGGTAACCCGAGGCCGGAACTCGCCGACGACGGCCAGGATGGCTGACGGGTACACGTTGACGCCGCGCACGATGAACATGTCGTCACGGCGGCCGATGACTCGCATGCGGAACGTCGTCCGTCCACACCCGCACGGCGAGCCCTCGATCTTGACGATGTCGCCGCCGAGGAAGCGCACGACCGGCATAGCTTCGCGCGTCAGGTGCGTGTAGACCAGCTCTCCCACTGCGCCGGCTTCGATGCTCATGGGCTCGCGAGAGTCGGGATCGACGAGCTCGACCCAGACATGGCCGCCGCCGCAGAAATGCATTCCCTGCTGCTGAGGACACTCGCCGAAGAGCGAGGGCGCGATGTCGCCGATGCCCATCACCTCGGTGACGGTCACATCGAGTACCTGCTGGATGTGGTCGCGGATTGCGGGGATGCCGCCGCCAGGCTCTCCGCCGGTGACGATGTGGGCCATCTCCCCCATCCGATTTGCCTCTGACGTGTCCATCTTGTTGGCGAGGTACTGGGCGAACGATGGAGTGGAGAGAAGGGTGTCGGCCAGGCCCGCCTTCAGGCCGAAGACGACCCGGTCGGTGTCGCCGGGCGCGACTGGTACCGACCGGCAGCCGATGCGCGAGAGCACGAAGTGCGTGTGCCCGGCGACGAACGGTCCGGCGCCGAAGGTCGTGAGCACGCTGCTGTGGTCGTGAATGCCGGTGGCGAAGTACGTGCGAGTGCCAATCACCGTCCAGGTCTCGATGTCGGTTCGGCTCAGGGCGAGGACGCTGGGCGCGCCGGTGGTGCCGCTGGTCTGATATACGCGCTTGACCTGCGCCGGCGTCACGCACAGGTTGCTCCCGAAGGGAGGCGTCTGGTCGATCGACTGCTTGAGCTCGGCTTTGGTGCTGAATGGAAGCCTTGTAATGTCCTTCAACGAAAGCCGGCCACTCGTGACGCCGGCCTCGCGGAACCTGCGCGAATAAAAGGGCGAGCGTTCCATCAGGTGGCGGAACTGCTTCTCCCACGCCGCGGCCCCGCGAACGAAGGCGTCCTCGGGCGCCTCGGTTTCGACGTCGCGATCCCAGATGGGATCGCGCTCGCAGGCGTCGCCGGCAAGCCTTCCGGGTGGGTGCGAGGTCATGCGTCGGTTGGAGTCTAAGGTTCCTTTCACGTCACGCCAGGGCGGGCCCGTCCGGCATCTGGGCGGGTTCGAGCCAGGTGCGCAGGTGGGCCTCGGCGATGCGTGCGGCGCCCGCATGCGGACCGTTGGGGTCCGTGACGCTCTCTTTGGTCAGCTCTCGAACGCGCTTCTCGACCGCGGCCACCGCCTCGTCCGCCCGGAGCAAGCCGTCGGTCACGTACCCGATCGTCGCCCCCGAGTTGCACACGAAGTCGGCGAGGGCGGGGATGCCGCGCTCGCGCAGCACCTCCAACGCGCCGGCCGTGTACGGCACGTTGGCTCCCGGCGCGACGACCCGAGCTTTGAGCGCACGGGCGCGCGACTCGTCGATGACGCCGATGCGGGCTCCGGGGACGAGCACGTCCGCCTCGACCAGGAACAGGCCCGCGACCGGCTGCACCTCTTCCGCGAGGTGTTCTATCAATCGGTCCCCGTATTGCGAGCGCAGGTGGAGGAGCTCCTTGACATCAAAGCCGGACGGCCGCTGCACGAATCCGTGAATCGTCGAGAAGGCGACGAGGCGAGCTCCGCGCCTGGCCATCTCCACCGCGGTTGCACCGCCGACTTTGCCGAAGCCCTCGATGGCGGCCGTGCGACCTTCGAGACCGCCCAGCACCGTCTCAGCGGCGGTCGCCACGCCAAGCCCGGTGAGGTAGGCGTCCAGAGGCATGCCCCTGTACTCGGTGTGCATGAGGTCGGCCTGGTCGGTCCCGGGCAGAGACTTGAGATCTTCAGGCATGGTCCCGAGGTCGGTGGAGGTCAGGAACTTGGTCGCCAGAACCATCGGCCGTATCTCGTCGACGTAGTGGCGGATGGCATCGTCCCTCGTGGCCGGCGTGGCGCGGATCGCGCCTTTGGCGCCGCCAAACTTCGTCTCGAGGACAGCGAACTTGTAGCTCATGGCGCGCGCGAGCAGCTGGGTTTCGCGTTCCGTGACGTCTGGCGCGAGGCGCGTTCCGCCAGCGCTCGTCGGGCACTCGAAATCGAACGCGATGTAGGCGTCGACCGTCTTCAGCCGGAGGGTTTTCACAGGAGTCCCTTAAGGTTGGCACGATGCAGGACGTGCTGTTGACAACGGTGGTCGGCAGCTATCCCCAACCTGACTGGCTGGTCGACAAGGCGATGCTCGGCAGCCGGCTGCCTCCCCGCACGCGGGCGCTCGAGATCTGGAGAGTCGCCCCCGATTATCTAGAGCAGGCCCAGGACGACGCCACCGTGGTCGCCATCGGCGACATGGAGCGCGCGGGCATCGACATCATCACCGACGGCGAGATCCGCCGCGAGAGCTACTCGAATCGATTCGCTACCGCGCTCGAGGGCATGGACCTCGACCACCCCGGCACCGCTCTGGACCGAACCGGGCACCCCAATCCCGTCCCACGTGTGGTCGGGGCGATCCGGCGCACGCGTCCTGTGGAGGTGCGCGACGTCGAGTTCTTGCGGTCTTCGACCACGCGGACCATCAAGGCGACGCTGCCGGGTCCGTTCACGATGTCGCAGCAGGCGCAGGACGACTACTACCACGACGAAGAGGCGCTGGCCATGGCCCTGGCCGAGGCGGTCAACGAGGAGGTGCGCGACCTGTTCAAGGCTGGCGCCGATGTGGTCCAGCTCGACGAGCCGTACCTGCAGGCCAGGTCGGAAAAGGCGCGTCTTTTCGCTGTCCCGGCGATCAATCGGGCGCTGGCAGGGATCACTGGCACGACGGCGCTGCACACATGCTTCGGTTATGCGCACATCGTGCATTCGCGGCCCAGCGGCTACCCGTTTCTAGAGGAGCTGGCCGACGTGGCTGCGCGGCAGATCTCTATGGAGTCTGCGCAGCAGAAGGTCGACCTGTCGGTTTTGAAGGCTCTTCCGGGCAAAACGCTGATCGTGGGTGTGATCGACCTGGCGGATGACGCGCCGGTGGAGGATGTGGATGTCATCGCTGGAAGGATCCGGGATGCGCTGAGGTTCGTTCAGCCGGAGCGGCTCATCCTGGCGCCTGACTGCGGGATGAAGTACCTGCCGCGTGCGAAGGCCTTTGCCAAGCTGACGGCGCTCGCCCGCGCTGCAGCGAAGGTGCGCGGGGAACTGTCATAGCGAACGTTTGGCGCCAAAAATGCGGAATTTCGAGGCGCCAAGGGCCCGTCTGACGCCAAACGTGCGGAATCGGCTAGTGGCGGGGTTCGGTCTTCGGGGAGAGCGAGAGCAGCTCCTTCATGGCTTCCCGAGCCAGCCGCACCGCGCGGTCGTACGACGCCTTGCTCGGCTTGGCCGAGCGCCCGAGGCTGGCACGCGTCTTGAGCGCGCCGTCGATGTATTCCCTCGCCAGCCTGGATGGGTCCTGCTGCATGTCTAACCTCCCGAGAGTTCGGTCCAGAAATGGTCGACGATCAATTCCGCAAACCACTCATACCAGTATTTCTGCGTCAGCTTCTTTTTGGCCAGGAACGTCCTGAACTCAGGAGCGACCTCGAGCTCGGCGATGAGCAGGTTGACCACATCGTCAGGCCGGAGCTCCTTGATGAACGCATGTGTTGCGTTATACGCGTGCTTGGCCTTGGCGCGCCACAATGCCCCGTCCTTTTCGAGGAGGCCGACGAGCCCGGCGTCCGTCAGGTCTTGAAGCTTCTTCTGGGTCAGCGCCATGGCTACTGCCACAAGACCATGCGCGTCGTCCAGCCGGCCGCCAGGAACACGACCACGAGCTGGATGACGAAGACGGCGAGCGTGAGTCCGTACAGCCACATGGGGCCGCCAAGGACGAGCCACAGCAGGCAGAGCGCAACGGTCACCAGGCTGAGCCCGAAAGTGCCGAACAGCGCTACGCCGGCGGTCCGGTATGGCCGCACCACCGCCGAGGGTGTCGTGGCGGCATAGGACTGATATGACGCGATGATCACGCCAAGGAAGACCAGGACGAACCCGGCCAGGGCGGCGGCGGCGCCCATCGCCGCGAGGACCACGTCCTTCGACTCGATCATCATGATGAGCTTGGTGGATCGTCGGTTGGCGGCCATCTCGTTGTCAACCGCCGTCCAGAAAACGAGAGAGGGCCCGGAACCGACCGGGCCCCCTCGATGAGGTCAGCCGTTGGTAGTGACTTTCACGACTGCTCCGATGCCCGGAGCGGTGATCGCGGAGTAGACGGTCACGTACATCGAGCCGTCTGGACCCTGAGCGATACCGCCGGGGAATGGCAGTGCGCCACCACCGATGTGCACAAGCGCAGACGGATTGTTGAACGGAATCCGCACCAGGTCGCCGGGAGGACCGTTCGGGTTGGGTTGAAACATGTCGGTCGCCCAGAAATTGCCGGCGCGATCGAATGTGCAAGCGGTCGTCGTGGTCAGCCCGCTCGCCCACACATGCGCCGCGGTGAGGTAGCTCTCGGTTGTGTTCGGGTCCACGCGGTAGACATGTGACTGTCCTGGGCCGAACGCAAAGTTGGCAGCCAGGTCGAGGGTACCGATGTACAGGGCACCGTCGGGTCCCTGCGCCACACATGTCGGCGTGGAGTCGCGAATCGGGTCGTTGGGGATGAACGCGATGATGTGATTCGTACCATTGGGCATCACCTCCGACACGGTGTTGGCCCCGGCGTCGATCACGAATGTTCGGATGGTGTCGGTGGTCGGGTCCTTGGTCACCAGAACGTCGTAAGGATTCGAGTCAGGAAACTCTTGCCACAGGCTCGCGTGCTGGGCCGACCATGCGTACTGCTGGTCTCCGACGTCGCTCTTGTCTGTCGGCGTCCCACTGGCACCATCCAGCCGGTACAGGTGTCCGATCTGCGAGAACGTGAGGCCAGGGGTGGTGGCGTTTACCCCATCGCGCGACTCGCTGATGATCACCAGTACCTGGCAGCCGTTGCGCTGGCCCTGGCTGTCCTTCATGCAGCCGTTCCCAATCGCGCTTACACCGGCCGGGCCAAGAACTTCGGGAGCGCCGTGAGCGCTGTCGTACAACGAGTCAAAAGCCGTCGACCACACACTGTTCGCCGCGCCGCCGCCGAAGGTGAATTTGTCGACCTTGCCCGTCCTCGACACTCCGAACGGTCCCACATCAATTGGAAAGAACTGGCCCGCCTCGGCTACATACATGCTGCCCTGGCCGTCAAAGGCCACCCCACGTGGGCTGTTCAGCCCGCCGACGACCGGGGCGATCGTCCAGCTCGTGCTCGCGGACGCGACCCCTCCACCGGCAAATAACAACGCCACGCTCATCAGCGCAGCCGACAAGGTCCAGAGCGATCTGGAAATTCGCATAAGCTCCCTCCCCAACGTTTGCGTTGCCCATCACCGAGTGCCTGGGCGTGGCGAAGCGTGAGGGTAGGGCAACGATGGAAGAACTGTCAACCTGGCCGGCGCTCAGGCTGACCGGTGACTCGGGTTCGGCGTTCGCGCCGCCGCGACCATGATCGGGATCCCGAGCAGCACGCCGATGCAGGTCAGCGAGACCACTACTCCGGCGGCAAAAGCCGCGACCTTCGACCAGGAGGCTCGATTGGCGACGCCGATCAAGGCGATGGCCGACACAGCAAACATCACGAGGAAGGCGATGAAAAGCACGACTCCGGTTGTGCCCGAGTCATTCGTAGGAGAGGACTCGCCGATCAATCCGAACAGCGTGAGCAAACCGGTGAACACTGTGGAGAGCGCAAGCATGATCAGAAGGAAGGTGCGCATGCCCGTGGACGGCGCCAGATAGGTTCCAGGCACTCCGTACACGGGAGGAGATGCGTAGGCGACCGGTGGTTGCCCATAACCCTGGAGCTGCCGTGCCATGAACGCCTCTTGGGGCAGCCAGCGAGTGCCGTCCCACCACCACTTACCATCCGCGGACCACTGGGTCTGCCCGGCCGGCGGCTGTTGCACGCGATTCAGGGTAATGGGACGAGGACCGCCCGGGCTGAGTCCCGAGCGGTCCGGATCAGCGCCTTTCTATCCCTTCTTCGCCGTGAAGTTGTAGCAGCAGACCCCGTCGATCTCGAGGGGCACCGTGTCCGTCTGTGCCGATGCGTTGTCTTCGGCGCCCTCTTGAATGGCCGCCGCCAGCGCATAGCCGCCGACCTCTTCGAGGAGGCTGCTCGCCGTCGGACCGCCGACGTCGGCGACCTTGACTTTGATGGTCAGCGTGCAAGGCCCCGATGGAGGGCACGTGATCGAACCCGTCTCAGGCTTGCCGGTGAAGGTACCCGCGCCAGGTTCCGGATATGTCAACACATGCGGGAAGCACGCCGACACCGAGCACAGGTCGATGGTCTGCTGGGATCCCGCGTAGAAGATCGGTTGGTTGGCGGCGGTATTCTCCATCGCCGCGTAATAGACCGTGTTGCCCATCTGCCACCGAGTGAGGTATTGGACGTTGCTGGCGCCAGGGATCGCAGCGATCGTGACTCGCGGATTGGCAAGGTCAGTCACCTGCATGGAAACGGTCAGGGATTGCCCGTCCGGCGACAGGTTCAGGTGGCTGGACCGGATGTCCATCCCACTCTGATTGGTACCGCCGATCACGGGAAAAAGGGCCTGACCGCCCGCATGGGAGAGACCGCTCGTTGGTGCGTTCGACGGCCCCATGACATTGGCGCCGAAGAGCCCGGGGCCAGACGACTGGCGCGCCACGGTGATGATCCCGGCCCCACAATGATCGGCGACCTGCACCGTGCAGGTGTTGGGTGCTTGCACGAGCTTGTTGGACGTGTCGTCGTACACGATCTCGGCCGCCCCGCTGCGATCGATCGTGACTTCGAAGAAGTCGGCGAGGTTGCGGTTGCCTTGGGAGGCGATGCATGCCGAACCCTGCAGGCACACGTCGTCGTAGTGCATCGGGTGCGGTGTCACCTTCACGACCGTGGTGCTGGGGGCGGCGCCGGTGATGGCGCCCGTGGTGCCGTTGGTAGGAAAGACGACCTGAGACATGAACACGTTCCAGGATTGGTTGTTGTGGCTGCTCGGATCGACCTGAAGGTTCGATCCGTACCAGACTGCGTCCGCCCTTCCGGGGCCGCCGGCCTTGATCCACGGGAACACATTGGTGGCGTCGCCTGTGGTGGTGGATCCGTCGCTGACCTGCACCGGAGCCGTCCAGCTCGTCCAGCCACTGGCCGCGCTCGAAGCGCTTACGAATACCTGGCGCTGGGCGGGGATTGTGCTGCTCACGGCCCACACCACTTCCAGGTTGCGCCCGCTGTCGATCGAAAGAACCGAGAAGAGCGTGTCCGGCGATCCGTTGGGCGTGTCGGCGATCTTGACCAGCTTGGTCAGGTCCTGGCCGCTGCCGGTCGCGTCGAGGAAGTGCAGCATTCCGGTGGCGTCAGGCGTGCCGATGTTGAGGTAGAGGCCGGGAGTCGCTGTGGCCGAGGTCCCACACGTCTTGGCATCGCATGCCGCCGCCTGGAACACCTTGCCCGTGACCTGGTCGATGGCCGGATACCCGTCAGCCCCGAAAGGTGAGTAGGTGACTCCGGTTCCGGGAGGAACCTCGTCTCCGGTCGCGTTCGTGTAGATGAGGCCGTCGGTGCTCTTGTTCCACTGCGCGCCGTTGTTGGGCCCCGGACCGGCGAGGTTGTTGTATTCGAGATAGATGAGCGGCGTCGTGCCTCCGGCCCCTCTGTACGCCGACTGGTTCGGACTGCCCGGCGCCGGGTCGTAAACAGCCAGCCACTGCCGGTCGGCGCCACCGCTTCCAGGCAGGCACCCGACGATGTTTTCGGTGTCCGTAGCGCCCGGGTTCGTGGGCCCGGTCACCGCGACTCGCAAGCACGCCAGAGCCCAGAGGTCGGCGAAATACTGCTTGCCACTGCGGTCGAAGTTGATGTCCGTGTCACCCCCGCCAGGTCCGGGGGCTGGGATTCCGGTGATCGAGGACGGTGGGAGCTTCTGCGCCATCACCCTGAAGGTGTGGCCGCCGTCTACCGAACCGAACCACGTGCTTCGCTGCGTGCCCGTGCCGGTGGGCCCGCTGTTGAAGACCCTGCCTTGAGGATCGATGGCGAGGTCCGGCTCGCCATTGGTGTGGATCGGATCGACGATCGAAGGCGTCTCGAAGCCGATCGCCGGCGAGCTCGCGATGTGGACCGGCATCAAGGCGACAGAGGCTCCGACCAGCGCCGCCAAGGCATATGCCGCAATTCGAGGACGCATCAGTGGACCGGGTGCTTGATGACGCACGGGCCGGACGTCTGGTTGGCCGCGCGAAGCTTGTTGACCGTGTTGTCGTCGGAGTAAGCGATGTGTGCGCACCCCTGCGGGTCGATGGCCTCGGTGATGAAGTCGAGCAGGTTGCGATTCGAGCTCTGCGCCACACACGCGATGCCGAGGTTGCAGATATCTCCGATGTGCATCGGCGTGGTCGTGATCTGCGTCGTCGTCCACGTCGCCGACCCCGGGCTCGACGTGAGGTTCAGAGACTGAGCCCCATACAGATTCCAGCTGCACGTCGGCGGATAGGTCGTGGGGTTGCCATTTGCAGGGCCGGGCCCGGCGCAGCCGCCAGGGTCTGCCTTCCCAAACGCATCGGTGGGCAGAATTTCGGTAGTGCGGAGATAGGCGACGTCGACCTGTCCCGGATCACCAGCGGCGATGGCGGGGAAGAAATGTGTGCCGCGCTCGCTCGCCGGGTTCACCCGGTAGGGCGCCGCCGCGCTGCCTGGAATCAAGCCGCCCCCGCCGTCCCATGTCGAGCCGCCATCGCGCGACCAGATCACGTACATGTCGTACTCGCAGGACGTGTCGGACTGCACTGTGCCCGCGGTCGATTCGGCCGAGCAGGTTGCAGGATTGGCGTGAAGGTTGATGGTGAACCCGAAGTAAGGGTTGCCTTGATCATCCAGCGTGAATGCAACGAAGGGGGTCGACGAGTCGTGGCCGATGCCGGCGTCGAAGGCCTGCTGCGGAGTCCAGGTGGCGCCGCCATCATCCGAGTAGGACACCCAGAGCGTGTGGAACGACTGCAGCATGCTGACGTTGCAGCCGGTGGCGTTCTGGGCCAGGTCAGCCGCGATCCAGGCCACGAAGATGCGTCCCGCGTGCGGGAGGCCTGGCGGCACGATGCGAACGCCGGCCGGAACCGTGTTGCAGAACGTGTAGGCCTGTGCAACCAGCGTGCCGCTGACAGCCCCGGGTGTCACAGCAGGGCTGGCGAGGACCTCCTGCGGCGCGCCGAAGGTGGCGCCGCCGTCGTGTGAGATGTTGACCCAGATCTGGCTGGGTCCATAGAAATCGTGGTACATGAGCACGACCTCGGCCGACGCCGTCGTCCCGCCTGACGGAATCGACGCCGCCACCCAGTCCCGATCGACGCCGAAGGGCGAGCAGCTGGTCGCGCACTGCGGGATCGCCCCGGCGCCGTGACTCCAGGTCGTTCCCTGGTTCACGGACTTCCAGACGTCGGCTTGAAGCGGCGCCACGCCCTGGCTGCCAGCTAGGTTGCACAGGTACACCGCGTTGGACTGGTCGGTGGCCAGGCAGTCGTCGCCGCTGTTCTGGTCGGCGGTCGTGACCTGGGTCCAGCTCGAGCCGCGGTTCGTCGACCTATACGCGACGGTGCCGCCGCTGGGCGTCGTGTCGTAGAGCTTTCCGAGGCTGTCGGAGACGATCGACGGCTCGCCGCCGTACGCGCCGACGTTGGCGAGGCTGTATCCCGGCACGATGGCGCCGAGCACCGCAACAGGAGCACTGACGGCGACCGCAACGATGGATCCCAGGCCCACGACAGCCAGCACGCCTCTTCGTAGGACGCCCATGAACCACACCCCCGGTAGTGATGTTTCCGACGCGG
>VBGM01000035.1 GCA_005880855.1 Chloroflexota bacterium
CAGATTCGCGCGTTCGAGGCGCATTCCATCACCAAAGGCAGCAAGTCGGTCCTCGTGGGTGACATCGACACCGGGGCCGACTACACGCATCCCGACCTCAACCCGAACATCGATTTCGCGAACAGCGTGTCCTGTATCGGCGGCATCCAGGACACGTCGCCTTCGGCCTGGAAGGATGACAACGGCCACGGCACCCATACCGCCGGCACCATCGCGGCCGTTGGAATTGGTGTTACGGGCGTGGCCCCGAACGTCTCCTTAGGCGTGATCAAGGCTGGCGACGCCGCCGGCTTCTTCTTCCCCGAGTCAGTTGTCTGCGCCTTCATGTGGGCCGGCTCGCACCACTTCAACGTGACCAACAACAGCTACTTTGCCGACCCGTTCTACTTCAACTGCCGGAACGATCCAGCGCAGCGCGCGATCTGGAAGGCCGAGGCCCGAGCGATCAAGTTCGCGATGCAGCAGGGAGTCAGCGTGGTCGCGGCCGAGGGCAACTTCGCCGACGACCTGGCGCATCCCACCATGGATCAGCAGAGCCCGGACGACACCACTCCGGTGTCGCGAACCGTCACCAATGCTTGCGTTGTCATCCCTGTCGAGATCCCGGGCGTGATCGGGGTCACCGCGGACGGCAACCTGCACCGGAAGTCCTTCTACTCCAACTACGGAGTGGGGGTGACGCAGGTCGTCGCGCCAGGAGGCGACAGCAGGCAAATTACGGCGGCGGCTTCAAACGGACGCGTGCTCTCGACCTATCCGTCGTACAAGGGGTGCGCGAGGAAAGTTGTGGCCCAAGGCGCCACCTATTGCTACCTCCAGGGGACCTCGATGGCTTCGCCGCACGTAACTGGCGTCGTCGCCCTGATCGAGAGCATGGGCATCACGAATCCAGGCGCCGTGCAGGCGCGGGTGGACAACACGGCGGACGCCATGCCATGCCCCACCGCAGCGGAGCTCGGCAACTACTCATTCTTCCCCTCCGTGAACAACGCCGCTCCACAGCAGTGCGAGGGCGGGCCGGGATACAACTCCTGGTACGGCCACGGGCAGGTGGACGCCCTGGCTGCTGTCAGCTAGAAACCGTTTGAAGGGCGGCCCCCGCGGCCGCCCTTCTTCTCATCCCCTCACCGATGAGTCCTCGGCCTCGCCGTCGTTACACCCCATAGACGCAGGCAACTACAAGCCAGGGAGGCGAACATGGCAGGGCTGCTGGAAGGCAAGACGGCGATCATCTACGGCGGCGGCGGCGGGATCGGTGGAGGGGTGGCCAGGACCTTTGCCCGCGAAGGGGCCCGGGTCTTCCTCGCGGGGCGCACGAAGGGAACGCTCGATGTGGCGGCGAAGGACATCAAATCGGCCGGCGGATCGGCCGAGGTCGCTGTGGTCGACGCCCTCGACGAGCAGGCTGTGGACCGTCACGTCCAGGACGTGGTGTCGACGACTGGCAGAGTCGACGTTTCCTTCAACCTCATCACCCGCGGGGACGTGCAGGGCATTCCGCTCGTACAAATGCAGACGGACGACCTGTTGCGAGCTGTGACCACCGGCCTTCGGAGCAACTTCATCACCTCTCGTGCGGCCGGCCGCAAGATGGTCGAACAGCGGTCAGGCGTGATCCTTCACCTGAACAGCGCTTCCGGTGACGCGGCCATGCCGGGCATGGGCAGCACGGGACCGGCCGACGCCGCGACGGAGTCATTCATGCGCTACCTCGCGGCTGAGCTTGGTCTGCATGGCGTGCGCGTCTGCGGCATCTGGACGGCGGGAGTCGCCGACACTCTGTCGGAGGAGAAGATGAAGTCAGTCAATGAGAACGTCCCCGACCTATCCAAGGTGAAGGAGATGCTCGCGGGCATGTCCGTGCTCCGCCGCAATGTCAGGCTGTCCGACGTTGCCGAGGCGGCGGCGTTCCTGGCCTCAGACCGGGCGGCGGGCATCACCGGGACCATGCTGAACGTGACTTCCGGGCTCGTCCTGAAGTAGCTCGAGTAATAAAGGAAGGAGATGGCACATGGACTTCAAGCTCGAGCTCGTTCTGCTCCCGGTCTCAGATGTTGAGCGCGCCAAGATGTTCTACGTGGAAAAGGCCGGTTTCTCTTTGGACGTCGACCACCAGGCCGGGGAGACGTTCCGGGTCGTCCAGCTGACGCCGCCGGGCTCCGCCTGCTCGATCACCTTTGGAGTCGGCATCACCGAGGCGGCGCCGGGCTCGGTGCGAGGCCTGCACCTGGTGGTGACGGACGTCGTCGCGGCGCGCCAGGAGCTGCTCGAACGCGGCCTGGATGTCGGCGAGGTACGTCACCTGACGCCAGAAGGCTGGGTGACCGGCCCGAACCCGAAGCGCAAGGATTTCGAATCGTTCGCAGGCTTCAGCGATCCTGATGGGAACACCTGGGTCCTGCAGGAACGCGGTTTCGGGAGCTGATGAGAGCGAATCAGATCGACGAGACGTTCGGCGCCGCGATCGGGGGCGATGAAGCCGCCTTTGCGGATCTCACCGAGCGCCACAGGCGAGCGCTTCATGTTCACTGCTACCGGATGCTGGCTTCCTTCGACGATGCGGAGGACGCCGTGCAGGAGACGTTCCTGCGCGCGTGGCGCAGCCGCGACAGCTTCGACGGCAGCAGCCTGGTCCGTGCGTGGCTCTACCGCATCGCCACGAACGTGTGCCTCGATACCCTCCGCCGGAGCGCACGCCGGCTGCCGGCGATGCACTCCTTTGCGGAGGTGCCATGGCTCCAGCCGTACCCGGACCGCCTGCTCGACGAGATCGCTCCTAGCGACGAGGAGCCGGACTCTGTCGCCGTCGAGCGGGAGACAATCGAGCTCGCATTCCTGGCGGCGATGCAGCTTCTGCCTCCCTCCCAGCGGGCGGCCTTCATCGTCCGCGATGTGCTCGGCTGGCCGGCGAGCAAAACCGCTTCGCTGCTGGACACAACCGTGGCTGCGGCGAACAGCGCCGTCCAGCGCGCTCGCGCGACGATGAGAGAGCACCTGCCGGCCCGGCGCTCGGAATGGTCGGCCGCGGAACCCAGCGCGAGGGAGCGGGAGCTGCTCGAGCGGTTTATCGACGCCCACCAACGCTGCGATGCCGCGGCGGCAGTTGCGATCTCGGCCCAGGACCTCAGGATCACCATGCCGCCGTTCCCCTACCTCTATGACGGGCTCGACGTGATCGCCCCACTGCTCGATCGGGCGTTGCGGGAGGGCGAGTGGCGCCTGGTCCCCACGCGGGCCAATCGGCTGCCGACAGCCGCGAGCTATCTGCGCCGCCCGGGCGACACCGAGTTCCGCGCCTTCAAGTTCGATGTCCTGCGGGTGAGGGATGATCGCATCGCCGAGATCACCACTTTCGGTCCGGGGCTGTTTGCGGCTTTCGGCCTGCAGCCGACGCTCTGAGGCCTTAGGTTCGGGCCGTCAAACCAACGAAGCGTTCAGATCCACCCACGCCTTCGAAACAGGTAGAGCTGCATCAGAGTTACGGCGACCATGATCGCGACGCCAATGAAGAACGAGATGTAGGGCACCTCGAGAGGCCCGGTCAGGTAGGCGAAGTTCATGCCGAAAAAGCCGGTGAGGAAGCTCAGGGGAAGGAAGAGGCTGGCGATCACGGTCAGCGTTTTCATGGTCGCGTTGAGCCGGTTCGACACCGTTGACAGGTAGACGTCCATTGCGCTGGTCAGCAAGTCCCGCAAGGAGTCGACCGTCTCGTACTGCCGCACGATGTGGTCGTACACGTCGCGGTAATAGAGGGTCACGTCCGCTTGCTGTAGATGGATTCCGTGCGTTATGAGCCGTTGGAACACGTCGCGCTGCGCGCCCAGGAAGCGTCGGAGCTCGGTCACCTCGTGCTTGAGGTGATAGATGCGGTTGAGCGACTCTTCGCTGGCCTTCAAAGTGATGTCGTCCTCCAGCTGGTCGACTATTTCGTCGAGCCGCTCGAGGACCGGGAAGGTCGCGTCGACCAGGGAGTCGATCACGAGGTAGGTCAGGAACGCGGGCTGTCCTTTGGTCAGCTCCGGGCTCTTTGCGATGCGCTCGTCGAGCTCTCTGAGCATGGGCGCCGGCTCCAGATGGACGGTGATCAAATAGCTCGGGCCCACATAGAGGTGGTGCTCCCGTGGGGCAACCTGGTCGTCCTGCCACTCGGCGGCGAAGATGACGACGAAGTTGTAGTCGGGATATTCATCGACCTTCGGCCTCTGGTTCTGGTGGCGGATATCCTCGATCGTCAGCTGGTGGAACTTGAAGGTCTGCTCCAGGAGCCGGTAATCGTCGTCGTCGGGCGCTTCGATGTCCAGCCACAGGCCCTCGGTCGCGCAGACGGCAAAGGAGCGCGCAATGTGAGCATCATCGGTCGCCAGGCTGCGCCCGTTGGTGGTGATCAGCGTCCTCATGTGCTCGCAGCTTAGAAGCTGGGCGGTCTGGGGCGCTAGGCGTTAGCCGGCTTGCGGGCTCGGATGTAGGCGCTGCCGATCTTGCCGTCGACGTCGGGCATCGACTCCGTCGCGTGCACGTCGAAGTCCGGGTCCTCGAAGCCGGCGTCCAGAAGCGCGGCGCGGTATTGGTCGATCGTGATCGTGCCGGAGAGGCACCCTGCCCATGTGTCGAGGCGCGCTTTGATGGTCGGGTCGAGCGGCTCGAGCTCGACCATGTCGGCGACGGCGAACAGCCCGCCCGGGCGCAGAACGCGGAAAGCCTCCTCGATGACGGCGCCCTTGTCCTCGGCCAGGTTGATGACGCAGTTCGAGATCACGACGTCGACAGATGCATCCGGCAGGGGGATGCTTTCGATCGAGCCCAAGAGGAACGTGGCGTTGGCCACGCCGGCCCGGTCGCGGTTGGCGTTGGCGAGAGCCAGCATCTCGTCCGTCATGTCGACCCCGTACGCGTGGCCGCCGGGCGCGACGCGCCTGGCCGACAGCAGGACGTCGAGGCCTGCGCCGGACCCAAGGTCGAGGACGACCTGGCCAGGCTCGAGCTGCGCGAGCATCGTCGGATTGCCACAGCCGAGGCTCACCGACTCCGACAGGCCGATCTCTTTCAGCTCGTCTGCCGAATAAGAGCCCGAGCAACCGCAGTCGGGCCCGTCGGCCTGACAGCAGCCTGTGCTCGGTTCGGTGCCCTGGAGGGGGATCACCGAGAGCTGCCTGGCGACGCTTGCATACCTGGACCGCACCGCTTCTCGGATCTCGCTCATCTGAAGGACCCCTCCAATAGATAAATGTCGATGGGTGCAGCCTAGCACAATCCATCGAAATATGTCGATGGTTGGTCTAGAATCACCCCATGGCCCTCAAAGAGCTACCCGTCGTCCGCCAGCGCGGCGTCTCTAGCGGGCTGCCCGATGTCGATGAGGCATGGGCTGAGCGGACCTCGATCCTGATGAAAGCGCTCGCCGACCCCACCCGGCTCACCATGGTCGCCTCGTTGTGGAAGGCCGACGCGCCGATCTGCATCTGCGACTTCACCGCCGGCCTCGCCCTCAGCCAGCCGACGCTTTCGCACCACATGCGCAAGCTGAAGGAGGCCGACCTGGTCGATTCGGAGAAGCGCGGGATCTGGATGTACTACCGGCTCGCGCGGAACCTCGATGCCAACACTCGTACCCTGCTGAGCCGGCTGATCGCCTGACCTACCGCTACGTGGTGCCGTTTGCCTCCATACGGGGCGAGAACTGGTCGCTGAAGATCACATAGCGCTGGGTTGCAAACGCTCCCGCCCACAGTGGCCAGCAGGTCGTCAGCGTTAGGTGATAGCCGGGCGCGTCGGGCACCAGCACGGTCCGGTTATCGGGGTTGACGATCAGCTCGTAGGTGATGCGGTATTTGAAGGTTCCGTATCGGGTCTCCACGTCGATCTCATCGCCTTTCTGGAGTTGGGGGAAGTTGATCCAGTAGACGTTGTGGGCGGCGATGCCGACCATGCCCGGGTCGCCAGGCCAGGGCGTCTGCGGGTAATGGCCCGGGCTGTCGTACAGGACCGTGCTCGAGATCCCTTCCTTGACCGCGGCAGTGTATTTGAGCCGCGGTACTCGGATCACGAAATCGACCCCGTTCACCGGGTGCTGCAGGCTGGCATCGATGGCCGGCGGCCCGTAATGCTTGGCGTGCGACGAATCGCCGTTCCAGACCTGGATCAGGTGCTGCTGCTCCTGCACCCCCTGCCACATCCCGCCCGCGTAGACGGCGAGCATGTCGAGCCCTGCGAACACGCAGACGAGGGCAAGGATGCGCAGCTTAGGCGGGCGTTTCCGCCGTGGGCGATCAGGAGCCCCTGCAAATTCACGCCGCGTGCTCTGAATTTGCGGGGCAAGCCCAGCCATCTCATCGGTAAAACGTTCTAAAGACGGGGGCTACCGGGCTTTAGAAAACGAAGTAGAAGGTCGCTCCCTCTCCAACAGCGCCCTCGGCCCAGGCCCTGCCGCCGTGGCGGTTGACGATGCGACGCACGGTGGCCAGGCCGATGCCCACCCCCGGAAACTCGCTCTGGCTGTGCAGGCGCTGAAAGGCCCCGAACAGCTTGTGGGCATAGATCATGTCGAAGCCCACACCGTTGTCGCGAACGAACATCCGCTTGTCTCCATCCACCATCTCGCTGCCGATCTCGATCCGTGCAGCTGGCTCCTTGGCTGTGAACTTGAACGCGTTGCTGATGAGATTGGTCAGGAGAATCCGCGCCAGGCGCGGATCGGCCGAGGCGATCATGTCCTCCGAGATCCCGATGTCCACCCGGCGCTCGGGGTTGGCGGCGCGCATCTCTTCGACCACCTCTGCTGCCATGGCCCCGACGTCGACATGCTCACGGTGGATCTCACCGCTAGTGAGCCTGAACAGCGTTTGCAGGCCGTCGAACACCGACGTTATGCGGTCGCTCGCCAGCCTCATCCGTTGGAGGTAGTCCTTGGCGCGTGGGTCTAGTGCGTTGCCGTAGTCCTCGAGCAGCGACTGGTTGAGACCGTTGAATGAAAGCAACGGCGCCCGCAGGTCGTGCGAGACGGAATAGCTGAACGCCTCCAGCTCGCGGTTGATCGCGGTCAGCGCGGTCGTCCTTTCCTGGACGAGCCGCTCGAGCTGGGTGCGGTAGCGGCGAAGCTCCTGCTGCGCTTTGTACAGCTCGACGAACACGCTCACCTTGGCACGCATGATGGCTGGGACCACGGGCGCAAAGACGAAGTCCACCGCCCCGAGGTCGTAGCCGCGACCCATGTCGGTCTCCGCGCGGTCGAGCGCGGTGACGAAGATGATCGGTGTCAGCTCCGAGCGCGGACGCTGGCGGATCAGCTGGGCGGTCTCGAAACCGTCCATGGCCGGCATGCGGACGTCGAGCAGGATCACCGCGAAGTCCTGCCTCAGCAGCTGCCGCAATGCGTCCGACCCGGAAGCGGCCTCGACCACGTTCTGGCCCAGAGGGGCCAGGACGGCCTTCAGCGCAAACCGCTTGGTCGCATCGTCGTCGACGAGCAGGATGTCGACCTTCGTTTCCACCGGCGCCATTCTCGTGGCAGTCGCGCGCTGCGCCATCACCGCACTTTCCTGAAGACGCTGACGCCGTCGCTTACCTGGTGATACCGGCTGCTTTCGGGCGCGAAGACCAGCGATTCTCGCTGCCCGAGAGCGAGAAAGCCTGACCTGATGATGCTGTCATAGAAGAGCCGGTGGGCTCGCTGCTGGAGCGTGGGCCGGAAGTAGATGAGGACGTTGGTGCAGATGATCAGGTGGAAATCGTTGAACGACGTGTCGGTGACCAGGTTGTGCTGGGCAAACGTGACGTTATGCAGCAGGTCGCGCTTCAACCTCGCCACGCGACCGCTCGAGGTGAAGAACGTCGAGAGGCTCGAGTGGCCACCGGAGCGCAGGTAATCGCTTTCGTACGACCGCAAGCGCTCGACTGAGCAGGAGCCCGCCTTGGCGACCGCCAGCGCATCCTCGTTCATGTCGGTGGCGTAGATGCTGGTCTTGTGAAGCAGCCCCTCCTCCTGGAGCGCTATGGCCAGCGAGTACACCTCCTCGCCGGTGGCGCAGCCGACGCTCCAGACCCGAATCGAGGGATACGTGCGGAGGTGCGGTACGACGTCGTCCCGCAGGCATCGCCACGTGTCCGGCTCCCGGAACATGCTGCTGACGCTCACGCCTACGGTGCTCAGGAACCTCTGCAGGCAACTCGTGTCGTGGAGCAGCCGATCCTGGTAAGCCGAGATCGTGCTCACCCCTTCGCCGGCCATGCCTGTCAGGATGCTTCGCCGCAGCGGTGCCGCCGTGTACTCGCGGAAGTCGTAGCCATAGCGGAGGGAAACAGCCTCCAGCAGAAGCTTCACCTCGATGTCCTCGAGGCTCTGGATGTCCAATGGTGCTGACCTGGCCTCCAGCACTACTGGTCTTCTGCCCGAGCTCGCCGGATGCTCGCCGGTCTCAGTGACTCAGCCAGGAACGCAGCATGCCCACGAGGTGCGCGCTGTCGACAGGTTTGGCTATGTAGTCCGAAGCACCGGCTTCTATGCACTTCTCTCGATCCCCCTTCATCGCCTTCGCGGTCAGCGCGATGATCGGCCGGGTCTGGAAGAACGGCAGGCTGCGCATCTTCGACATCGTGGCGTAGCCATCCATCTCCGGCATCATCACGTCGACCAGGGCGATGTCTATCTCCTTGTTCTCTCCAAGCGCTGTCAAAGCGTCGATCCCGTTATCCGACGCAGTGACGTCCATGCCCTGCCTTTCGAGCAGCGCGGTCAGCGCGAAGATGTTCCGCACGTCGTCGTCGACGACCAGAACCTTCTTGCCCGCCAGCGAGCTCTCGATCTCGACGGCACCCTGTTCCGCCACATCGTCCTGTGCTCCCGAGCTCAAGATTGCTGCGACCTCATCACGTAAACGCTCAGGAGACCGCACTTCCTTCACGACGATCGTCTTGGTCGCTCTGCCGAGCTTCAGCTCCTCCTTACGGGTCAGCTCTTTGGCCGTGTAAACCAGTACCGGCGTCGAGCGCAGGCTCTTCTTGGCGCGAACATGGTCGATCACCTGCCAGCCGCTCATGCCCGGCAGCCCGAGGTCGACGACGATGCAGTCGAAGGGCTCGCTCTCGAGCGCCGCCACCGCCTCTTCGCCCGTCGCCACGGCTGTCGTCTCGGCCGCCAGCGGCTCGATGAGCTTGACGATGTGATCCCGCTGCACGGGTTCGTCCTCGACCACGAGAACGTGCCTGGTGCCCAAAGCCTCAGTAGGCGCCCGCTCGAGGACCGCGATCCGCTTCCGCGCTCCGTCGAGTGACACAGGCTCGGTCCTGTTGGCCGGGCCACCGGAGCCGTTGTCAGCGCTTCCGTTGCCAGACGAAGCCTCCCGGGGCGCACCCGACCACGCCACCACCGGGCTCGCGATGGGCAGGTAGAGAGTGAAAGTGCTGCCTACCCCTTGGTGGCTTTCGAGCGTGATCTCCCCGGCGAGCAATCGCGTCAGCTCGCGGCAGATGGAGAGGCCCAGGCCGGTGCCGCCGTACTTGCGGCTGGTGGTGCCATCGCCTTGGGCGAATGCCTCGAAGATGGTTTGCTGCTGCTGGCGCGCAATTCCGATTCCGGTGTCGGTGACGGACATGGCGATTACAGACTCGGCGCGGTTGAGCGCTTCGTGGGACGGACTCCAGCCCGACGTCGCCAGCTCAGCGTGAAACTCGACTCGGCCCTTTTCAGTGAACTTGAAGGCATTGCTCAGAAGGTTGTTGAGCACCTGCTGGAGGCGCTGCGGGTCGGTGGGAATCGAGGTGGGCAGGCCTGGCCGGAGATCGATGGAGAAGTCCAGCTTGGTTGCCTCGGCCACGTGGCGGAACGTCCTCTCAAGCAGCGGCGGGAGCTCGGAGAGCGGCCAATCGGTGATCTCCAGGGCGACAGTTCCCGATTCGATCTTCGAGAGGTCGAGGATGTCGTTGATCAACCTCAGCAGGTCGGTGCCCGACGAGCGGATGATCGTTGCGTACTCGGTCTGCTTCGGAAGCAGGTTTCCCTCGGGGTTGTCGGCCAGCTCCTGCGCCAGGATCAAGAGGCTGTTGAGCGGGGTGCGGAGCTCATGCGACATGTTGGCGAGGAACTCGGACTTGTAGCGTGATGTGATCTCGAGCTGCTCGGCCTTCTCCTCGACCAGGCTCTTGGCGACCTCGACCTCGTTGCGCTTCTGCTCGATCTCGGCATTCTGCTGGGCCAGCTGACGCGCCTTCTCGGCGAGCTCCTCGTTGGTGCGCTGCAGCTGGTCCTGCTGGCTCTGCAGCTCATTGGCCAGCGACTGGGATTGCTTCAGCAACTCTTCGGTGCGGCTGTTGGCCTCGATGTTGTTGAGGACGATTCCGATGCTTTCCATGAGCTGGTCTAGGAAGTCCTGGTGGGTCTGGCTGAAGCGCTGGAAGGAGGCGAGCTCGATGACCGCGCGCACGTCGCCTTCGAACAGAACCGGCAGCACGAGGATGTTCAGCGGCTTGGCTTCGCCCAGGCCAGAGGTGATCTTCAAGTAGTCGCCCGGTACGTCGGTGATCAGGATCTTCTTCTTCTCGAATGCGCATTGTCCGACCAGACCCTCGCCGATCCGGAACTGCGTCGGGACATCCTTGCGGCGCCTGTACGCGTAGCCGGCCTGGAAGGTCAGGTGCGGCTCGGTGCCGTTGGGGCCGATCATCCCGTAGAAGACCCCATGCTCCGCATTCACCAGCGGAGCCAGCTCGGACAGGATCATCTTCGACACCGTCATCGGATCGCGCTGGCCCTGCAGCATTCGTGCAAACCGAGCCAGGTTGGTCTTCAGCCAGTCCTGCTCGGTGTTCTTCTCGGTCGTCTCCTTGAGGTTGCGGATCATCTCGTTGATGTTGTCCTTGAGGACTGCAACCTCTCCGCTGGCCTCGACGCCGATCGACCTCGTGAGGTCGCCCTTGGTCACGGCGGTCGCGACGTCCGCGATCGCACGCACCTGAGTGGTCAGCGTCGCGGAGAGCTGGTTCACGTTGTCGGTGAGGTTCCGCCATGTGCCGGCGGCGCCGGGCACCCGAGCCTGGCCTCCGAGGCGGCCTTCGACGCCGACCTCGCGCGCGACGCTGGTGACCTGCTCGGCGAAGATCGCCAGCGTCTCGGTCATGCTGTTGATGGTTTCCGCCAGGGCGGCGATCTCGCCCTTCGCCTCGAGCGAGAGCTTGCCCTGCAAGTCGCCGTTGGCCACCGCCGTCACCACGCGAGCGATGCCTCGCACCTGGTCGGTGAGGTTGCTGGCCATGATGTTCACGTTGTCGGTGAGGTCCTTCCACGTGCCGCCGACGCCCTTGACCTCGGCCTGGCCGCCGAGCTTGCCGTCGGTGCCCACCTCTCGGGCGACGCGCGTCACCTCGTTGGCGAAGGCGTTGAGCTGGTCGACCATCGTGTTGATGGTGTTCTTGAGCTCGAGGATCTCACCCTGGACGTCGACGGTGATCTTCTTGGAGAGGTCGCCGTTGGCGACCGCGGTGGTCACCTCGGCGATGTTGCGGACCTGGCTGGTGAGGTTGCCGGCCATCGAGTTGACCTTGTCGGTGAGGTCCTTCCACGTGCCGCCCACGCCTGTCACCTCGGCCTGGCCGCCGAGCTTGCCTTCGGTGCCGACCTCGCGGGCGACACGGGTCACCTCGTTGGCGAAGGCGTTGAGCTGGTCGACCATCGTGTTGATGGTGTTCTTGAGCTCGAGGATCTCGCCCTGGACGTCGACGGTGATCTTCCTCGAGAGGTCGCCGTTGGCGACCGCGGTGGTGACGTCGGCGATGTTGCGGACCTGGCTGGTGAGGTTGCCGGCCATGGAGTTCACGTTGTCGGTGAGGTCTTTCCACGTGCCGCCGACGCCCTTGACGTCGGCCTGGCCGCCGAGCTTGCCTTCGGTGCCGACCTCGCGGGCGACACGGGTCACCTCGTTGGCGAAGGCGTTGAGCTGGTCGACCATCGTGTTGATGGTGTTCTTGAGCTCGAGGATCTCGCCCTGGACGTCGACGGTGATCTTCCTCGAGAGGTCGCCGTTGGCGACCGCGGTGGTGACTTCGGCGATGTTGCGGACCTGGCTGGTGAGGTTGCCGGCCATCGAGTTCACGTTGTCAGTGAGGTCCTTCCACGTGCCGCCGACACCCTTGACCTGAGCCTGGCCGCCGAGCTTGCCTTCGGTGCCGACCTCGCGGGCGACACGTGTCACCTCAGAGGCGAAGGCGTTGAGCTGGTCGACCATCGTGTTGATGGTGTTCTTGAGCTCGAGGATCTCGCCCTGGACGTCGACGGTGATCTTCCTCGAGAGGTCGCCGTTGGCGACCGCGGTGGTGACGTCGGCGATGTTACGGATCTGGTTGGTCAGCTGACCGGCCATCAGGTTGACGTTGTCGGTGAGGTCTTTCCACGTGCCGCCGACGCCCTTCACGTCGGCCTGGCCGCCGAGCTTGCCCTCGGTGCCCACCTCGCGCGCGACACGTGTCACCTCAGAGGCGAAAGCGTTGAGCTGGTCCACCATCGTGTTGACGGTGTTCTTCAGCTCGAGGATCTCACCCTGGCCTTCGACCGTGATCTTGCGCGAGAGGTCGCCGTTGGCGACCGCGGTCGTCACCTCGGCGATGTTGCGCACCTGGTTGGTCAAGTTGCCTGCCATGAAGTTGACGTTGTCGGTCAGGTCCTTCCAGACACCGGCCACGCCCGGGACCTGAGCCTGGCCGCCGAGCTTGCCTTCCGTGCCCACCTCGCGCGCGACTCGGGTCACCTCGGAGCTGAACGACCGGAGCTGGTTGACCATCGTGTTGACGATCCGCGCGGTCTCCAGGAACTGTCCCTGCAGGCGCCTACCGTCGATGTCGGTTGGCATCGTTTGCGAGAGGTCGCCCTTGGCCACGGCGCTGATGACGCGTGCCATCTCCGTGTTCGGGCGGACCACGTCCTCGATCAGATCGTTGATCGAATCGAGCGTCGCCGCCCAGCCCCCGCCGGCGTCACCGATGGACGCGTGCTTGAACTGGCCCTCTTTGCCTACATGCTTGCTCAGCCGCCGGAGCTCGCGCTCGAGACGCTGGTTGGATTCGATGATGTCGTTGACCGCGATCGCGACCTGGCCCGCCGGTCCCGTGGATGTGACGGGCATTCGCACGCTGAAATCGCCCCTCTTGACGGCGGTCAGTACCCGCAGCATCGCCCGGTTGTCGGTCTTATCTGCGGCCGGCGCTTTGGTGGCCATTTATTTGTACGTCCTCTCCTTTCCTTTCCTTTCTCTCGATGTCGTCCTTGGCGCTTACGTGATGGGTACCCAGAACTCGACCTTGGCGCCGGCCCCAGGTTCGCTCACGATGCGGCACCAGCCGCCGGCGAGCTGGGCGCGCTCTTTCATGGCGAGCAGGCCCAGATGGCCCGGCATATACAGGCATTCGTCGACGACAAAGCCGGTGCCGTCGTCGCTGACTTCGACCACGACCCCGCCGTCAAGCGCGGCCGCTGCGACCCGGACGCGCGTGGCGTGCGAATGCTTCTGCACGTTGATGAGGGCTTCGGCCACGTTCTTGAAAACCATCGACTCGACCTCGCCTGTAGGCTCGTCCGGAAACCGGAGATCGATGTCGGTTTCGATCCCTGTCTGCACCCGCAGCGTTTCGAGCCGGTCACGGATGGCCTCTTTCAGGCCCACTGTCAGGTCGAGAGCTTCAGGGCTCACCGTGGACAGCAGCCGCCGGAGCGAGTCCTCGACCTTCCTGATAGTCAACGCCAGCTGGTCGAGCTGGGCGGATTGACGCTTCGAGTCGCTGTCGCTGCGGATGCGCTCGAGCTGGAGCTCGGCCGCGGTCAGCAGCTGCAGGGAATCGTCATGAAGCGCGCTGGCGAACCGGCGCCTGGCCTCGTCGCCGCCGGAAGCCACGTTGGCAAGAAGCTGGCGGCGGGCCGCCATCGCCTCCTCCAGCCGCTCGACGGCGACATCGAGCTCTTCTTCGGCCTCCCGGTACTGCCAGACCAGGCCGGTGGCCATCGCCGCGACCCGCAGGATCCAGGCGTCGTCGTTGGTGAATCCACGCTTGGAGTCGTACGCAGCCAGGGCGCCGATCCGCCGATCGCCGGCCGACCACGAGACCGCGATCGAGTTGCGAATGCCATGCAGCCCGTGCTCCTGCCACAGAGCGTCGAGAGCGGCAGAGGTGCCACCGCGGATATCGAGCTCGTCCCGGTAAACCAGGCGCGTGGCGATGCCGTCGTCGCCGGGCTTGGCCTCGATGCGAAGGCCTCGGATTGGCGACTGAGCCGGAAAGCCGTACGGCTCGCGCTGAAGCACCAGGTTTCCTGCGGACGAGAGCCGCAGGAAGGCCACGCGGCGGGCGCCGACCAGGCCGGCGACCGTTTCGGCGAGATGGCTGAAGAAGGCGGGCAGTTCCATCTCGGCCTCGAGGTAGGAGGAAACGGCGCCGAGCGCAATCGAGGCTGCCGCCTGAGCTTTCTCGAGTCGCTGCGCCGCACGCGCCCGCTGGCGCGGCCGAAGCTGGCCGTTGGCGCGCAAGCGCCCCGGCTCCGCCGTTCCCGACGCACCCGCAGGCCGGCGACCGGCCGGCAGGGTGGCTACCTCCACGTCGCCCCTCCTGAGAGTCTCTGTCGGCCTAAATCAAAACGCTCTGGGGAGGGGTACGTCGCCGTACAAGTGAGGTAGAAGCGTCCCGGGACCCGCTTCCGCGGGCCCCGGAACTCGTCGAGCGCCCGGTTAAGCCCCGACCCGGCTCCGCCCGAACATGCGCAAGACTGCCAGCAGGACCAGGGCGCCGATGAAGGCGATGATGACGCTGCCGATCAGCCCCACGCTCCCGTGGATGAAGAAACCGGCCAGAAAGCCGCCGATGAGGGCGCCGATCAGGCCCACGATGATGTCCCCGATGATCCCGTAGCCGTGACCGCGGCTGACCGACGACGCTGCCCAGCCGGCGATGAGTCCCACGATGATCCACGCGATGATGCCGCCAGGCGAGAGCTCCATGGACACCTCCTCGGATATTTGGCGTGACCGCCTCTCGCAAGGCGGTCACATCTAAAAAACGTTCGGTTCGAACCCGATACTTTCCCATTGACGTGGGCGAATACGCCGGGAGCTCCCTGGTTCCCTTGTGACAAAAAAAACCGGGCCCGCCACGTGGCGAGCCCGGCTCTTGTCGTCTTGCGCTAGTTGCGCTTGACCCGAAGACCGATGGCCCCCAGCGCGACCAGTGCCGCGCCGATGATTCCACCGATCACGGGCAGGCCGGTGCCTGCCAGTCCGATGCCGCTTGCAGAGACGCCGCCGGTGGCTGTCGCACCCGAGGTGCCGCCCGTGTTGCCACCAGTGGTCCCGCCGGCGGACGTGCTGCCGGTGCTCGGCGAGCTGCCCGTGCTGGTGCCGTTGCTGGTGGTGCTGCCGGTGCTGGTCTGCGGAGTCGAGTTGCCGGTGCTGCCGTTGGCGCTGCCTGCGCTGCCGACGCTGCCCGTGCTTCCCGTCTGTGGAGTCGAGTTGCCGGTGCTGCCGTTGGCGCTGCCTGCGCTGCCGACGCTGCCCGTGCTTCCCGTCTGCGGAGTCGAGTTGCCGGTCGAGCCGTTCGCGCTGCCCGCTGAGCCGACGCTGCCCGTAGACCCAACCTTCGCGGTCGAGTTTCCGGTCGAGCCGTTCGCGCTGCCCGCTGAGCCGACGCTGCCGGTGCTC
>VBGM01000103.1 GCA_005880855.1 Chloroflexota bacterium
GCCAAGGCCGTGGAGCGGCTAGCTTGTGATTGCTCGGTCACCCGCATCCTGTTGGGCTCCGACTCCACAGTCATCGACGTCGGGCGCTCGAAGCGGACTGTGTCCGGCCCCACGCGCCGAGCGCTCAACGCCCGCGACGGCCACTGCCGGTGGCCAGGGTGCGACCGGCCGGCGACGTGGAGTGCGGCGCACCACGTCGTGCACTGGATCCATGACGGATCTACCAATCTCGACAATCTCATCCTTTTGTGTCATCGCCATCACTGGCTGGTGCACGAAGGCGGCTGGCAGCTCGTGCGCAGCGATGACGGCCGCAT
>VBGM01000104.1 GCA_005880855.1 Chloroflexota bacterium
GCAGCCCGGGCAGCGGCCGTGCATCCCACCGAACGGATCGACGGCCCATCCGACCGAGGCGTGTCCTCTCCCGCACAAAGCGCAAGGAGGCGCAGCAAACGGTGATGCGATCAGCCGGCGCACACCTCGGCTGAGACGAGCCCAGTAACCGACCGGCATGGTTGACATCAGCTGCCGCGATCAACGGTACTCCAATACGCCGCTGAGTGAAAGCTGGCCTAATTGAATGCATGTCCAGGCCGATCGTCGCCATCGTGGGCCGTCCGAACGTGGGCAAGTCCACCCTTTTCAACCGCATCCTCGGTTGGCGTAAGGCCATCGTCGATCCCCAGTCAGGCCTGACTCGCGACCGCCTCTACGGCGTCGCCGACTGGAGCGGACGCGAGTTCACGATCGTCGACACCGCGGGCTTGAGCCTCTGGGGTCCTAGCGGCGAGGTCGCCGAGGAGAGCGAGTCGCGTGAGGCGATCGAGGCCCAGACCAAGGTCGCGATCGAAGAGGCCGACGTCATCGTGCTTCTCCTCGACGTCCGCGAAGGATTGACTGCAATCGACCGCGACATCGCCCACCTTCTGCGCCGCTCCGATCGCAGCGTGCTCGTCGCCGCGAACAAGGCCGACTCGCCAGACAATCGCCATTTCGCGCACGAGGTCCTGGAGCTTGGCTTCGACGAGCCCAGCCTTGTCTCCGCGCAGCACGGGTTGGGCGTGGGCGATTTTCTTGATCGCGTCATCGCGCAGCTGCCGGAATCCGGCGAGCCCGAAGCCGACTCCAAGGCCGACCGGCTCGCGATCATGGGGCGACCGAACGTCGGCAAGTCATCGCTGCTGAACGCGCTGCTTGGTGACGAGCGCGCCCTGGTGAGCCCTACGCCCGGGACCACGCGCGACCCCGTCGACACCGAGGTCGTCTTCGATGGCGTACCGGTGGTCCTCATCGACACGGCCGGCATTCGCCGCAAGTCGACCGCTCGCGATCGCCTCGAGCATTACAGCCTCCTGCGCGGAATTCACGCGATGGAGCGGGCTGACGCCGTGCTGCTGGTGATCGACGCATCGGCCGGTGCGCTCGCGCAGGATCAGCACGTCGCGGGCTACGCGCTCGAAGCGGGTAAGGGCCTGGTCATCGTTGTCAACAAGATCGACCTGGTTGAGCCGGCCAAGCGCAAAGCCGCGCACTGGCGAACAGAGCTGGCCCGGAGCTTCAAGTTCGCGCCCTTTGCGCCGATCGTCACTGTTTCCGCCAAGACGAAAGAGGGCATCCCGGCAGTGATCCCGGCGGCTCTCGAGGTCGTCGGTCAGCGGCGCATCAAGATGCCGCCCAACGAGCTGAACAAGGTTCTCCGGCAGGCATTCACAGACCACCCGCCCCCGAGCTTCAAGGGCCGCCGTCTCAAGCTCGGCTACGCCACCCAGGCGGCCTCCGAAGCGCCCACGGTGGTCATGTTCGTCAACGACGTCGGGCTGCTCCATTTCTCGTACCGGCGGTACCTGGAGAAGGCGATCCGCGAGCGGTTCGGCCTCGAGGGCAACCCGTTGAAGCTCGTACTGCGCGAAGGTACGGACAAGCGCGCTGCAAGCAGGAGCAAGAGCTAGCTCGTTTACATTTCGCTCACGTCAACCCGACATCCGGATGACGGGATGGTGATGTATTGATGGTATGGCCGGTTTGAGCTTCAAGGTCCTGGTCGTCGACGACGAGGCCCACATCGTGGAGCTCGCGCGCCTGTACCTCTCGCGCGAGGGATACGAGGTGGAGGGAGTGGGGGACGGGACTCAGGCTCTGGCGCGCTTCGGCCAGGTCAAGCCTGACCTCGTCGTGCTCGACATCATGCTTCCAGGCACCGACGGCCTCACCCTCTGCAAGGAGATCCGCAAGCAGAGCCAGGTGCCGATCATCATGCTCACCGCTCGCGACGAGGTGACCGACAAAGTCGTCGGCCTCGAGGTCGGCGCCGACGACTACCTGACCAAGCCGTTTCACCCCCAGGAGCTTGTGGCGCGCGCCAAGGCGCTGCTCCGAAGGGCTCGGCTGGAGCTGGACCAGCCCAAGCTCATCAGGGCGGGCAAGCTGGAGGTCGATCTCGAGCGACACGAGGTGCGCCAGGGCGTCGCGCGGGTGCAGCTCCGGCCCAAGGAGTTCGACCTCCTGGCCCTTCTGGCGAGACACCCTGGCCGCGTCTTCCAGCGCAGCGAGCTGCTCGACCTGGTTTGGGGCTACGACTTCCCCGGCTACACCCGTACCGTCGACGTCCACATCCAGCAAGTGCGCGAGAAGCTTGCAGCCGCCAAGATCTCCGACCCGAGCATCCAGACGGTGTGGGGGGTCGGCTACCGGCTGGAGCTGGCCGCGAGCTGAGCCTCCGACTCCGGCTTCTGGCGGCGGCCGCCGGCATCGTCGCCGTGAGCTTGTTGTTGAGCGGCGGCCTGACGTGGGTGCTGGTGCGCGACCTCGAGCTGCAGAGCGCCCAGGAGCAGCTCGACCGGACGATAGTCACGACCCGCCCACTCGTATTGCACCAGCAGTGCCTGATCAAGACCGGCGCACCGACCAACACCGGACCCGCCACCTGCCGGTTGGACGATCCGATCGATTACCAGGAGCGCCTCAACGTGGTCGCCTCGCAGCTCGGTGGCAACCGCCTCCTGCTGCTCAACCGGCAGCGGCGCATCGTCTTCGACAGCGCCGGCCAGGACACCGCCGGGCAGGTGATCTCTGTGACACCGTCGAAACGCGTCACCGGGGTGGCCGAGGCGCGGACGATGCTCGGAGGCCAGGTGTATCTCGCCGCGGCGACCACCATCACGCCGGCGCGCGATCCGCTGGGGGCCGCCTATGTGGTCCTTGCACTGCCGCAGGGTGCGTTCGCCGCAGCTGCCGCCAATGACCTCGTGCCGCGCCTCCTGCTTGCCGGCGGCGCTGCGCTGCTGTTGGCGATGCTCCTGGTGCTGCTCGTCAGCATGTCGTTGACCCGGCCGCTGGCCAAGCTGGCGTCAGCCGCCGAGGACATCGCCGCCGGCAACTACTCGCGACGCGTCGGCATCCGCGGGACCGATGAGATCGGCACGCTTGGCGCGGCATTCGACCGCATGGCGGAGGCCGTGGAGCGAGCGCGTAAAGCACAGCGCGAATTTCTCGCCAACGTCTCTCACGAGCTAAAGACTCCTCTCACCAGTCTCATCGGGTTCAGCCAGGCGCTGGTGGACGGCAGCATCAAGACCGAGGTCGAGCGGACGCGAGCGGCCACGATCGTTCACGAGGAGTCAGAGCGCGTGCTGCGCATGGCCCAGGAGCTGCTCGACCTCGCGCGCGTAGAGGCGGGGTCCATCTCACTCCACATCACGGCTGTCGACCTCGGCGGCCAGCTCCAGCAAGAGCTCGCGATCGTGCGACCGCGGGCCGATGGTCGCGACCTCGTTCTCGAGATGGACGTTCCGGCCGACATCCCACCGGTCGCGGCCGACCCCGAGCGCCTTCACCAGATCCTCGACAACCTGATGGACAACGCGGTCAAGTACGCGCCGTCTGGTTCTAAGGTCGTCGCGAGCGCCAGGCTCAGTGGGGGGTTGGTCGAGGCGGTCGTTTCCAATCCCACGGGCCCGCACGTCCCTGACCCTGACCGCATGTTCGAGCGCTTTTACCGAGCGGACGCATCACGTTCTGGCGCGGCAGGCGGAGTTGGACTCGGCCTGGCGATCTCGCGTGAGCTCGCCTCGGCGATGGCAGGACGCTTGTGGGCTGACATCGACGGCACGGGCAATCTGCGCGTTCACCTCAATCTGCCCGCAGCCCAGGCACGGCCGGTCGCACCTGTGAACGTCGGGCCCGCCCGTTGACAGATCGCTTATGAAGTGATTAATTTCAGGCCAACTTAAGGCCGCGGTTAGCGCGTCTGGGAGGGAATGTCCATGTCGCGAAGACTTGCACGCACGCTCGCGCTCAGCTCAGCTCTCGCCGTTTTGTTGGTGGTGGCGGCCACGTCGCAAGCGGGGGCATACGGAAGTAACACACAATGGCAGACCGCGTTCTCTGGCACCTGTAGTAGCAACACCTCAGCCTGCCCGTTTGGCCCTAATGGAGTGCACAACGGTTTCTGGGGCTGGTGCGCATTTGGCGGCAGCGCGGCGGATGGTCTGAGCGGAACCGCTGCCGACTGCCAGATCACAACCTACGCTGGGCCAGCCAGCAGTATTCACATCGCCTACGACGTCACGAACTGGACGATCAGTCCTGGCAGCCTTTTCCTTCCACCGGGAGTACCGGGCTTCTTTATTACTCCCGGAGCCGGAACGCTCGAGATCACCGGTCCAGGCCCCGTCCCGCCTTTCGTAACGAAGGGAGTCCCGTTCCCAATTCCCAATCCGTGTCCAACGTTCATCTGTGACACCGGTATCCCCGCCGTTCCGGGTCACATATCGTTCCATCCCTCGCCTGGCGTGGAGTTGAACATCCAGGTCACGCACCTGCCGTAGTTTCCGGGATCGCGGGGTACGGCGCCCATCTTGGGCGCCGTGCCGCTACATCTCGGGGCGGGTGAAGCGGCGGGCGTTGCCCATGTGCGGCCAGACATGGGCCTGTACGTTGCCTAGAGCCTGGCGGAGATGGTTGCCGTCGTGATGCACCCATTCGTGCAGCAGCTCGTCAATCGTGAGCCGACCGACGCGTGGATGCTCGCCGCTTCGGGTCAGCTGGCCGGCCTCGAGCGATCGCACCAGGCTCACGCTCTGCTGGCGCTGCGTCACGAGCTCACCTTTCAGATCACCAGGAGACCGCTCGCAATCATTGCGGGATTTGCTCACCGCCAGCGAGTCCCAGTCGGCGAGTTTCGGCTCGTCGGCGGCGAGGATTTGACGGATGCGTCCCGCAAAACCGCGCCTCTCGGCTTCGATCACGTGCCCGACCACCTCGTTCACGCACCACTCGCCAGGAGCCGGGTGCCAGGACGCGACTTCGGGCGTAAGCGCATCCAGGGCGGAGGCGAACGCTTGGCCTGACATCTCGAGCAGGTCGGCGACCTCGCCCGGGGTCATTGCGTCGCGGGCACGACCAGCGTGACGGGATTCTCGATCAGGCGCTTGACCTCGGCCATGAACTGCGCCGCGGTCGCGCCATAGAACACGCGGTGGTCGACCGACAGGGTCATGCGCATGACCTTGCCGGGCACGATGCGGCCGCCGTCGACGACGGGCACGTCTTTGATCGCCCCCACCGCGAGGATCGCGGCCTCCGGGGGATTGATGATCGCGACGAACTCGTCGACCCCGTACATGCCAAGGTTCGAGATGGAAAACGTAGCGCCGCTGAGGTCGCCTTCGGCCGGACGGCCGGAGCGAGCGCGCTCGATGACCTGCCTCGACTCGATGGAGATCTGGACAAGATCCTTCATGTCGGCGTCGTGCACCACCGGGACGAGAAGGCCCATGCCCTGGGATGGGGCCACGGCAAGCCCGATGCTGATGCGCCGCTTCCGCTGAAACTTCCCGTCGACCCATGAGCTGTTGACCTCGGGGAACTTTTTGAGCGCAAGCGCACATGCCCGCACGAGGAAGTCCGTCATCGTCACCTTCTCAGCGCCGGGCACTGAGTCCTTCAACTGCTGGCGCATGCTCACCGCCTGCTCGACGCGAGCCTCGACGGTGACCGTGAACTCGGGCACGGTCGACTTCGCTTCGGCCATGCGCCGCGCGATGGTGGCCTGCATGCGCGTGGGCTCGACCACCTCGACCTCGGGTCCGGACGGCCGCGGGGCGGGGGCTGACGGGGCGCGCGCCGGCGCGGCCTTGCCTGAAGCCGCCGCCTGGACGTCCTCCTTGACGATGCGCCCTTCGGGGCCGGTGCCCTTGATGGTGGCCAGGTTGACCCCAAGCTCGCTTGCCAGGCGCCTCGCCAGCGGCGACGCTCGAACGTCGTCCGCTACCGCCAGACCTGGGCTCCCCGCCACGTGGGGAGCTCCGTCCTCCTCTGGGGTCCCCGCGCCTTTAGGCGCGGGAGGCAGCGGAGTGGGGGGTGGCGGCTCATGAGCGGGCGCCTCCTGCGGCGCTTTCGGCTTCTCTGTCGTGGCCTCCGGCTTCGGAGCCTCTTCTTTGGGCGCGGGCTTGGCCGCGGGAGTCTGTCCAGCCGCACCGATCCGTGCGATCGGAGCGCCGATCTTGGCCGGGACGCCTTGCTGGACGATGATGTCGAGCACGCCGTCGTCCTCCGACTCGAGGTCGAACGTAGCCTTGTCGGACTCGACCTCGGCGATCACCTCACCTTTCTTGACGGTCTCGCCGCTCTTCTTCTTCCACTCGACGACCGTGCCCTCCTCCATCGTGTCGGAGAGCTTCGGCATGTTTACCTCAGCCATTTCCTCTCCAGGGAAAGAGAGCAGCGGCGCTTGCCCCGCGGCTTGCCGCGGGGTCGGCTCACCACTGGGGTCCCCACGGCGTGAGCCGTGGGAGCGCGTGAGGGGAAACCGCCAGGTTTCTCCTCATATTCTTTACCCTCAGCCATCGAGCGGCTTCCTGCCCACCACCTCGCGAGCCAGCTTCTTGATGTCCTCGCTAGTCGGGATGGACGCCTTTTCGAGCGGCAGGCTGTAAGGCATCGGTACCTGCGCGCCGCCCAGCCTGCGAATCGGAGCGTCCAGGTAGTCGAAGGCACGCTCCTGGACGCCGGCGGCGATCTCAGCGGTCACCCCATATGTCGCCCAGCCTTCCTCGACGAGCAGGCAGCGGCTCGTGCGCCGGACCGATTCGACAATCGGCGGCCAGTCGATGGGGCGGATCGAGCGGAGGTCGATGACCTCGGCGTCGATGTCCTCTTCCTCGAGCTGCTTCGCCGCCTCGTTCGCGAGCACGGCCATCCTCGACACACCGACGATCGTGATGTCGGAGCCCGTCCGCCGCACCGCGGCCTTTCCGATCGGCGTCGTGTAGTCGCCATCGGGCACCATCCCGCGGACGTTGTAGAGGCTCATCGACTCGAGGAACATCACGGGGTTGTCTGTGCGGATAGCCGACTTGAGCATTCCCTTGGCGTCCTCGGGCGTGGTCGGCGCGACGACCAGCAGGCCGGGAATCAGCCCGTACAGGACCTCGAAGCTGTGCGAATGCTGGGCGGACAGCTGGTGGCCGGCGCCGCCGGGCATGCGGATCACCAACGGCACCTTCGCCTCGCCGCCGAACATGTAGCGGATCTTTGCCGCGTTGTTGACGATCTGGTCGTAAGCAACCAGCGAGAAGTTGATCGTCATCAACTCGACGACGGGTCGAAGTCCGAGCATGGCCGATCCGATGGCGCTGCCGACGATCACCTCCTCGGCGATCGGCGCATCGACGACCCGCTGCGCGCCGAACCTGTCGAGGAGACCTTCGGTGACTCGGTACGCGCCGCCGAACTTGCCGATGTCCTCGCCGACGAGGTACACGGAGTCGTCCCGCTCCATCTCTTCGGCGAGCGCTTCTCTCAGGGCAACCCGGTAGAGCTTCTCCTCGGCTGCCATCACAAGGGATTCCCGCGTAGCGCCGGGCTCTCTTCCCACTCGCCGCAATAGACGTACTTGTAGAGATCCTCGACTTTGGGGTCAGGGCTCTCGTCCGCGAACTTGATGATGTCCTGGACCTCGGAGTCGATCTCCTGCCGGACGGTCTTGAAGTACTCCTCATCGGCGAGGCCACCCTTCTCGAGCTCGTGCTCGAAGGCGACGATGGGGTCGGCTTTGCGCCACTTCTCCTTGTCCTCGTTGGAGCGGTACTTGTCAGGGTCGACGACCGAGTGGCCCTTGAAGCGGTAGCACAGCGCCTCGATGAAGCGCGGCTGCGAGTCCGCCCGAATCTTCTCGACCACCTCGGACGTGCGGAGCAAAACCTCGCGCACGTTCATGCCGTCGACCTGGATCGATTCCATGTCGTATGCGCATGCCTTCTTGTAGATGTCCTTGACCGCCGACGCGGCCTCGACCGGCGTGCCCATCCCGTACCGGTTGTTGACGCAGTACCAGAGGACGGGGAGGTCGAAGACCTTCGAGTAGTTGAGCGACTCGTGGAACGCGCCGATGTTCGTGGCCCCGTCGCCGAAGAGACAGGAGACGACGTCCTTCTGCTTGCGGAACTTGACTGCCCAGGCGCCGCCCGTCGCGAGCGGGAGGTGGCCGCCAACGATTCCGTAGCCGCCCATGAACCGCAGCTTGGCGCCGAACATGTGCATCGAACCGCCGCGGCCGTGCGACGTGCCCGTCTCCTTGCCGAATAGCTCGGCCATCACCGCCCTTGGGTCGATGCCCCGTGCAATCGCGTGACCATGCTCGCGGTAGCTGGTGAAGATGTAGTCGTTGGGCTTCAACGGGAGGATGCCGCCGACGACCGCAGCCTCCTCGCCGATGTTGAGGTGGCAGTAGCCGCCGATCTTGGCCTTCGTGTACTGCTCCTGCGCCCGCTCCTCGAAGCGGCGGATGAGCTGCATCATGCGGTGGATCCCGAACAGGAAATCGCGGTTCTCCTTCTTAAGCTCGAGCTTCTTGGCTGTGATCGATTCGGGGACCGGTGTGGTCGGTGGCTTGACCGGTGTGACCATCTGCTGCTCACGATTGTGCAACGCCGCAGTGGTCGAGGTGGGGGAGGGGTTAGATGCAGGGTTGGCTGCAGCAGCCTGAATACGTCGGTTCGGAATGTGGATCGCCCGTCCCTGCGCGGCCAGCGCCGCCTCCATGATCGACTCGGGCAGCGTCGGGTGGGCGTGGATCGTGAGGTCGAGCTGGTCCAGGGTGAGACCGTTCTGAACCGCGAGCGTCGCCTCGGCGATGAGGTCGGTGGCACGCGGGCCGATGATGTGTACACCGAGCACTGCCCCTGAGCTCGCGTCCGCCACCACCTTGGCGAAGCCTTCGCTCTGGCCGAGGGTCAGCGCGCGGCCGGAGGCAGCAAATGGGAAGCGCCCGACCCTGACCTCTACGCCGCGCTCCTTGGCCTCCTTTTCGCCGAGGCCAACGTGTGCGATCTCGGGGTCGGTGTAAACGCAGTTGGGCGCCGCGTGGTAGTCGGGGACGCGGGCGTGGCCGGCGATGTTCTCGATCGCGCATATACCTTCATATGAGGCGACGTGGGCGAGCATGATCCCGCCGATCACGTCGCCGATCGCCCATACACCGGCGGCGCTGGTGCGCAGGTGATCGTCGACGACCACGCGGCCTCGCTCGAGCTTGACGCCCGCAGCCTCGGCGCCGAGTCCCTCGGTGTACGGCGACCGCCCGACCGCGAGCAGGACCTGGTCGGCGTCGACCGCGCCACCTTCACCGCCCGTCGAGAACCGGACCTGCAGCGCCCTGCCGGCTTTCGCAACCTCAGCGACCTTGCTGCTCGTATGGATCTCCCCGCCGATGCCGGACAGATGCTTCGCATAGAGGTTGACGAGGTCGGCCTCGACCATCGGCAGAACCTGAGGCAGCATCTCGAGGACTGTGACCTTGCTACCGAGCGCGGCGAACATGGCAGCGAACTCCATCCCGACCACGCCCCCGCCGATGACCGCGAGCCGTTGTGGAATCTCTTTGAGCTCGAGGATGGCGTCGGAATCGATGGTGTGCTCGGCCCCCTTCAGCGGTATGCGGGACACCGCTGAGCCGGTGGCGATGACGATGTCCTTCGCCTGGACGCGCTCGCCGGCGACGTCGACCGCCCCGTTGCCTGCCAGCTTCGCGGTGCCGCGAAGCGTGGTCACCCCGCCGGCTTTGAGCAGCCCTTCCACGCCTTTGACGAGCTGGTCGACCACCGCCGTCTTTCGCTTCTGAGCCGCCCCGAAGTCGAAGGCGATGTTGTCGGCCACCAACCCAAAGGCCGCGCCTCCCTTGGCCAGCGTGTAGAGCTCTGACGACTGCAGCAGCGCCTTGGTCGGAATGCAGCCGCGGACCAGGCAGGTCCCACCGAGCCGGTCCTTCTCGACGATGGCCGTCTTCGCCCCTAGCTGTGCTGCTCGGATGGCGGCGACATAGCCCCCTGGCCCACCGCCCACGACCACCACATCGAAAGACCCGGTCATATAGCTCCTATCTATACCTGCTATCAGAGTTGATTATGCCCGGCGGCGCGTCAGCTGGACGGTCGGGCGCCGTTGGGGACATAGCGGTTGGTGATCGGCATACGCCGGTCGCGACCGAACGCGCGCGGCGTGATCTTCACGCCTGGCGGCGCCTGGCGGCGCTTGTACTCGCTGCGATCGACCAGCTGGATCACGCGAGCCACGGTCTCCGCGTGGTTGCCGGCGGCGATGAGCTCATGATGGGGTCGAGCTCCTCGTAGGGCGGGAGGCTGTCGGAGTCCTTCTGCCCCGGCTTCAACTCGGCCGAGGGTGGCTTGGTGAGGACGCGCTCGGGGATGGCGGGGCCAAGGGAGTTGCGATACCGGCACAGCTCGTACACGGTCGTCTTGGTGATGTCCTTGAGCACGGCGAAACCGCCGGCCATGTCGCCGTAAAGGGTGCAGTAGCCGGTGGCGATCTCCGACTTGTTGCCGGTCGTGAGCACGATGTAGCCAAACTTGTTCGACAGTGCGTGCAGGATCACGCTGCGAATCCGCGGCTGCAGGTTCTCCTCCGCGACCCCGGGCCGCGTCCCTTCGAAGGCGCCGGCCAGGATCTGCTCGAACGCCCGATGGGCAGGTTCGATGGGGAAGTCGAGCAGCTGGATCCCGAGGGCCTCCGCCACCAGCCCGGCGTCCTCGAGGCTCTCGGGCGCGGTATAGCGGGACGGCATGCGCACCGCGATCACGTTCTCGGGGCCGAGTGCGTCAGCGGCGATCGCGGCGGTGAGGGCAGAGTCCACTCCACCAGAGAGCCCGACGATGACCTTCTGGAAAAGCTGCTTGCGGATGTAGTCGTGGACGCCGAGCGCGACCGCGGCATAGATTTCGGCGGGGCCGTCGAGCGGAGCGTCCATGTGTCTCGGAAGCGGGGAGCGGGGGGGAGTGGTGCCCGTCGCCACCGAGACCTCGGTCACCTCTAGCTCCAGCCGCGCCGCGCCCTCCGCCTCATGACGGATCTTTTCCAGCGGTCGATGAAAGGGAACACCGCCGACGTCGATGTCATAGACGACTAGATCCTCTCGGAATGATTTGCCATGAGCGACCATCTCGCCGCGCGGGTCGAAGATGACGCTGTTGCCGTCGAAGACCAGCTCGTCCTGGCCGCCGACGGTGTTGACGTAGGCGACGTAGGCACCGTAGTCGACGGCGCGCCCGCGCACCATCTCCTCACGCGGGCCCCGCTTGCCTTCGTGATAAGGCGAGCCGTTGATGTTGACGAGCAGCTCGACGCCGTGCTCCGCCTGCCATGCCATGGGTCCGGATGGATACCAGCAGTCCTCGCAGACCGTGACGCCGACGCGGATCCCCGACTGCTCGAAGATCGGGCACCGGTGTCCGATCGTGAAGTAACGCTGCTCATCGAAAACCCCGTAGTTGGGCAGGAAGACCTTGTGGTAGATGCCCTTCACCACTCCGTCGCGGATGAATGCGGCGGCGTTGAAGATGGCGCCGTCCTCGTCGACGAAGCCGACGACAGCCGAGATGCCCTTCGCCGCCTGGGCGACGACGTGCAGCTGCTTCAGGTTGTCGCGCACGAACCCCGGCTTGAGCACGAGGTCCTCGGGCGGGTACCCGGTCAAGGCCAGCTCGGGAAAGCAGACCAGGTCGACATCTTGCTCGCGGGCGCGCTCGATCCAGTCCGTGATCAGGCGCGTGTTGCCTTCCAGGTCGCCGACGGTCGCGTTGATCTGGGCCAGGCCGATTCGCAGCGTTCTGTGCACGACTTCATTTTGACTGCCCCCGCAAATCGAGGCCGTATTCGGCCTCTAGCTAGGATTTGGGTTGCCCATGAGCTACTTCGATCGCCTGCGCGCGCTCGCCACGGACCGGCACACGCTCCTGTGCGTCGGACTCGACCCCGACCCTGATCGAATCGCCGGCGGAGCGGCAGGCGCGCTGCGCCATTGCCGCGAGGTGGTGCGCCAGACGGAGGAGCACGCATGCTGCTTCAAGCCCAACAGCGCTTTCTGGGAGCAATACGGACCCGACGGCTGGAGCGCACTGCTCGAGCTGCGGGGGGAATCCCCGCGCACGCCTTTTCTGTTCGACGGCAAGCGCGGCGACATGGGCAACACGATGCACGCATACGCGCTCACGGCTTTTGTGACGCTCTCGATGGATGCCGCCACGGTCAATCCATATCTCGGCGCGGACTCGATCGAGGAGTACACCCGCTACGAGGACCGCGGCGTCTACGTCATCTGCCGCTCGTCCAATCCCGGTGCCGCGAGCCTGCAGCACCTCGACGCCGAGGGCAGGCCGCTGTACATGCGCGTGGCCGAGATGGCACAGAGCCTGAACGGTCACGGCAACGTCGGTCTTGTCGTCGGCGCCACCGCGCCCAAAGAGGTCGCGGAGGTTCGTGCGGCATCGCCGCTGCCGTTCCTCATCCCGGGCGTCGGCGCGCAGGGAGGCGACCTCGAAGGCTCCGTGCGTGCGGCCTGGAGCGGCGATCCGGCGTCATGCCTCATCTCCGTGAGCCGCAGCGTTCTGTTCGCCGAGAAGCCGGCGGCGGAGGCCGCGAGGCTCAAGGACGCGATCAACGCCGTGGTCGGGGCGCTGCGATGAGCAGCCAGCGGCACACGGCAAGGCTGGTCCTCAAGGGCCACATCATCGACTCGATGACCCTGCCCCAGATCATGGACCTGGTCATGGACCTCGGCGGCAACTTCACGATCGAGGAGCTCAAGGTCGGCCAGCACAAGACCGACACCTCGCTGTGCCGCATGGAAGTGGTCGCGTCGTCGGCGGAGCAGCTCGACCGTATCGTCCGCCAGGCGCGAGCCCTGGGGGCGACCGCCGAATCCGAGCTGCCCGCGAAGCTGCAGGCGGTGGTCCAGGAAGGCGTATTCCCCGAGGGCTTCTACTCCACCAGCAACCTTCCCACGGAGGTCCTCATCGACGGCACCTGGGTGCCGGTCGAGGACATCGAGATGGATTGCGCGATCGCGGTCGACGCCACCGCCCGGCGCGCGCGGTGCATCGTTTTCCAGGGCGCCGAGCCGGGCATGGAGATCGTCGTCGGCCACCAGGGCGTCAGGGTGACCCCGCTCGAGCGTTCGAGGCAGACGGAGATTTTCACGTTCATGGCCAGCGAGGTCTCGGCCGAGAAGCCCAAGAAGGTGCTCATCGGCGCCATCGCCGAAGAGATGAAGCAGATCCGCCAGACCGGCGGGCGCATCGTAGTGGTCGCCGGGCCCGCGGTCGTCCACACCGGCGCGGGCCGCTACCTCTCCCGGCTGATCGAGCTCGGCTATGTGCAGATCCTGTTCGCGGGCAACGCGCTGGCCGTGCACGACGTGGAGTCGGCCCTGTTCGGGACCGCTCTCGGCGTCAACGTCGAGAGTGGGCTCGCCATCGAGCACGGGCACGAGCACCACATGCGGGCCATCAACCGCGTCCGCGCCGCGGGCGGGCTGCGCCAGATGGTCGAGAGCGGGCAGCTCCAGTCAGGGGTGATGAAGTCGGCGATCGAGCATGGCGTAGAGATCGTTCTCGCCGGCTCTGTGCGCGACGACGGGCCGCTGCCCGACGTGATCACGGACATGGTCGAGGCCCAACGGCGGATGCGCGGGTCTCTGCAAGGGGTGCGCATGGCCCTCATGCTCTCGACGATGCTGCACTCGATCGCGACCGGCAACATGCTGCCGGCCGGCGTGCGCACGGTCTGCGTCGACATCAACCCGGCGGTGGTGACCAAGCTCGCCGACCGGGGCAGCTGGCAGTCGATCGGGCTGGTGACCGACGTCGAATCCTTCTTGCGCGAACTGGCCCTGGTCATAGAAACTGGGGCCCATGGCTAAAGGACGCAACAAACAAGGACGCGAGGTCAAAAAGAAGAAGAAGGCCAAGGGGTCGGGCGCGGAGCCGGCGGCGAACGTGCAGTTCCGCCACCACGAGGTCGTTACGAGCCAGCCCGAGGCGCCGGTCAGACCTTCGGAGTAGCCTGCCTCCACGGCCAGGTTCGCACGGCGGCGAACAGCAGGAAGGCCCCGAACAGCCCCAGCAGGGTTCGCTGGGGCACGACCAGCGCGAGGAGCGAGCCGACGATCGCAGCCGGCACCCCGGCACCGGCGATCAAGCCGGCCGCGCGGACGTCGACGTCGCCGTTGGCCTCGTGGATGATCGCGCCGATCGCGGCGGTGGGGATGACGGCGATCAGGGAAGTACCCTGGGCGATCCTCTGCGAGAGGCCGAACCCGATGACCAGCAGCGGGACGATGAACACACCGCCGCCGAGGCCGGCAAGGCCGCCGAGGACGCCGATTCCGAGGCCGCACAGCGCCAGCACGACGTACTCCTCAATGCCCAGCGCAGCCGGTGCGCTGGCGTGCAGGGTTGGGATCGCGCCAAACCCGGCGTCGTACGCGTATTTCAAGCCGGCGACGAATAGAAGGATCGCGACGAAGCCGCGCAGCACGCGATCCGAGACCTTCTGTGCCGCCAGGCCTCCGCCGATCACACCTGCGGTTCCGCCGACGACCAGCGACGCGGCGACCGGCAGGTCGGTCTGCGGGGTGCCTGAGGCAAAGTAGTAGGTGCCCGCTCCGACGAGTGCGATGGGTAGAATCGCCGCCAGCGACGTACCGGTCGCCCTGTGCTGGTCGGTCCTGGCCCACAGGGTCAGGAGCGGCACGATGAGGAAACCGCCACCGACCCCAAGCAGGCCGGCGCCAAGCCCGGCCAGCGCGCCGATCGCGGCGTGGATGCGAAAGCTCGCGGATTTCTGCTTGAAGATCAGCGACCTACGATAGTCGACGCTATGGCCGATTCGCCGCCGCTTCCACTGGTCACCGTCCGTGTCCTGGACTTCACACAGGCGCTGGCCGGCCCGTACTGCGCGATGCTGCTTGGCGACCTTGGCGCCGACGTCGTCAAGGTCGAACCTCCCTCGGGCGACCACTCGCGCCAGTGGGGGCCGCCATTCATAAGAGGCGAGTCGTCCTATTTCCTCTCCGTGAACCGGAACAAGCGAAGCGTGATCCTCGATCTCAAGAAGAAGGAATCCCTTCACATCGCGGAGGCCTTGGCGAAGGCGAGCGACGTCATCGTCGAAAACTTCAAACCCGGCACGATGGAACGGCTCGGCCTTGGAGCCACGAGGCTGCAGGGATTGAAGCCGGCGCTCGTCTACGCGTCGATCAGCGGATTCGGCCAGAACCAGCCCACACTCGCGGGTTACGACCAGATCGCCCAGGGCACGTCGGGGATGATGAGCGTGAACGCGACGCCCGATGGGCCGCCGACCAAGGTCGGCATTCCCATCGGCGATATCTCGGCGGGGATGTTCGCTTCCAACGCGATCCTCGCGGCGCTCGTCGAGCGAGCAACCACCGGCAAGGGCCGCTACGTCGATATCGCCCTCAACGATTCGCTGCTCGCGCTCTTCACCTACCAGGCGGGACGATATTTCGCGACTAGTGAGGTCCCGACCCAGGAAGGCAACCACCACGCCACGATCGCTCCGTACGGCACCTTCGCCGTCAGCGATGGATTCCTCAACGTCGCGGTTGCGACCGATGCTCAGTTCCAGCGGTTTTGCGACGCGATTCGCGCGCCTGAGCTCGCGGATGACCCAACATTGGCGACCAACGCCCTGCGCCAGGCCGTCAAGCACGAGCTGGCCCGCCGGATCGAAACCTATCTTCGTCGAGGCTCGCGCGAAGAATGGCTGGCGCGCTTCGAGCAGTTTGGGATTCCAGCCGGTCCGATCCTCGATATCGAGGAGGCGTTTGAAAGTCCGCTGGCGACGGGGAGGCAGATGCGGCTCGAGATCGAGCATCCGAGCGCGGGCCGGATCAGCCAGGTGGGAGCGCCCTGGAAGCTGGACGGCGAATCGAGCCCCATCCGGCGGCCGCCACCGACCTTGGGACAGCACACTGATGAGGTGCTGCGTGAGTGGATGAGTGATGACCGATAACGAGCCCCGCCCCGCACCGCTAGACGGCATCCGCGTGCTGGAAGTCGGAAACTATATGGCGGCTCCCTTCTGTGGCATGCAGCTGGCCGATCTGGGCGCCGAGGTTATCAAGGTCGAGAACCCCGATGGCGGCGACCAGGTGCGTTCATCGGCGCCATTGATCGAAGGCGAGGGGTCCGCATTCATGCGCCTCAACCGGAACAAGCGGTCGATCGCGCTCGACCTGAAATCGGATCGTGGCAAGGAGATCTTCCGCAAGCTCGTGTCGACGGCCGACGTCGTCGTCGAGAATCTGCGCCCGGGGACGATGAGGGACCTCGGGCTCGACTATGCAGCCCTTCAAGGAATCAATCCCGGCCTGGTCTATGTGGCCGCGTCGGGATGGGGGCAGGACGGGCCGCTGCGCGACCAGCCCGGCATGGACATCATTGCCCAAGCTCGCTCCGGCCTGATGAGCATCACGGGCACAGAGGGCGGCGAGCCGGTCAAGGTGGGGGTTCCAGTGTGCGATCTGGTGTGCGCGCTGTACGCGGCTCTGGCCGCGGTGGCCGCGCTCCACGCGCGCCGTACGACGGGCACGGGACAGTTCATCGACGTCTCGCTGCTGGAGGCGGGCGTGTCGCTAGCCATCTGGGAGGCCGGTCTCTTCTTCGCGACGGGCGAGATTCCGAAAGCGTCGGGTTCGGCTCATCAAAGCGCGGCGCCATATCAGGCGTTTCGCGCGGCCGACGGCTGGCTGACCATCGGCGCGACCACGAAGTACAACTGGGGCGCCCTGTGCCGCGTGCTAGGGCTCGAGGCCTTGATGAGTGACGAGCGCTATGTCGATGCGAGCCTTCGCCATCGCAACCGCAAAGCCCTGGCGGAGACAATCGAGTCGGTGACAGTCACCGCGCCCGCGGCACATTGGCTCCGAGTTCTGGGCGAGGCGGGGGTTCCGTGCGCTCCCATCCAGGACTTCGGCCAGGTGTTCTCGGATCCGCACCTGCTCGCCCGCCAGTACTTCTGGGATGCGCCGCATACAAAGGTCGGCTCGGTGCGTCAGCTGGGTTCGCCGATGCGGTTCTCAAAGACGCCCGTGCGACGAGACAAAGCCGCGCCCCTTCTGGGCGAGGACACAGCCGCCTTGCTAGCTGAGCTGGGTATCTCATGAGCCCGCGCACCCACGCCATCGACGCGGCCGACGAGCTGATCGTCGAACAGAAGGGCGCGGTCCGGTGGATCACGTTCAACCGGCCCCAGGCTCGCAATGCAATGACATGGAACATGTATGACCGGCTCGTCGAGGCGTGTGAGGAGATCAACTCCGATCGCACGGTGCGGGCTGCGGTGTTCACTGGGGCAGGAGGCGAGGCATTTGTAGCCGGCACCGACATCGCCCAGTTTCGAGTTTTCAAGACGGAGCAGGACGCGCTCGATTACGAGGCGAAAGGCAACCTGGTCATGAGCAGCGTGGAATCGGTGCGCGTGCCGACTATCGCGGCCATCGCCGGACCATGCACGGGCGCAGGCGCCGCGATCGCCAACTGCTGCGACATTCGCATCGGATCGCCATCGGCGCGTTACGGATTTCCAATTGCCCGCACGCTCGGCAACTGCCTGTCGATGGCGAACTACGCAAGGGCGGCGGCCCTGCTCGGCATTCCGCGCCTGAAGGACCTGATCATGCGAGCGCGCCTCATGGACGCGGGCGAGATGCTCGCGTGCGCGATGCTGTCTGAGGTCACCAGTGACGAGGCCGCTCTTCTGCCACGGGCGCAGGTCCTGGCCGAGGAGGTGGCGGCGCTGGCGCCGCTGACGCTGTGGGCGACCAAGGAGGCATTGCGAAGGGTGCGCGATCGCAGCGTGCCTGACAGCGCCGACTCCGACCTCATCATCGCCTGCTACATGTCGCAGGACTTCCGCGAGGGTGTGGAGTCCTTCCTCGCCAGGCGCAAGCCGCATTGGAAAGGAGAGTAGCCCCCGGCTTCAGGAAGCCAGCAGCTTGACGAAAGCCGCCAGCCCGCCGATCACGATGAGCGCGCGAAGCAGATTGGGATGGAGGCGGCGGCCAACCGCGGCGCCAAGCAGCCCGCCGGCGATGCTGGATACAGCGATCAGGGCGGCCGCGACCCAGGCCACATGAGCGAATACGACGAATACGACCGCGGCGACCGCGTTGATCACGGCCGCCATCACGTTCTTGAGCGCGTTGATTCGCTGCAGATCGTCTTTCAAGAACACGGACAGGACGCCGATGAGCAGGACGCCCATTGCGGCGCCGAAGTAGCCGCCGTAGACGGCGGTGAGCGCCACGCCGATGCGTATGGCCCACCAGCTGGCGGCATGGTCGCGGTAGGCGGCCAGCGCCGCGGACAGGCGGGGCTGCACGACGACGAGGAGCACGGCGAGCAGGACCAGCGCCGGCACGACGCGGTGGAAAACCGATTCGGGTAGAGCAAGCAGGAGAGCAGCCCCCAGCAGCGATCCCAGGGCGGCCGGAATCGCGAGCTGGGCGGCCTGTCGTTCCTGGCCCGCGAGCTCGCGCCGATAGCCGACCACGCCGCTGACGTTGCCCAGCACCAAACCCACCGAGTTGCTCACGTTGGCCACCACCGGCGAATAGCCGGCCGCGAGCAGGGCGGGGAACGTGAGGAGGGAGCCGCTGCCGACGATGGTGTTGACCATGCCGGCGATCAGTCCCGCGCCGAGGATCGTGACGACCTGGATGGCGCTCAAAGCGTGCGCGAATTCAAGCCTATTGACACGATGACGCGCTGCGGCGTAGCGTTCGGAATAGAAACCGGTACGTACCAGTACCGGTGCGTTGTTAAAGACAATCGAAGCCGTTGGAGCGTTCTAGAACAGGAGAAGCATGGTTTCCTTCGAGCTGACCGACGAGCAGCGTGAGATCAAGGACTGGGTTCACAGCTTCGCGGAGAAGGAGATCCGCCCCGTGGCGGCTCAAT
>VBGM01000105.1 GCA_005880855.1 Chloroflexota bacterium
CATGGACGGTCGCCTTCTTCGCGGGCGCTTGGCTGCTGTTCCGGCGCAAGCAGGAAGCCGGCTAAGCCGAAATCACCCGCTTCGACTTCAGCTCCGAGCGCGGCAGCGTGCCAAGCGGCACCACCCGGCACACGAGCCTCGCCCCCAGCGCGAGACGCAGGTCAGCCTCGAGCCGTTCGGCGGACGTATCAGATCCATCGATCTCGACGAGCACTGTCACCTCGTCCATCTGACGCTCTCGCCGCCTCTCGATCGCGAACTCCACCACCTGCGGATGGCGCCGGACGATGTCCTCGACCTGCGATGGAAACAGGTTGACCCCGCGCACCGTGAACATGTCGTCGACGCGACCATGGATTCCGCCGGCAAGCTTCAAATACGAGCTTCCGCATGAGCACGGCTCGCGTGACACGGCGACCCGGTCGCCCGTCCGGTAACGGATCAGAGGCATCCCCCACCGACCCAGGTTGGTGGCCACGAGCTCACCCTCATCAGCCGGCCGGTCGGACGAGTCGAGCACCTCGAAGATGAACTCCGACTCGATGACATGGATGCCGTCGCGCTGGGAGCAGCTGTGCCCGGTCGGGCCGACCTCGGTCATACCGGTGTGGTCGAAGCACGAAGCGCCGTACGCCGACTCGATCGCAGCCCGTGTCGCCGGGATGCTCGCACCCGGCTCGCCGGCGTGGATCGTGACGCGCAATGGCGACAAGGCCAGGTCGACGCCCAGACCGCGCCCCACATCTGCCATCCGCAGCGCATACGTCGGCGTCGAGAGCAGCACAGTCGCCTCGAGATCGAGAAGGCTGCGCACCCGCTGCTCGGTCGTCATTCCCGCGCCCGAAAGTGCCAGCGCGCCCAACCGCTCCGCGCCCCCGAACGCCGACCAGAACCCGATGAAGGGTCCGAACGAGAACGCGAAGAAGATCCGATCCCTGCTGCCCACGCCGGCGGCCCGATACACATGATCCGACCAGATCGATAGCCACCGCGCCCACGATTCGGCGGTGTCGAGCCACCGCAGCGGACGGTCGCCGCTCGAGCCCGACGTCTGGTGCACGCGAACGTAGCGCTCGATCGGATATGTGAGGTTGGTGCCAAAGGGCTGATGCGCGGTCTGGTCGGCGATGAGCTCACCTTTCGTCGTGAGCGGCAGTCGCTCGAAATCGTCCCAGCCCTGGACATCGCTCAAACGCGCTCGCCAGAATGCGTTATCGCGGAGCACGTCAGCGAGCCCGGCGCGAAGCCGTGAGAGCTGCAGCGCGCGCAGCTCGTCGAGACTAATTGGCGACGGCGCGGTCCCCAATCTCGAGCACCGAGTCCAGGATCTCGAAACCCTCGTCGAGCTCGGCCTCGGTGATGCACAGAGGAGGGTTGGTCATGATCACGTTCCACCGCACGAACGTGTGCATGCCGGCATCCACCAGGGCCTTGCCGATCGCCTTCATCTCCGGCGACGTGCCGTTGAAAGGCGCCAGGGGCTCGAGGGTAGAGCGATCGCGCACCAGCTCGAGCGCGCCGAACAGACCGATCGAGCGTGCGGCGCCGACGCATGGATGGCGCTCCCGCAGCTGTCGATGGTGCCGAGCTAGAACGGCGCCCATGCGGGCGGAGTTACCGACCATGTCGTCCTCTTCATACGCCTGGATCGCGCCCAGCGCCGCCGCGCACCCGAGCGGATGGCTGTTGTATGTCAGGCCGCCGTAGAAAACGTGGTCGTCGAAATACGACGCCACGTGCGGCCGCATCCCTACCGCGCCCAGCGGCACGTAGCTGCTGGTCAAGCCCTTGGCCAGTGTGATGAGGTCGGGCACGACGCTCCAGTGATCGACGGCGAACCACCGACCTGTGCGCCCAAAGCCGGTCATCACTTCGTCGCAGATCATCAGAATTCCGAATCGGTCGCACAGGGCTCGCACGCCCTGTAGGTAGCCGTCCGGCGGGATCAGGATGCCGTTGGTCCCTGTGATCGGCTCGAGGATGAACGCGGCGATCGTCTTCGGGCCCTCGAGCTCAATCACTTCCTCCAGGTCGGCCAGCGCTTTCTCCGCCGTATCCCATCCACGCTGGATCCCGTGGTACGGATCGGTGACATGGACGACGCCGGTCGCGTACTCGTTGGGCCAGCGCCGCGGGTCCCCTGTGGCCTGCACCGCGGCGCCGGTCGAGCCGTGATACGAACGGTACCGAGCGAGGATCTTGGGCCGGCCGGTGACGGTGCGGGCGATCTTGATCGCGTTTTCGTTGGCGTCGGCGCCGCCCAGCGTGAACAGCACCTTGTCGATATCGCCTGGCAGCAGCTCGGCCAGCTTACGGCCCAGACGGGCGCGCGGCTCGTGCGCCATGAAAGGGCTGATGTACGGCAGCTGGTCGGCCTGGCACTTGATCGCCTCGATGATCCGGCGATCGCCGTGGCCGGCGTTCACGCACATGAGCTGGCTGTTGAAGTCGATGAACCGCCTGCCGTCGACTGTGTGGAAATACACGCCTTTCGCGCTTTCGACGGCCAGCGGCTTGAGGTCTGCCTGGGCCGACCAGTCGTAGAGCGTATGGCGCAGGCAGAGCTCGGAGATCTCCTCGGCGCTGAGTGCCTTGACGGTCTCGGTCGCCATCTCCGGCTGATCCTACCTCTCCATGTGCTGGCTGTTTGACAACGCAACCATCTGGTGCTTATATCGCCACCAGGACGGCCGATCGCACAACGGCGTCCACGCGGCGTTTTTCTGGAGGATAGGGCGATGTTTCCTGCCGCCTTTGACTATCGATCTCCAGCCTCGCTCGACGAAGCGTTAGCGGTCCTCGCCGAACGCGGTGATGACGCCAAGGTGATGGCGGGTGGCCAGAGCCTCATCCCTCTGCTGAAGCTGAGGTTTGCCCAGCCGGCCCTCGTGCTCGACATCGGGCGCCTTCCCAACCTGAACGCGGTCACGCGCCATGACGGCAACATGATCATCGGCGCGCTGGTCCGCCACGTCGACATCGAGCGCGATCGCGACCTGACCAGGGCGGTGCCGCTGCTGGCCGAGGCTGCGCACTGGATCGCCGACCCGCTCGTACGCAACCGAGGCACGGTGGTCGGTTCCGTGTGCCACGCCGACCCCTCTGGTGACTGGGGCTCGGTGATGCTCGCGCTCAACGCGGAGGTCGTGGCCCGATCGAAATCAGGCGAGCGCAAGATCCCGGTCGCCGAGTTCTTCCAGGGACCCTTCACCACCGCGCTGAGGTCCGACGAGATCGCCACCGAGATCCGAATCCCCATCCCGACCGGCGCGGCCGGCGGCGCCTACAACAAGCTTGAACGAAAGGTTGGAGATTTCGCCACCGTCGCAGTGGCGGTCCAGGTCGAGATGAACGGCAAGAAGATCGGGAGGGCGGGCATCGGCCTGACGTCGGTCGGCGCAACCAACATCAAGGCGATCGAGGCGGAGAAGGCGCTTGCCGAACGTGAGCCGAGCGACGAGGTGATTCGCGACGCGGCGCGCCTCGCGGCGGACGCCGCCGAGCCCAAGGACGACATCCGCGGCAGCGCTGCATATAAGAAGGACGTGGTCCGGGTCTTCGTACAGCGTGGCCTGCATACCGCGTTGAGCAGGGCTCAGGAGGCAAGGTCATGAAAGCGTCCATGCGCGTCAACGGTGTGGAGCGAAGTGCGGACGTCGAGCCACGCGTCCTGCTGGCCGACTTCTTGAGGACAAACCTTGCCCTCACGGGCACGCACGTCGGTTGCGACACCACGAGCTGCGGCGCCTGCACGGTCTTGCTCGACGGAGAGCCGGTCAAGTCGTGCACGCTGCTGGCGGTCCAGGTCTCGGGCCGCGACATCACGACAGTCGAGGGCCTGGCCCAAGGAGCCACGCTCTCGCCCGTGCAGGTCGGGTTTCACGAGGAGCACGGCCTTCAATGCGGATTCTGCACGCCAGGGATGATGCTCGTCGGCACCGCGCTCCTGGAACGGAATCCCGATCCCACCGAGGAGCAGATCCGGTGGGCGATCAGCGGCAACATCTGCCGCTGCACCGGCTACATGAACATCGTCAAGGCGATCCAGCACGCGGCGAAGGCGAAGCAGGCGGCCGCCAAGGCGCCCGCGCCTGAAGCGGTGGCGGCAGGAGGCGGCGAATGAGCAGCACCATGCACATGCACGGCGGGATCGGAGAGTCGATCAAGCGCAAGGAAGACGGTCGATTCCTGCGCGGCAAGGGCAACTACATCGACGACCTCACGCTGCCGGGCATGCTGCACATGGCGATCCTGCGCAGTCCGCACGCGCACGCGCGCATCAAGTCGGTCGACACCAGCGCCGCGGCGGCCAAGCCGGGCGTGATCGCGGTCGTCACCGGCGAGCTGATGGCGCAGCACAAGCTCGCCTGGATGCCGACGCTCAGCTACGACACCCAGGCTGTTCTCGCGACTGACAAGGTGCGGTTCCAGGGCCAGGAGGTCGCGGCGGTCATCGCCGAGACGAAGTACCAGGCCGAGGACGCGCGCGACTCGATCGAGGTCGACTACGAGGTCCTGCCGGCGGTCATCAGCCCCGACGGCGCGAAGGCAGAGGGCGCGCCCCTCATCCGCGACGAGAAGGAAGGCCAGAAGGACAACCACATCTATCACTGGGAGTCGGGCGACAAGGCCAAGACGCAGGCCGCGTTCGCCAAGGCGGCCAAAGTCGTGAGGCTGCACACGTTCTACCCGCGCTGCCACCCGGCGCCGTTGGAGACCTGCGGATGCGTAGCGGACGTCAACCCCGCCACCGGGAAGGCCACCATCTACATGACGAGCCAGGCCCCGCACGCGATCCGCACCGTCTTCGCGCTCGTGACCGGGCTGCCCGAGCAGAACATCCGTGTCATCTCGCCGGACATCGGCGGCGGCTTCGGCAACAAGGTGCCGGTGTACCCGGGCTACGTCGTGGCGACGGCGGCCAGCCTCTTGATCGGCCGCCCGGTGAAGTGGATCGAGGACCGCACCGAGAACCTCATCTCCACCGGGTTCGCGCGCGACTACCACATGACCGGAGACCTCGCGGTTGACGACAAAGGAAAGATGACCGCGCTGCGCGTCCACCTCGACAGCGACAACGGCGCCTTCTTCTCGGACGCACAGCCGTCGAAGTTCAAGGCCGGCCTGTTCCACATCGTCACCGGCTCGTATGACATCCCGACCGCACACATCACTGCCGATGGCTACTACACGAACAAGGCGCCGGGCGGCGTTGCCTACCGCTGCTCGTTCAGGGTCACAGAGGCGAGCTATCTCATCGAGCGGCTGGTCACCAACGCCGCGCTCGAGCTGGGCATCGACCAGGCGGAGTTCCGCCAGAAGAACTTCATCCAGCCCGAGCAGTTCCCGTACACATCCGCGACCGGCTGGATCTATGACAGCGGCGACTACCCCAAGGCGATGGACGTCGCACTCGACAAGCTCGGGTACGCCGAGCTGAAGAAGGACGTCGAGGCGCGAAGGAAGAAGGGCGAGGTCACGGGCATCGGCATCGCCAGCTTCACCGAGGTGGTGGGCGCGGGCCATGGCGCCGACTTCGACATCCTCGGGCTGCGCATGTTCGACAGCGCGGAGCTGCGTGTGCACCCGACTGGCAAAGCCCTACTTCGCATGGGTACGAAATCGCAAGGCCAGGGCCACGAGACGACGTTCGCGCAGATCGTGGCCGAGGAGCTCGGCATTCCGGCCTCCGATGTGGCAGTGGAAGAAGGGGATACCGACACCGCGCCGTACGGGCTGGGCACGTATGCGTCGCGCAGCACGCCCGTGGCGGGAGCCGCGACGGCGATGGTCAGCCGCAAGCTGCGCGAAAAAGCGCGCCTGATCGCCGCCCACCTGCTCGAGGCGGCCGATGAGGACCTCGCGTGGGAGCGGGGGAAGTTCTATGTCAAGGGTTCGCCGGACCGTGCGAAGACCATCCAGGAGATCGCCTTCGCCGCGTACTCGAATCTGCCCGAAGGCATGGAGGCCGGGCTCGAGGGAGTCCACTACTACGACCCGCCCAACATGACCTACCCCTTCGGCACCTACGCGGTGGTGGTCGACGTAGACAAGGGCACGGGGCAGGTGAAGGTCAAGCGGATGGTGGCGGTCGACGACTGCGGCGTCCGTATCAACCCGATGATCGTCGAGGGCCAGATCCACGGCGGCCTCACCGAAGGGTTCGGGATCGCATTCATGGAGCTGATCACGTTCGATGCCGACGGCAACTGCATCGGCTCCAACTTCATGGACTACCTGCTGCCGACCGCGTGGGAGACGCCGAAGTTCGAGATGGGCGAGACGGTCACGCCGTCGCCGCACCACCCGCTGGGCGCGAAGGGCGTCGGCGAGTCCGCCACCGTCGGCTCCCCCGCCGCCTATGTCAACGCGGTGATCGACGCACTGTCGCCGTACGGCATCACCAACATCGACATGCCGGTCACCTCCGACAAGGTGTGGGCCGCTCTACGATCGAAGGGGGTCATGGAATAGCGGACGACGTCCTGGACCTGCTTCGTGAATATGCCGCAAACGGAACCCCGTGCGCGCTCGCGACGGTGATACGCGTCGAGGCGCCGACCTCGGCGCGCCCGGGCGACAAGGCGGTCATCACCGCCGACGGCCGCCTCCGCGGATGGATCGGGGGCAGCTGCTCAGAGCCCGTGGTCCGGCGAGAGGCGCTGCGGGCCCTCGCCGAGGGCACGCCGCAGCTGGTCAAGATCGTGGGAGCCGAAGAGGTGAAACAAACAAGAAAGCCGGGCGAGCTGACCGTGGCGACGACGTGCCCAAGCGGCGGATCGCTGGACATCTTCATCGAACCGCGCCTCCCGAAGCCGCTGCTGCTCGTCTTCGGCGAGAGCCCGGCGGCGCGGACGCTCGTCCAGATGGGATCGCTGGCCGGCTTTCGGAGCAGAGCAGTCGGTGAGGCTGAAATCGCCACGCTGGAAATCCCGCCCGGGGCGGCTTATGCCGTCGTCGCCACCATGGGCCACTTCGACGAGGATGCTCTGGAGGCGGCGCTGAGCCATCCCGACCTCGATGTCAGCCTCATCGCGAGTGCGCGCCGCGCGTCGGCAGTGCGCGCTTCGCTGCACGCCCGCGGTCTCGACGAGCAGGCGCTATCGCGCGTCCGTACACCCGCCGGCAAATTGCGCGGCACGACTCAGGAGGAGATCGCCGTGCTGGCCCTGGCCGAGGTCGTGGCCGCGCCCCACAAGCGCGGTAGCCGGCCAGCTGCCGTCGAACAGTCCGCGGTGATCTTCGCCACCGATCCAGTCTGCGGCATGACCGTCGACCCGCTGGCGGCGAATCACAAGGCTGTGTTCGAGGGCAAGACGTACTGGTTCTGCTCCGCCGGATGCCAGGCGGAGTTTGAAAAGGAACCCAGGCCGTACCTGAGACCGGTGGAGGCCTGACCGAGGGGCAGCCTGTCCCGATAAGGGTGGCGCTGGAGCGCGTCGGCGCCCAGGCCGAACAAGAGGACTTCGCCGGCGCCTTCCCAATCCTCGACGACGCTCAGATCGGCAGGCTCCGCCGCTACGGAGTCGAAGAGAGCGTCCCGGTGGGATTCATCTTCTTCCGCGAGGGGGAACGGGGCACCGACTTCATCGTGGTCCTTTCTGGCAGCGTCGAAGCCGTCGCGCATTTCGGCGAGTCCGGCGAGACGACGAGCACGGTCTTCAACCCCGGGCAATTCGTCGGCGTCATGAACATCCTGAGCAACGAGGGCGCCTACGTCACGGCGACAGCGACGGTTCCCACTCGCGTCCTTCGCGTGCCGCTGAATCAGTTGCGGACCGTCATCGGCGAAGACATCACGCTGAGCGAGATCGTCATCCGCGCGTTTCTGCTGCGCCATTCGCTGCTGCTGCGCCTGGGCACGGGACCGAAGGTGATCGGCTCTCGATATAGCGAGTCCACGCGGGCGATTCTCGACATGCTCGCCCGCAACCGGTGCGCCGTGACCTGGATCGATGTCGAGTCCGATCCTCGCGCGGAAACACTGCTCCGGAATTTCGGGTTCACGGCCGCCGACATCCCGCTGGTGATGGTCGCCGGGAAGCCGTTGCTGCGCAATCCTTCGCTGGCCGAGGTCGCCGAGGCCTTCGGCATCCTTCGGGTCGACGGCTCGCACCTGGACGACTCCTGCGATCTCCTGGTCGTCGGCGCCGGACCGGCCGGGCTGGCCGCATCTGTCTATGGCGGATCCGAGGGCCTCAAGACGATCGTGGTCGAAGCGATCGCAATCGGAGGACAGGCCGGGACCTCGTCGCGGATCGAGAACTACCTCGGATTTCCCGCGGGTCTATCGGGCGCCGAGCTGGCGGCCCGCGCCTCGCTCCAGGCGGAGAAGTTCTCGGCCGCGATCCTGGTCGGCTCGAGGGCGAAGGCGCTCAGCTCGGTGGGCGGGCTGCACAGCGTCGAGCTGGCGGACGGCCGGACCATGACCGCCCGGGCGATCGTAGTCGCGACCGGCGCGCGGTACAGGCGCCTCCCCATCGAGAGGCTCGCCGAGTTCGAAGGGTCAGGCGTCTACTACGCCGCCACCGAGGTCGAGGCGCAGAAGTGCACGGGACCGGTGGTCGTGGTGGGAGGCGGGAACTCAGCGGGACAGGCGGCCGTCTTCCTCAGCAAGCGTCAGCCCGTGCATCACCTGGTCCGAGGCGCGTCGCTGGACGCAACCATGTCGCGCTACCTGATCGACCAGATCGAACGCGATCCTCGGATCACGGTCCACTACCGGACGCAGGTCAAGGCCTTGGTCGGCACCACGGTCCTGGAGGCCGTGGTGCTCGAGACCGCGGACGGCGAGCAATCCCAGCTGGTGGCGTGCGGCCTGTTCTCCTTCATCGGCGCCGAGCCGAATACCGACTGGCTCAACCAATGTCTGCAGATCGCCAAGGATGGCTTCATCGTCACCGGGTCGGAGGTGACCTCCGTGAGCGATTGGGCTCCGCTGCTGCTGGAGACCAGCCTTCCCGGCATCTTTGCGGTCGGCGACGTTCGGCACGGTTCGATCAAGAGGGTCGCGACCGCGGTGGGCGAAGGCGCGATGGTGGTGCGGTTGGTCCACGAACGATTGTCATCGCCCGTGGCCGCGAAGGTGTAGCTCTACTCGGGGCCGCTGCTGCCGGCGGGCTCGAGCGTCGCGAGAAGCTTCCT